>JBDSHZ010000157.1:0-110174 GCA_039918235.1 Pelobium sp.
CTTTGGATTACCGATGTAAATAACTATCAGTATGCCATTCCAAATTATTTAACATCTCGGCAGCTAAATCTAAGATTAATCACCAAATTTTAAATAAAAACTAGGTATCCGATTAGTTTATCATAAATTTGAACCAATAAACAAAAAACACGATGAAACATAATTTTGGTGCAGGTCCTTGCATATTGCCACAAGAAGTTTTTAAGCAAGCTTCTCAGGGAGTTTTAAATTTTAACGATACAGGTTTATCCATTTTAGAGATTTCGCACAGAGCTCCAGAATTTGTTGCCGTTATGGATGAAGCAATTGCTTTAGTAAAAGAACTTTTTAATGTTCCAGAAGGTTATTCGGTTATTTTTTTACAAGGTGGTGCAAGTTTACAGTTTACTATGGTAGCTATGAATCTTTTGCCAGAAGGTAAAAAAGCAAGTTATTTAGATACAGGTGTATGGTCTAAAAAAGCAATTGCAGAAGCAAAATTGTTTGGAGAAATTGACGTGGTAGCTTCTTCAAAAGATACCAATTACAGCTATATTCCTAAAGATTATTCAGTTGAAAAAGATAGTGCTTATTTACACTTTACCTCTAATAATACCATTTACGGAACTGAATTTCATAGCTTTCCAAAAGTAAGCGTTCCTTTGGTTTGTGATATGTCTTCAGATATTTTCAGTAAAGAAATCAACGTAGCTGATTTTGACCTGATTTATGCTGGGGCGCAAAAAAACATCGGTCCTGCCGGTGCAACTTTGGTGATTGTTAAAGATGAGATCCTAGGTAAATCAGGTAGAGCCATTCCATCAATGTTAGATTATAAAAAACAGATTGATGCAGAATCTATGTACAATACGCCACCAGTTTTTTCTGTATTTGTAGCGATGCTGAACTTAAGATGGTTAAAATCTAAAGGTGGTGTAGCGCAGATTTCAAAAGAGAACTTGGCAAAAGCGAAAGCGATATATGATGAGATTGATAGAAATCCACTTTTTAAAGGAAATGTAGCAACCGAAGACCGTTCAAATATGAGCGTATGCTTTGTGATTGAAAATCCAGAATTGGAAAAATCATTTTTGAAATTTGCTGAAGATAGAGGCTGTATTGGCATAAAAGGACATAGAAGTGCCGGTGGTTTTAGAGCATCCTTATATAATGCGTTGCCTATTACCAGCGTTCATGTTTTAGTAGAAGCCATGCAGGATTTTGCAGAAGCTAATGCTTAATCAATATTTAAACCAAATCAAAAAATAAGTATAAATGAGAATTTTAGCAAACGACGGTATAGATCCAATAGGAAAAAAACTATTAGAAGAAGCCGGAATTGAAGTAGATACCAACTTTATCCCTCAAGAAGAATTAGCATCAAAATTAAATGCTTATGATGGCATCACTGTTAGAAGTGCCACAAAAGTGAGAAAAGAGCTGATTGATGCGTGTCCAAACTTAAAAATCATCGGTCGTGGTGGAGTAGGTATGGATAATATTGATGTAGAATATGCAAAAAGCAAAGGTGTTGCCGTAGAAAATACGCCAGCTTCTTCCTCACAATCAGTTGCTGAATTGGTTTTTACACACCTTTTCAATGGCGTTAGATTTGTATATGATGCCAATCGTAAAATGCCTGTTGAAGGAAATAATCAGTTTAATCAGCTTAAAAAAGCTTATGCTAAAGGAGTAGAGCTAAAGGGTAAAAAAATGGGCATCATTGGTTTTGGCAGAATTGGTAAAGAAACTGCAAAAATCGCTTTAGGTTTAGGAATGGATGTTTTAGCATTTGATTTATATGATATCCCTAAAACACTTCCATTAGAACTTTCTGGAGGCGTAAAGGTTGATGTCCCTGTAAAAAAAGTAAGCATGGATACCCTTTTAGCCGAAGCAGATTTCATCAGTTTACATATCCCATTTACAGAAAAACCTGTTTTAGGAGCTGAAGAATTTGAAAAAGTAAAAGCAGGAGTTGGAATTGTAAATTGTTCTAGAGGCGGTACCATTGATGAAGATGCTTTAATTGCAGCTTTAGATAGCGGTAAAGTTTCTTTTGCAGGTTTAGATGTTTTTGACAATGAACCTAATCCAAGAATTGATCTTTTGCAACACCCTAAAGTTTCTTTGACACCGCATATTGGCGCTTCTACTAATGAAGCTCAAGAAAGAATAGGAGTAGAGTTGGCCAATTTGATTATTGGTCACTTAATGAATTAATCATTAGCTAGATTTTAAAATATGCTAAGAAGCCTCGGAGTTACATCTTCGGGGCTTCTTTATGATGTTCCCCAATTAAATTAATAAATTTGAAATTGACCTGCTCTTGATATGCCAGTTATTAAACCTTTTCATGCAATTTTGCCTTCCGCTGATAAAGTAGATCGTGTAGTGATCAATTTGGAGAATCTCTCGCTTAAATCTGCAAAAGAAGTGAGAGCCATTAATGAAGATAGTTTTGTTCATTTATTGATCCCAAAAATTGAAAATTATTATTTAAGAGGATCAAAGCAAGAATTAGCATTTCAGAAAATCGCCGAGAATTTTGAAGATTTTATCAATCAAGGCATTTTACTTAAGGATAAAGAACCGGCAATCTATATTTATCAGCAAGAAAAAGAAGGAAAATCTTATACTGGCATTTGGACAGTTTCATCCATTGATGATTACATCAATAACAGCATAAAAAAGCATGAACTCACCCGGCCTGAGCGTGAAAGAGGACTGATTGAATACCTACAGCAAACAGGCATTGATGCCAATCCGGTATTGATTACTTATCCGCCTCATCAGGAATTAGAACTCATCATTTGCTCTGTACTAACTAATGCACCTTCTTTAGATTTTACACAGGATAAGGTTAACCATCGTATTTGGAAAGTAAATGAGGAGGAAAAGATGGATAAAATTTGTGAGTTATTTAGCCAGATGAAACAAAGCTATATTGCCGACGGCCATCACAGAGCAGCAGCGGCTTCTACTTTTGGTATAGAAAGAAGGAAATTGAATTTAAAGCATCAAGGTAATGAAGAATATAATTTCTTCTCCTCGGTTTATATCAGTGCCAATCAATTGGAGATTTTGCCTTTTCATCGTTTTATCAAATTAGATACTTTGATTGCTGATGAAGCCATTTTGAGCTTTATAAAAGAGAATTTTGAAATTCAGGAAATAGAGAAAGAAGCATTAATTCCAACAAAAGCTCATTATTTAGGTCTTTACTTTAACCATAAATCATATTCCATTAATTTAAATGTCAAACTAAAAAATGAGGTATTACATGATTTGGATGTGAGCCTGTTACAGCATTATTTATTAGAGCCAATGTTTGGGATGAATAATCCAAGAGAAGATAAAAGATTGAATTTTATTGGCGGTGAAATAGCTTTAAATCAACATTTAAAAGAAATAGATAAAGGAATTTATGACCTCGCTTTTTTTCTTTACCCAACCGCTATTGATGATTTAATGAAAATTGCAGACCTTGGAGAAACAATGCCTCCTAAATCAACTTGGTTTGAACCTAAGTTTCCTGCCGGATTAATTACGCATGAAATTAAATAGTTAATCTAACGCTTTCAGTAGTATCCAATAGCGATAAGCAGTTAATGCCTGTTCAAATTTACTGAGTTTGGAAGTGTCTTTTTGATAAAGACTAGGCAATAGTTTTTTGTTTAATTTGTTTAAGCCTTTATAAATCAGTTTCATAACTTTTAAAGTTCAAATAGCAAACCTTTTTTTGGAATTACCACCTTAATGTCGTCAACTTCTAAAGCAGTTTTAAGTGCGTTCATATTTTCCGTTTCTCCATGAACCAGAAACACTTGTTTCAAGCTATTTGAAGGAATCTGTTTTACATAATTAACCAAATCATCATGATCGCCATGCCCACTCAATAAATCTGTTCTTTTGATGGTGGCAAATACAGAAAGTTCTCTTCCTTTAATATTTACCACAGAATCTCCACGTAATAAACGATGCCCTAAAGTTCCTTTAGCACAAAAACCGATAAAAAAAATGGTCGCATAAAAATTGGAGATATTGAAGAAAAGATGGTCCTGAATTCTTCCTCCCTCTAACATTCCAGCCGAAGAGATGATGATACAAGGTTCAAAATGATCTGAAATCTCCTTACTTTCTTTAAGTTCTTTTACATAGCTTAAGTTCTCGAACTCAAATTCATCTCCGTTCTTTTTGTAAAAAGATCGGGATTCCTCACTTACATGGGCGTGGTGTTTTCTGTAAATATCCGTTGCCATGGTTGCCATTGGGCTATCTACAAAAACGGGGATTGGTGGCAAATCTCCATCAGAGAAAATTTTATTTAGAGAGAAAACTAAAGACTGCGTTCTGCCAACACTAAAAGCCGGTATAATTAATCTGCCAGGTTGATCAATACAAGCTTCTTTAATCGTTTTAATTAATACATCTTTTAAATTATCGTTTTTAGAATGTAAACGCCCACCATAAGTAGATTCGCAAACTAAATAATTGGTCTCTGGTAAGTATTCAGGATCATTTAAAACCGGATAATTTTTACGACCGATATCTCCGGTAAATGCAATTGTTTTTATTTCTCCCTTTTCACGAATAGTAAAATGAGCTGCAGCGGCACCAAGTAAATGTCCCGTAGGGATAAGTATTAAACTTATCTGATCATTAATTCTGAAAGCTTTATGGTAGGCAATCGGAACAATTCTATCAGCAGTATCATTTACATGTTTCTGCAGGTAAAGCGGTTGATTGGTTTGGAACGATCTGTTTTTATTTCTGTGAAATTTTTTATGCCTTTTAGATTTATCCTGCTTCCGCATAAAAATATTTACAGAATCTGAAAGGAGAAGCTGGGTAAGGTCTGAAGTAGGGTAGGTGCATAAAATTTGACCTTCAAAACCTGCCTTGACTAAAGTGGGAAGATTTCCACTATGGTCAATATGTGCATGGGTTAAAACAACTAAATCGATATCAAAAGGATTAAAAGGAAAATTTTCGTTTTCAGCTAATTCTACTCCACCTTCATAATTCAGTCCGCAATCAATTAATATTTTATAGCCTTCTACTTCTAGCAAATGCATACTTCCCGTCACTTGCTCTGCTGCTCCCCAAACCGTTAACTTCATTTAATATTTTAACCTAAATCCAACTTAAAAATCAAAACCTAAAACTTTCTAAATCTCAAACTGCAAAGCACTCAAACGTTTATATAAACCGTCTTCTATTTGCGAAAGTTCTTTGTGAGTGCCACTTTCAACAATTTTACCTGCTTCCAAAACAATAATTTTATCTGCTTCTCTAATGGTTGAAAGTCGATGGGCAATAATGATTGACGTTCTGTTTTTCATTAAAATCTCCAAAGCTTCTTGTACCAATTTCTCTGATTCTGAATCTAAAGAAGAAGTAGCTTCATCTAAAATCAAAATCGCTGGATCTTTCAATAATGCCCTTGCAATAGCGATACGCTGCCTTTGCCCGCCTGATAGTTTAACACCACGCTCGCCAACTACCGTTTCGTAACCTTCTGGGAAACCAGAAACAAACTGATGGGCATTTGCTTTTTTGGCCGCTTCTATAATTTCGTCATCGCTGGCGCTGAGTTTACCATAAGCAATGTTCTCTTTAATCGTTCCGCCAAATAATATCACATCCTGTGGCACAATAGCCACTTGGTTTCTTATATCTGTTACCGCTAATTCATCGATAGGTTTACCATCAAATAAAATTGCACCAGCTTGTAAGCTGTAAAACTTTAAAATTAAGCTGGCAATGGTTGATTTCCCAGCTCCGGATGGACCAACAATTGCAATTTTTTCTCCTGCCTTAGCTTCAAAAGAAACACCTTTTAAAACCGTGATATCTTTACGGGATGGATAATTAAAAAAAGTGTCTTGAAAACTGATATTTCCCTTTAAAACTTGTTTGATCTGATTGTCTTTTGGATCTAGAGAGATGGGTTCATGCTCTTCATCCAAAATTTCTAAAACTCTCTCAGATGCACCAATTGCCTTTTGAACATTGGCATACATCTCTGGAAAACTTCCCATTGCAGCACCCACGAAAAAGGAGTACAACAGATAGGCAATAATATCACCGACAGATAAACTACCATCCTGCACTAAAGTCGCACCATACCACAACACGCCCATGATGGCTCCAAACAAACAAAAAACGATAAATGAAGCAAATAAACCACGATAATTTGCTCCTTTTAAAGCGATTTTAACCACTTTACGCAAACTCTTATCATATCTATTAGCTTCGTAAGCCTCGTTAACAAATGCTTTTACATTTGATATTCCTTGCAAAGTTTCTTCAACAATGGTATTTGACTCTGCCAATTGATCTTGTGCGTTTTTAGAGATTTTACGCAAAGCCTTACCAAAGAAAATACCTGCAACTACAATTACAGGCAATATCGCTAACAAAAACAAAGTCAATTTTGCGGATACATATACCAATATGGCAATACCACCCACCAACAATATAATCTGGCGAATCATTTCTGCAATAGTGGTAGTAAGTGTGTCCTGAACTTGAGATAAATCTGCTGATATTCTACTGTTTAACTCTCCAACCCTACGGTTTGCGAAGAAATTCATAGGCAGGGTAATCATTCTAAAATAGGTATCTTTTCGGATGTCTGCCAAAGCTTTTTCGGCAACTTCTACAAAAAGTCTAATCCTGAAAAACGAAACGAAGGCTTGGATAAATAAAATTCCAAAAGCAATTAAACCAATTTGGTTGATAGAATTTGGTAAGCCGTATTTTGGAGCTTTATCCACAGCAACATCAATCATTACCTGTATAATAGCTGGAAATGCAAGACCTCCAATACTAGATAACAGCAGGAAAACCATCCCAAGGATGAACTTAGTTTTATAAGGTTTCAGATAAGCTAATAAAGCACTAATTCTTTGTAAATTTTGTTTGTTTATTTTTGATTTTGTAAATTCCTGAGCAGGTGCAGAACTGCTGTTTAATCCGTTTCTTGCCATTATATATGATTAAGAAAGCAAAATAGGATCGCTTTCAGTTGTGGTAAATTAACTATAAAATTAGTGTGGTAGGGTTATTTAAGGGAAATTTTACGGTAAACAAACAGTCCGAAACTGATAATAGCCAAGCCCAATGCAAAGGATACCAATTGGTAAAATTTCTTTCCCTTTTTAAAATCATCACTTTCAGCCTGCAGTCTCTCATTTTCAGTTTGTAGCTTATTGATGGTACGCATATAAGAGAGATTTTTGTATTCAGATTCTTTGGATTGCGAAGCCACTTGCTCTTGTTGAAAAGTCTTAAAATCTAGTAAGGTTTTGGTTTCCTTAAAAATTCCGTTATCAGTCTGCACAATATCAGTTAAAATATCCATGCTTCTTTGCATGTCTTTTTTTGTCTTTAAGCCAAATATGCCTGTTCTGCTATTTAGACTCACATCAAACTGCCCAAATTTGTTCCTCCTAGCTTCCAACATGTCATTGATCTTATTACGCTGTAAGGCATAAGTAAGACTATCCACATTTTGATAAGCAAAGGAATTGAAACTTAATACGGTAAACAATAAGATGATGATGTATTTCATATTGTGATTTAATTTAAACTCCAAGCCTCAGCTTTAACTTTAAACAAAGGTTTTACCTTTTTCCAAGTGCTGATGAATAACTCTGATTTTCTGTAATTTTCTAAATCTTCCTCACTTTCCCAATGACTAATGGTAAAGAAAGTGTTTTTTTCGTTAATTTCTTGATGAAGATCAACTTTTAAACAGCCGGGCATATTTTCAATTTTGGATTGAGAAGCCTTAAATATTTCTTTAAAAAGAGAGATATGCTCTTCCTGAAAACACATTTTCACCAGTCTAATCATCAAGCTTTAAATTCTATTCTTATAATATCATTGATATTAAGGCCCAATAAACCGCCTGCTTTACCTTTATTGATCGCAATTTCTAAATGATTAGAAATTCCGAATAAGCATAGCTTCTCTCCTTCAGGCACTTCATCATAATGCCAGCTCAGCTGATTAATGGTTTCGTTTCTTTTAAATGAAAGTATAAAATTCCTTCCATTCTGTACTTTGGTAAAAAGATCTTTGGTGACATTGGTGATTACATTTTCAAAAGAATCAATGAAAATCACACTACCTTTAATCTGATTCTGATCAATTACTGGATGTAGATTCGTACGTTGTTCAATTTCTTCTGTAGGAATGCCAATTGCTTTTAAATTGCCGCCATTTGCCAAATGACAGGCAGCTTTAACAAAAATATCAGCCAAAGGAAAGTGCAGGAAATTCAGATCCTGCATAATATTGATCTCCACAATTTCCTGTGGTTCTTCTTCAAAAATCAATGAGAAAACACCATTATCAGAACCTACAAAATAATGGTCACGGTACTTGATGGCTAGATATTTGGTGTCGGCACTGTAAACCGTATCAATGCCAATTAAATGAACAGTACCTTTTGGGAAATAGTTATAGCAATTTTTTAAAATGAAGGCTGCTCTTGAAATATTAAAGGCTTGAATTTCGTGGGTAATATCAATAATATTCACATTTGGCAGTGTATTTAGAATACTGCCTTTCAATGCTGCTTGATAAAAATCTTTATAACCTAAATCGGTAGTTAAAGTGATAATTGCCATTAAAATTGTGAATATTTATTCTTAATCTTGTATCACAAGATTAATGCTACAAATATTAAATTTTTAATTCACATTAATACCAGAAACATAAAATCTATACCTTGAACGAATTAATAATTACATTAGAATCTGTAAACCCTGCGGTACTCTGGGGGCCAAATAACGAGTATTTTGAACTCATTAAACGCTCTTTTCCAAAGCTTAAGATTGTTGCAAGAGGGAATGAAGTTAAAGGTTTAGGTGACGAGCAGGAGCTGACTCATTTTAATGAGAAAATATCGGCGATCATTCATCACTTAGATAAATATCAAAATCTTTCTACCAATGATATTGAAAGCATTTTAGGAAATGTAAATAAAGGACCTTCAAAAACAGAAGCAGAAACAGGATCAGAATCAAACTCTTCTGAAGTGATTGTTTTTGGACCTAATGGGATTATGGTGAAAGCCCGTACGGCTAACCAGCACAAAATGGTGACCAGCATCAATAAGAATGATGTGCTTTTCGCTATCGGCCCTGCCGGAACAGGTAAAACTTACACTGCTGTAGCCTTGGCGGTAAGAGCTTTGAAAAATAAAGAGATCAAAAGAATTATTTTGACCCGTCCCGCGGTAGAGGCAGGAGAAAATCTTGGTTTTTTACCCGGTGATTTAAAGGAAAAAATAGATCCATATTTGCGCCCGCTTTATGATGCATTGGATGATATGATTCCTGTGGATAAATTAAAAACTTATTTAGAGAACAGAACCATAGAAATTGCTCCCTTAGCATTTATGCGTGGTAGAACCTTGGACAATTGTTTTGTGATTTTAGATGAGGCACAGAACGCAACAGACATGCAACTGAAAATGTTTCTCACTAGAATGGGTCCTTCGGCAAAGTTCATTGTAACTGGAGATGTTACTCAAATTGATTTACCTAAAAAACAACAGTCGGGCTTACACAATGCCCTAAGGATTTTAGAAGGAATAAAGGGTTTAGATGTAATTTACCTTAGCGGAGCCGATGTGGTAAGACACAAGCTGGTAAGAAAAATATTAGAAGCTTACGGAGATATACAATAATTAAAAATTAAAAAGTCTAAAGTCAAAAGTTTAAAGTGAATATGGAATTTTGAAAGTAGCTAACATTAGCTTCTGACTTTTAACTTTCTACTTTCAACTCCAATAAAAATGCAAGCATTAAAAGAAACACATTTCAATTTCCCAGAACAGACGGGATTTTATAAAGGTAAGGTAAGAGACGTTTATACCATAAAAAACGAATATTTAGTGATGGTAGTGAGTGACCGGATATCTGCATTTGATGTGGTACTTCCAGAAGCTATTCCTTATAAAGGGCAGGTACTCAATCAAATTGCTTCAAAATTTTTAGCAGCTACTAAAGACATTGTTCCTAACTGGGTAATTTCAGTTCCCGATCCAAGTGTAACTATCGGTAGAATCTGCGAACCTTTTAAAGTAGAAATGGTAATTAGAGGGTATTTAGCCGGACATGCTGCCAGAGAATATGCTTTAGGAAAGAGAGAAGTTTGTGGGGTGAAACTTCCAGAAGGGTTGAAAGAAAATGATAAACTTCCTGAACCTATTATTACACCAACCACAAAAGCAGCGGTAGGCCATGACGAAGATATTTCTAGAGAAGAGATTCTTAAAAAAGGAATAGTTTCTGAAAATGATTATTTGCAGTTAGAAGACTATACTAGAAAATTATACCAAAGAGGAACGGAAATGGCGGCTGAAAGAGGTTTAATTTTAGTGGATACCAAATATGAGTTTGGTAAAGTAGGAAAAGATATATTTTTAATAGATGAAATTCATACTCCAGATTCTTCAAGATATTTCTACAAAGAAGGTTATCAGGAACTGCAGGAAAGGGGAGAAGCTCAAAAACAATTATCTAAAGAATTTGTAAGAATATGGCTGATTGAAAATGGTTTTCAGGGAAAGGATGGTCAATCAGTTCCAGAAATGACTCCTGAAAAAGTAAAATCTATTTCTGAAAGGTATATAGAACTTTACGAGCAGATTATTGGAAACGATTTTGTGAAGGAAGAAACAGGGGATATTTACGAAAGAGTGGAAAAGAATGTATTGGCTGCCATCTCTCAACTATAGTATTTAGAGTTTTATTTTGAAGAAAAAACTATTACCTTAGATTTTTATAACAATTATGAAATTCACTGTTGATAAACACGAAAAATACATTTTAATTAAGTTAAACGAAAGCAAATTAAACTCTTTGGTTTCACCACAATTAAAATCTGAACTGATTTTAACAAATACTGAAGGTCAAAGAAACATTATTCTTGATTTATCAAATGTTAAATATGCAGATTCTAGTGGTTTAAGCAGTTTATTGGTTGGTCATAGATTGTGTAAAAATGCGGAAGGTGTTTTTATTTTAACGGGAATAAATGAAGCAGTTTCTCGCCTAATTACCATATCTCAGCTTGATAATGTAATCACAATTGTTCCGAAAGTAGACGAGGCTATTGACCTGATCTTTATGGAAGAAATTGAAAAAGAACTTAGAAAAGAGATGAAATAATCTCTTTACAATTTAATTTTTCCGAACATGAAATTTGAGGTCACGATTTTGGGCAGTAGTTCGGCAACACCAATTTTTCATAGAAACCCTACTTCTCAAATATTAAATATTAACGATAAACTATTGATGATTGACTGCGGAGAAGGCACTCAGCAGCAAATGCTTCGTTATGGCATAAAATATCATAAAATAGACCATATTTTCATTAGCCATTTGCATGGAGACCATTTTTTTGGTTTGATAGGCTTAATTTCTTCTATGCATTTAAATGGCCGTACCAAACCACTCTATCTTTTTGCACCACCAGAACTAAAAGAAATTCTAGACTTACAGTTTAAATATTCAGGTACCATTATAAAATTCCCTATTGAGTATCATTTCACACAATGCATAAAGGAAGAACTTATTTTAGAAACTAATGACTTTACGGTCATGAGCTTTGTATTAAATCACCGGATTCCTTGTACAGGTTTTCTTTTTAAACAAAAATTGAAACTCCGTAAAATTTTGAAGGATAAAGTGGCAGACTTAAATATTCCTGCTTCGTATTTCCCACTTTTAAAGAGAGGAATTGATTTTATGGATGAGCATGGAAAAAACCATAGTGCAGAAGATTTAACCACCGATCCAGATGTGCCCCGCTCTTATGCTTATTGTTCTGATACTGTAGCTGATGCATCTTATGATTCACATCTAGAAGGTGTGGATACACTTTACCATGAGTCAACATTTATGCATGATATGGTAGCTCGGGCTAAAGAGACTTTTCATACCACTTCATTAGAAGCGGCAGAATTGGCAAAAACGATGAATGTTCAAAAATTATTGATTGGTCATTTCTCAGCTCGCTACCGTGATCTTTCGCCGTTATTAATGGAAGCTAGAACAGTTTTTACAGAAACTTACTTAGCGAATGAAGGGGAGACCTTTATGATTTAAAAATCAGGTTCAAAATTTATAAATCGATATAAAACAAAAAAGGCTTTCAAAATGAAAGCCTTTTCTGTTTTTAAAATTTTTGATTTAATCTTTTCTTCCACCAAAAACAGAGAAGCTAACATATCTTTTAGGATTAGCTTTTAAATCTACCATCAGCTTATCTAAATTGGCTGCCGCACTATTTAAATTATTATATAAATTCTCGTCATTCAATAATAAACTGATAGAGCCAGTTCCGTTATTTACTTTATTTACTGCCATTTGAAGTTCAGAAACTGCTTTATTAGCATTATCAATAGTTTCTTTGATATTGGTTTTTGCCATTTGATCAGAAAAACTGTTGAAATTATCCATCATGCTGTTGATCTTGGAATTATTGTTTTTCAAATTAGTAGAAATAGATTCTGCATTGGCCAAAATCACATCAATTCTTTGTGCCTGAATTCCCACTGCACCGTCAACAGTTTTAGAAGTAGATTCTAAAGTTTCTAATGTTTTTGCAATACTGGCAAAACTTCTATTTATATTTTTTTGAAAATCAGGGTTTAAAATCAAATTAACAGACGTTAAAACAGAATCTAATCTCGAAACAATCTGCTGTGCTTTCTTTTGAACAGGTTCTACTTGTTCCATTAAATTAGCTTGAACATTTGCATTTAAAGTATCGCCATCAATAGCATATTGCAAACTATTTCCTAAATCAAAAACTACCGCTTTGCTTCCTAATAAATCAGTGCTTTCTAACCTAGCAATGGTATTTCTAGGGATTTCATACTTTGGGTTGATTTTAAATTGCGCTAAAATCTGTCCGTTTGGCTGTAAGGTTAAAGCAGAAACTCTGCCTACTTGGTAGCCATTTACCAAAACTGGTTTTGAAATGGCTAAACCATCAACTTTGTCATATTTGGCATAAAACTCGTTTTCACTTGTAAAAATGTCATTTCCTTTCAAAAAATTATAACCTATAATAAAAATGGCAATGGCAAATGCTGCGAGTATGCCTACTTTGGTTTCGTTAGATATTTTCAATATTTTATGTTTAGTATTTGTTAAACTTTATTTGATGAAACATTTAAGATTCAATTTGTTTTTTATAATTAACAATTGCATTTAATATGTTATTTACAATTTCTTCTTGTCCTTCATCAGAATTAATGAATCTTTCTTCTTCCGGATTACTGATGAATCCAATTTCAGTTAAGATAGCGGGCATTCCGGCCCTGGCTAATACTGCCAAACTTTTTTCTTGAACACCTCTATTTATTCTGCCACTTTTGACGTATTCATCCTGCACTAATGATGCCAATTTAATGCTTTGGTCTCTAAAAGCATTTTTCATTAGAGAAAATATAATAAAGCTCTCAGGGTCATTAGGGTCAAAACCTTGGTAATTATCTTTATAATCCTTTTCTAATAACAGTGAGGTATTTTCTCTTACAGCCGCATCTTGTTCATCCAATCTAGAAAAACCTGAAACAAAAGTCTCGGTTCCCCTGGTAACGGGATTTGGAATGCTTCTATAATGTGCTTTTCCATCCACTACATAACGCTGTCTAATCAAAGGCATAGAATTGCAATGAATAGAAATAAATAGATCAGCCTTTTCTTTATTTGCAATGTTTATCCTTTCATATAATTTAACGAAAACATCTGTTTTACGAGTGTAAACTACTTTAACATCTGGCAATTTTTCTTCAATAGCTTTTCCTAGTTTTAAAGCTACTTCTAAAGCAACATTTTTTTCTTTTGATATTGATCCATGAGTTGCGCCATCTTCTCCTCCATGACCTGCATCTATCACAATAACTTTAACTTTGTTCCCTGTGGATAAATAATTCTCCTGATCCGCAGTTTTTGCGGCACTAAAAAGAATTAAACTTAAACTTGTTAAAACTAAACAGCTAATAAACCTTTTCGATGTTGTAATTTTCATTAATTTTGGGCGTTTTTGTTAACGTTGTATACAAAACTATTATTCTTATTTGATTTTGAAATTTACCTATATATTTTTTACTTGTTTCCTAATAGTTGTAAACATTGCTGCAAAGGCCAATACCTTTTTTCAGCAGGATACAATTAAAAAAACGGTAGTTCCAAGGTCGTATATCACCCAACGTGATACACTTAAAACTGATACTTTAAGTAAAACGGATACTTTAGGAAAAAATTCTAAGAAAGGTCAGATTGATATTGTTGTTAAAGCTACAGCTGAAGATTCTACCGTTTACGACAGAAAAAATAATGTCCTTTATTTATATGGAAAGGCTCGTGTAACCTACGGCGAGCAACAAGTAGATGCGGGATTTATCAGGTTGAACCAAAACGATAATACCATTTTTGCTAAAGGTAAAATTGATTCAATGGGAAGGTTTTCGGGTCTGCCTATTTTTCAGGATCCAAAGCAGGGAACTTTAACTGCCGATTCTATCAATTACAATTTCAAAACATCAAAAGGTAAAATATTTCAGGTTTATACCGAACAGCAGGGAGGTTACATTACGGGTGGTAAAATTAAAAAGCAAGACAATGGTGAAGTCCATGTGCAAAATGTAATTTATTCAACGTGTAGCAATCCATCGCCCCACCAACATTTCGGAATTGTGATTACCAAAGGAATAGGTACAGAGAATCAGTACATTACCGGACCTGCCTATTTGGTTGTAGAGGACGTCATTACCCCATTTGTTGTGCCTTTTGGTTTTTTCCCGAAACCCAATAAAAGAGCTTCAGGTATTTTATTGCCTACAGTTGGGGAGGATCAGTCTTTAGGATTCTATTTAAAGGATTTCGGTTATTATATAGGTTTAAATGATTTTTGGGATTTAGAGCTTAAAGGAGGTGTTTATTCAAAAGGATCTTATGAAACCAGTGCATCCAGCAGATATACCAAGCGTTACAAATACAATGGTAATATTTATCTTTCTTATTCTTCAAGGAAGTTTGGAGTAGAAGGTACGCCAGAATATGAGAATCCAACAAAAGATTTCCAGATCAGGTGGTCTCATAGTCAGAATGCAAATGCACATCCAGGTTCTACATTTGGAGCATCAGTAAATGCCAGTACTAGAGGTGCATTTAGAAACGTACCTGGTTATAACTATCAGCAGATTGTTCAAAATCAGTTGAGCTCTAGTATTTCTTATGGCAAACAATGGGCAAATACGCCTTTCAGCATGACAGCTGCGATCACTCACAGTCAGGATTTAAGTACAGGAACAGTAAATTTGGGTTTGCCCAGTTTAAATTTCAGCATGACCACCTTAAATCCTTTTGATACAAAAGATAGAATTGGGGAGCAAAAATGGTATCAGCGAATTGCAGTAGGATATAGTTTAAGAGCCGATAATCAATTGAACACTTTTGATTCTCTGCTTTTTAAAAGAGAAACTTTAAATAAGATCAGAAGTGGTGTACAGCACAGCATTCCTATTTCCATGTCTTCTAGAGTGTTGAAATATTTTCAATTTAGCCAGAACTTGAATTATAATGAGAACTGGTATTTCCAAACCATCAGAAAACAATACATAGCCAGGCCAACACCTACAGGTACAAAAGATTCATCAGTTATAGATACCGTTCAAGGTTTTAGAAGAGCAGCAGATTACAATATTGGAGGCAGTTTATCTACTAAAATATATGGGCAAGTCAATTTTAATAAAGGTAAACTCGTTGCAATCAGGCATGTGCTTACCCCAAATTTGGGTTTTTCTTACCGTCCTGATTTCGGACAGCCAAAATATGGTTATTACGATAGTTTGCAGGTAGATCAGTACGGAACTAGGGAACCCTATTCCATATTTGAAGGAAGTTTATACGGTGGGCCTGGAGGCGGAAAAAGTGCGGCAATTAATTTTGGTTTAGAAAATAATATCGAGATCAAGGTGAGAAGTTCCAAGGACACCACTAACAATGGCTTGAAAAAGATCCCGATTTTGCAAGGATTAAGTATAAATGGATCTTATAATTTTGTTGCTCCAAGACAAAAGCTGTCTAATTTGGGTTTTTCAGGAAGAACAAATTTTACTGAAAAATTAGGGATTAACTTTTCTGGAACTTTAGATCCATATGTTACAGAAGCAGCGGTGATTAATGGCCAGCCAACCCTTATCAGAACGGAACGGTTTAGGTGGCAGGACGGGAAATTCCCGAGATTGGCAAATTTTAATTTTTCTTATGATTACAGTTTAAACTCCTCAACATTAGGGAAAAATAATAAACCAAATAATCCGCCAACAGGCAATTCAGATTTATTTAATAGGGTAAGTGCAGATCAGGCGGCTCAATTGCAACAGATTAGTAGGAATGCCAATGCTTTTGTTGATTTTAATGTGCCATGGAACTTAAGTTTCGGTTATAATTTTAATTTCTCTAATGATGGGTTGCGTAGGTCAGTAGTACAAACTTTAAATGCAAACGGTGATTTTAGCCTTACCCCAAAATGGAAGGTGCAATTTAACACCGGATATGATTTTGAACGAAACAATATCAGCATTACTTCCTTCTCTATCTACAGAGATTTACACTGTTGGGATATGAACATCAGGTGGATTCCTTTCGGTCCTTATCAAAGTTACAGTGTAGATTTAAGGGTTAAAGCATCAATATTACAAGACCTTAAACTAAGTAAGAGGAGAAATTACGATCCAACATTTTAATTATGCAAGCAGAGCTGATTACCATAGGTGATGAAATATTAATAGGTCAGGTTTTAGATAGCAACTCCGCCTGGATGGCGAGTGAGTTAAATAAAATTGGAGTGAAGGTAAAGCAGATTACCTCTGTTTCTGATGACGAACATCATATTTTAGAAGCGCTACAAAGTGCAGAAGAAAGGGCAGATGTTATTCTTATTACAGGAGGTTTAGGACCTACTAAAGATGATATTACCAAGAAAACACTGTCAAAATACTTTTCCTCAAAAGAAATGATCCTTCATCAGCCCACTTTAGATGTGGTGGAGAAGATTTTTAAAAAATATAAAGCTCCTTTATTAGAAGTGAATAAACAACAGGCAATGGTTCCTGAGAATTGTGAAGTTTTATTAAATGATCAAGGAACTGCTCCCGCGATGCTTTTTAGAAAAGAAGCTAAGATTTTCGTTTCTATGCCGGGTGTTCCTTATGAAATGATGAATTTAATGAGCACTCAGGTTCTTCCACTAATCAAACAAGAATTTAACCTGCCAGCCATTTATCATGAAACCATTTTAACTGCTGGAGTTGGAGAATCTTTTTTGGCGGAGAAAATAAGTGACATTGAAGATCGCTTACCTGCACATATAAAATTGGCCTATCTTCCTAAATTAGGTTCGGTAAGGTTAAGGTTGAGTACTGCTTCCCACGCTTCTGAAGAGGTTAAAAAAGAGTTAAAAGCTTTCTCCAAGCAGATTATTGATAGGATACCTGATTTTTTGGTAGCGCAAGAAGATGTCCCTATAGAAAAAGTTATTTTGGATATGATGGAGGAAAGTCATCTTACGTTATCAATTGCTGAAAGTTGTACCGGAGGCTATATTTCTCAACTGATCACTCAACATCCTGGATGCTCCGCAGTTTTTGAGGGTGGCGCTGTAGTGTATTCCTATAAAATGAAGACAAAATTATTGGGAGTAAAAAACAAAACGCTTGATTATTATGGCGCTGTAAGTGAAGAAACCATTTTAGAAATGGTACAAGGGTGCTTAAAGAATTTTAATACTGACTATGCTATTGCTGTAAGTGGAATTGCTGGCCCCGGCGGCGCATTGCGTGATAAGCCCGTAGGTACCGTGTGGATAGCAGTGGCCAATAAGGATAAAGTGGTTGCGAAAAAATTCCAATTTGGAAATAAAAGACTTCAGAATATTGAAAGATCTGCAATGGCCGCAATGAATCTTTTATTCCGTTTATTAAAAGAGTTTAATACTGATTATAAGCAATAATGCTATTTTTGTAAAACCAATTAAATAAAATTCATGGCTCAATACGAACTATTATTACCAAAAATGGGAGAGAGTGTTGCAGAGGCAACAATTATCAGGTGGGAGAAAAATCCAGGTGATAGCATAGCTATAGATGATACGATTTTAGAGATTGCAACCGATAAAGTAGATTCTGAAGTTCCGTCTCCGGTTGCCGGAAAGATGATCAAACAATTATTTAATGAAAATGATGTTGCACAAGTTGGTGATGTAATTGCCATTTTAGAAATTGAAGGTGACACCGCCGTTGCAGAAGAAATAAAAGACGCGGAGATAGAAAGTATAGAAAAAGAAGAGGAAATTCCGTTTGCAAAAGAAGATAAAGAAGAAAAGCAGGAAGAAGGCCCAACTGATTTTGGTGCTTCAGACCGTTTCTATTCTCCTTTAGTAAAAAGTATTGCTCAGGAAGAAGGCATCAGCTTAGAGGAATTGGATAAGATTAAAGGTTCTGGCAGTGATGGTAGAGTGACTAAAACTGATTTACTAGACCATATTTCTAATAAAAGTCAGCATACAGATCAAGTTAAAACTCTGGCAGAAATCAGCAGTGACCCACAAACTAAAGAAGCAAATAATTCTGCAGAAATAAAGCAATCAGAATCTGTTTCAAAACCAGCTCAACCGGTATCAGTAAGTGGTGGAGATGAAATTATTGAAATGGACAGGATGCGTAAACTGATTGCCGATCATATGGTAAACAGTAAGCAAACTTCTCCACACGTTACTTCTTTTGTAGAAGCCGATGTGACCAATATGGTTTTATGGAGAAATAAAGTGAAGACAAGTTTTGAGAAACGTGAGGGAGAAAAAATAACTTTTACCCCAATATTTATTGAAGCAGTAGCCAAAGCCATTAAAGATTTACCAATGGTGAATATTTCTGTAAAGGGCAATCAGATCATTAAGAAAAAGGATATCAATATAGGAATGGCAACCGCTCTTCCAAGTGGTAACCTGATAGTTCCGGTAATTAAAAATGCTGATCAATTAAACTTAGTGGGTTTAACTAAATCAGTAAATGATTTAGCAAGACGTTCAAGAATCAATAAGCTACAACCAGATGAAGTACAAGGCGGAACTTTCACATTAACCAACGTTGGTACTTTTGGCAATGTGATGGGCACTCCAATTATCAATCAGCCTCAGGTAGCAATTTTAGCTGTTGGCGCCATTAAGAAAAAGCCAGCAGTAATGGAAACTGAATATGGTGATGTAATTGCGATCAGACACATGATGTTCTTGTCTCTTTCTTATGATCATAGGGTGGTGGACGGTTCTTTAGGAGGTAGCTTTGTTAAAAAAGTTGCTGATTATCTGGAACAATGGGATATCAATAGAGAGATTTGATTCTCATAAATAAAATAATATTGGAGGTCAATTTAATTGATCTCCTTTTTTTATGCATAAGATTTGGCTAAAGCCTTACCGTTATTTTTTTAATTAAAATGGGCTGAAGCCCATTTCTATTGATTGAATTTAATGTCTTTGAATTTATTAGAAATGAGGAGCAACTAATCTCAATTTATTGAATTAAAATTTTATAATGTTGATTTTGAATAGCCTACAGATTTATCTGGAGGGCTAATAAATTTCAAATTGGCTTTAGCCGAATTCTCCATCTTTAAATTTCTCAAAATCATATTTTTCAATAAACTCCTCATATTCCTTTTCAAATGACTTCTTCTTATGATGGTCTTCTTGATTTTTAATGTAATTTCTAACTTTTTCAATCATGGAGTAAGAAACAGAAGAAGCAAAATATTCATCTTGCCATTCAAACTTTTCATATTTATAAATATCATTAAGAATTCCTTGCTTATTGATCCAAAACGAAGATTCCCCTTTAATTAACTGCATGGTTTTCTGTATCGTTTGGTCAACACCCAAAGAGATTAAACAATGACAGTGATCTTCATATCCATTTATAAAATCTATGAAAATCTCTTTTTCCTTTGCGTTATCTCTGATATGTTGCCAAACTGTATTTCTCAATTTTTGGGAATTGAGATAAGGAACTCTGTTTTTTGTGCTCCAAACAAAATGGATATATACTTTTATATAAGGCATTTATAAAAATATAAAATAAATCTTGACGATTTTTATTTTTGAAATAAATCGAATTTTTTATAACAAAAAAAGCACCCGACATGACGCAGGTGCTTCCTATAGAAAACTAAAAGAAAAATTAATTGCTATTCTGATTATTTAAATTGCTGATCTGAGCTAAATCTGGGGAAGCTAAATTGCCAGTATCAGCTATGAAAGCACCATCATTTAAAATCAAATCTTTCGCTTTCACAATATCTGACAAGCGTATAGAACCAATCACATAGTGGTATTCTCTCGAAGAGTATCTTTCCTCAATATCAATAAAAGGAAGTTTTTCAATTAAATCTTCTTGGTTAAAACGTAGGTAAACCTGTAAAATCTCCTCATTATTGAAAGACATCTTTTTTTCGATCTGAGTCTTCTTGTATTCATATCTATAATCATAACGAAGTGCAGAAACATCAGAAAAAACAGCGGCACCAGTTGGATGACCACCTGCACCTTTACCAAAAAAGAATTGCTGATCAGCGAAAGCGGCCTGTACACTTACGCCATTGTATTCATTTTCTACATTAAATAGAAAGTCCTCTTTCTTTACCAATTTAGGCAAAACATAAATGCTTACTTCATGTTCGTTTTGCTTTTTAGCAACAGGAACCAATTTTATTTTCTGACCTTTCTCTCTGGCGTATTGTAAATCAGAAAGTTGTAGGTTTTGAATACCGATATTCAAGATGTCATCGGGATTTACAAATAAACCGTAAGCATGTGCTGTGGCTATAGCTAATTTGAATTTAGCATCATAACCTCCTACATCCATAGTAGGGTCGGTTTCTGCAAAACCTAAATCCTGAGCTTCTTTTAAAGCCTCATCATAACTTTGATTTTCATTGAAAACTTTCGAAAGAATAAAGTTTGAAGATCCGTTGAAAATGCCACTTACAGCATAAAGTAATTCATTATCATAATATTCTTCCAGATTTCTGATAATTGGGATACTACCACATACCGCACCTTCATATAATAAAGAAGTACCGTTTTCCCTTTGTAAGATCACCAATTCTTCTAAGTGTTCCGCAATCATTTTTTTATTTGCCGAAACTACATTTTTGCCATTTTTTAATGCGTAGGTCACAATCTCATAGGCTGCAGCTGCATCATTGATCAATTCAATAATGGTATTAATTTCCGGATCATTTAAAATTTCCCATTTATCATTTGTGAATAGCTCCTTAGGTAGTGTTCTTTTTTTAGAAGGATCTTTTATGGCGATTTTCTTGAATTCAAAATTCAGGTTTTTGCTCACAGATATATCATATAAACCTTGTCCAACTACCCCAAATCCAAATAAACCAATGTTAAGTTTTTTGCTCATTTTATAAAATATTAATTAAAATTCAAGATTATAAAGCTATTAATCATTTTATTGATGAGCTAAGCAATCCTGAGCTTATTATTGTTTTTTTTTGTTGCTTGTTCTTTAATAAATTGAGAAATTATTTTTTTTAATGCTTCTAATTCTAATAGAAAACCATCGTGACCATAGAAAGATTCGATTTCCGCGAAGGCGGCATTTTTAATATTTCTTGATAAGAATTTCTGCTCTTCAATGGGGAAAAGGAAATCATTTTTAATTCCAATTACCAAAGTATTTGCCTGTACTAAATCCAAAGCATCTTTTACAGAGTTTCTGCCACGTCCAACATGGTGGCTGTCCATGGCTTTTGTTAAATAATAATAGCTATAGGCATTAAATCTTTTGACAAGTTTTTCTCCTTGATAACGCTGATAAGAAGAGGCGTTGAAATCAGTTTTTTTATTGACATCAATTTCATGCTGCGTTTTATCATAACTTTCATAAGAACGATAAGATAATAAGGCAATACTTCTGGCAGCTTTTAACCCTTTTGCACCGCCATCACTTTTATTTGCGTAAAAAGTTCGGTCGGCAGTAATGGCCAGCCTTTGAGATTCATTAAATGCAATTCCCCAAGGAGAATGCTGTGCATTAGTAGCTAAAAGTATAAGATTATTTATTTTTTCAGGCGAGGAGATTGACCATTCTAAAGCCTGTTGCCCGCCTAAAGAGCCACCAATCAAGATCTCAATTTCTTTAATCCCTAATTCATTAGCCAATAATTCGTGTGCAGCAACCAAATCTCTAATCGTAAATTCTGGAAAAGCCAAATAATAAGGCTGACTTGTAATAGGATTAATAGAAAGTGGATTTGTTGTTCCGTAATGAGAGCCCAATACATTCGCACAAACTATATAATGCTCATTAGGGTTGAAATAGTCGTTTTTTCCAAATAAACCCGACCACCAATCGGTAACATCAGAATTTGCAGTCAAAGCATGACAAACCCAAACAACGTTTGATTTATCTTTATTGAGCGTTCCAAAAGTATGGTAAGAAATTTCGAGGCTTCTGATTTTCTTGCCGTTCTCTAGTTTAAACTGCTTTTTGTATTGAAATTTTTTTGTGCTCATTGTACTCTTTATTTTATTGCAGCAAAAGCTTGCTCAAAATCTGCTTTAATATCATCAATATGTTCAATCCCTACAGAAACTCTTAGAAGGGTAGGTGTAACTCCCGATTTAATTTGGTCGGCATCACTTAGTTGCTGATGTGTGGTTGCAGCAGGTTGAATAATTAAAGTTTTTGAATCGCCTACATTTGCAACATGACTGGTGAGTTTTAAACTATTTACGAAAGTTTTGGTTTGGTCTTTATCTCCTTTTATTTCAAATGATAACATCCCTCCAAATCCCCTTTTTAAATACTTTTTGGCCAATTCATGATAAGGTGAAGAAGCTAAACCCGGATAGTTTACAGATTTAACTTGTGGATGCGCTTCTAACCATTTAGCAAATGCTAAAGCATTTTCTACATGACGTTCTACTCTTAAAGACAGCGTTTCTAATCCTTGAATCAATAAAAAAGAATTGAATGGGGAAATTGCTGATCCGAAATCTCTTAAACCTTCTACCCTTGCTCTGATGATAAATTGAATATTCCCAAATGGGCCATTTACACCAAAAACATCTGAGAAAACCAATCCATGGTATCCTTCTGATGGCTCAGAAAACTGGGGGAATTTGCCATTGCCCCAATTGTAATTTCCTCCATCTACAATTACACCGCCAATGCTTGTTCCATGTCCGCCAATCCATTTAGTTGCAGATTCTACCACAATATTTGCTCCGTGTTCTAACGGTCTGAATAAATATCCACCAGCTCCAAAAGTGTTATCAACAATCAGTGGTAAATAGTGTTTTTTGGCTACTGAAGCAATTTTCTCAAAATCCGGGATATTAAAAGCAGGATTTCCGATGGTTTCTAAATATAATGCTTTGGTATGATCATCAATTAAAGCCTCAAAACTTTCGGCTTCTTCATCTTCCACAAATCTAGCTTCAATCCCTAATCTCTTGAACTGAACTTTAAATTGATTAAAAGTGCCTCCATATAAATACCTGCTGGTAACAAAGTTGTCTCCAGCACTCAAAATATTTGTTAAAGCTAAAAATTGCGCTGCCTGTCCAGATGCTACTGCTAAAGCCGCAACACCACCTTCTAAAGCGGCTATACGCTTCTCAAAAACATCAGTAGTTGGATTCATAATCCTTGTATAGATGTTGCCAAATTCTTTTAGTGCAAATAAATTTGCGCCGTGGTCAGAATCATTAAAGACATAAGAAGTAGTTTGATAAATTGGAACTGCTCTGGAGCCAGTTGTAGGATCTACTTCCTGACCAGCGTGAAGTTGTAATGTTTCGAATTTTAAGTTTTGTGTTGACATATTGAATGTTTTAAATGATGTAAATAACAGCTTAGAGATTTTGTAAATTAATTGAGGTGCTTAATATAAGCAGAGATCAAATTTACTTTGAGATTAGCTCATGCAGTAACACATACAACAAGCGTAAGCAAATTGTAAGGTTAAACCTGATTTACCTTTTGAAAAGGTTGCGATTCTTGAAGATGTTTTTTTGTTTTTTTCCATGTCTTAAAAATTTATAGCTCCCTTACGGGTAGGAATTGGCACCTTCTCTTTTATGCTAAGGGTTGCCAGTGGGTCTGTGAGCCTAATCTCTCGCCACTTCTTTATAAACCAAGACCTTTTTTGAGGAGGTATTGATTTTGGTATCTCAACCAAATGATGTTGCGAAGATAAGATAGAATTATCCAATCTTCCAAATAAAATTTTGTTTTTTTTTATTTTTAATGTTTAAAGCATCGCTAGATAATTTTTTAATGATAAAATATGCTTTTCATAAAACTTAAAATCTTTTAAATATCTAACAATTATAAAATCCATTTTATTTTGAATAACGCATTTATATTGAACAGTATTCTGAATATAAATATCTAATACTTGGAAGTAAAAAAAATTACAATACAGATTCTAAATCTCCAATCAAATCATCAATGTGCTCTAATCCAACTGAAACTCTTAATAAATTTTTAGGTGTTTTAGTGTCCGGTCCTTCCACAGAATAACGGTGCTCAATTAAACTCTCTACACCACCTAAACTGGTAGCTTGGGTGAATATTTTCAATCCGTTCACTACTTGTTTAGCTTTTTCTTCTCCACCTTTCACTAAGAATGAAAGCATACCTCCAAATGATAACATTTGCTTTCTTGCAAATTCATGTTGTGGGTGAGAAACTAACCCGGGATAGAAAACAGTTTCAACAGCATCATGATTTTCTAAAAAATCGGCCAAAGCCTGTGCATTTGCCACATGGCCACGCATACGGTAAGGCAAAGTTTTAATTCCGCGGGTAATTAAATAGCAGTCAAAAGGAGCGGGGACGGCACCGCCATAACCCTGCACAATTTTAATCTGATCCCAAAAAGGAGTGATTTCTTTAGTGACTAAAATACCTCCACTCACATCAGAATGACCGTTTAAATATTTAGTGGTAGAGTGCATCACTAGATCAGCTCCTAAACTTAAAGGTTGTTGGCAACATGGAGAAGCGAAAGTATTGTCAACCACAAAAATCAGTTGATGTTCTTTAGCGATATGAGCAATCTGTTCAATATCACACAATTTTAATAAAGGATTGGAAGGCGTTTCGGCCCAAATCAATTTGGTTTCTCTTTTTATGGAATTGAAAATCAGCTCCAAATCAGTAAAGTCTATAAAATCAAAAGTCAATATTCCTTTGAACATTAATTTTAGCTGATTTCTTAAGCCGTGATACATATCATCAGGACAAATGATATGGCTTCCCGGCTCTAAAGCTTGAAAAACCGACATACCAGCCGCGTTTCCAGTCGAAAATGCAAACGCTTCTATTCCGTTTTCTAAAGCGGCCACCACATTTTCTAATGATTTTCTGTTAGGATTACTCGATCTGGAATAAATATAACCACCAGGATAATCTCCATTTTCTCCTCTTTCAAAAGTGGTGGAAAGTGTGATTGGCTGAATAGCAGCTTTCGTATTTTGATCTATTTTGTTACCAGAGTGAATGGCTAGTGTTTCAATTTTCATAATTATATCTTATGCTGACAATTGATTCAAACTTAATAAAAGCATTCTTGTTTTACATTCAAATCACGCAATAAAAGCGCAATTTTATTAATTTGCGCAAAATTCAAGGATATGAATTCAGAACATCAATTGGAGACACTTTTAAAAGATGCTTCCCTACCAGAAAATCACCGCATCATTGCAGAAAAAGTAAAAAAATCTGAAAGGATTACTTTTGATGAAGGGGTGTATTTGTTTGAAAAAGGAGAATTAGCTTACTTGGGTATTTTAGCTAATTATATCCGCGAAAAGCGACATGGCAACCTTACTTATTTCAATAGAAATTTCCACATAGAGCCCACCAACCTTTGTGTTTATGATTGTAAGTTCTGTTCCTATTCGGTTTTGATTAAAGAACGCTCCGAAGGTTGGGAGTATACTTTAGAAGAAATGCTGGATATTGTGAAAAAATACGATGGCGAACCAGTAACAGAAGCTCATATTGTAGGTGGCGTTTTGCCACAGTATGACTTGACTTTCTATCAGAAACTTTTTTCTGAAATAAAAAAACACCGTCCAGATTTACATGTTAAGGCTTTAACGCCTGTAGAATATCATTATATTTTCAAGAAAGCAAAAATAGATTATGCCACCGGAATGAAATTAATGAAGGAAGCCGGTTTAGAGTCTATGCCAGGTGGTGGGGCTGAAATTTTTCATCCTGAGATAAGAGAGCAGATTGCAAAAGATAAATGTAATGCAGATCAATGGCTACAGATTCATGAGGAATGGCATAAATTAGGAATGCGCTCAAATGCAACTATGCTTTATGGGCATATAGAAAAATATTGGCACAGAGTAGACCATATGGAACGCTTACGTGAGCTTCAAGATAAAACTGGTGGCTTTCAAACTTTTATTCCTTTAAAATTCAGAAATCAAGATAATCAGATGTCGAATGTTGCTGAATCTACGGTTGTAGAGGATTTACGTAATTATGCCATTTCTAGAATTTATCTTGACAACTTTGATCACATTAAAGCGTATTGGGCCATGATAAGTAGGAGTACAGCGCAGTTATCTTTAAATTTTGGTGTGGATGATATTGACGGTACTTTAGATGATACCACAAAAATTTATTCTATGGCTGGTGCCGAGGAGCAACACCCAGCAATGAGTACCAAAGATTTAGTGAAGTTGATTAAAGCGGTAGGAAGAAAACCTATAGAAAGAGATACCTTATATAACATTGTCACCGATTATGAAAACGTAGAGTTTCCGGACGATGTGAAACCCAAATATTATGCTTTACCCGTTTTAAATTAATATAATGACCAAGATATTAAAGACACTTTATATTATTAGGCATGGCGAAACAGATTTGAATAAAAATGGAATTGTGCAGGGTAGAGGCGTAAATTCATCTTTAAATGCTAAAGGAATAGCTCAAGGTGAAGCTTTTTACGAAATGTATAAAGATGTTCCGTTTGATAAATTGTATACCTCTAAACTAGTGAGAACTGGGCAAACTGTAGCTAAATTTATTGAAGCTGGTTTACCTTTTGAACGTTTAGCAGGTTTAGATGAACTAGCTTGGGGAAAATATGAAGGTTTATCCAGCAGTCCAGAAATAAGAAGTGGCTTTCAAAAACTGATTGAACATTGGGCTTTAGGTAGGTATGATGAGAAGGTAGAAGGTGGCGAAAGTCCGAATGAAGTTTATAAAAGACAAACTGTTGCAATGGATCATATTCTTGCACAAAAGGACGAGAAAATCGTTTTAATCTGTATGCATGGCAGAGCCATGAGGTTATTGATGTGCTTACTCATGAAAAAACCGTTAGATAAAATGAATGATTATCCTCACCAGAACACTTCATTATATGTTTTAGATTATGATGGATCGAATTTTACCATGAAAACTTTTAACAGTTTAGCACACCTAAAGAATTTATGATCAAAATATCAGCGGTAAGTTATACCAACACCATTCCATTCGTTTTCGGACTCCAACATCATGCTATTCATAAGGAAATTGAACTGAGCTTAGATAATCCTGCAATTTGTGCTGATAAACTGATCGCAAATCAAGTAGCTATTGGTTTAATTCCAGTGGCTGCAATATTAGATTTACCTGAAGCGCACATTATTTCTGATTATTGTATTGGTGCAAACGGAGCTGTAAATTCTGTGTTTATTTTTAGCAATTGCCCAATTGCAGATATTAAATACTTACAGTTAGATCCACAATCAAAATCTTCTAATAATTTAGCTTTGGTTTTATTGAAAAATTATTGGAAGATAAATCCTGAACTGGTAAGCAAAGCAAAAGAATATGGCCGTTCCACACATCCTAAAACTGCCTTTGTGCAAATTGGAGATAGGACATTTGGTAAGGTTGATCAACATCCATATGTTTATGATTTAGCAGCAGAATGGAAGAAATTCACTGGGTTGGAGTTTATTTTTGCGGCTTGGGTGAGCAATAAAAAACTAGATGACACATTTATCAAAAAGTTTAACGAAGCTTTAAAATTGGGTTTAAACAGCAGGTTGAAGATTTTTGAAAATATGGATATGCGGAAAGATTTTGATTTGGTAGAATACCTAATGCACAGTATAGATTATCAGCTAAATGATAGTAAAAGGCAAGCTCTCCAACTATTCCATCAATATATAAATGAATTATAATCTAAACAATTACTTGATAAAGCATTGCCTAAAATTATTTAATATCGTATAATTAATTTAAATTCGATTGCACTCTTAATCACCGATTTTTTTGAGGTAAGTGTTAAATTTATGAAGACCATTTATTTATTGCGCCAATGGTAGAAAGTGAATTTCAAAATATTTTAAACACAAACAGTCATGATCATATTTCTTTGCCCAAACAGGAATTTGAAGACTTAAAGCAGATTGAGAATTTTTTTAAATTTTCTCATGACCTTTTATGCATTGCAAGTTTTGAGGGCTACATTAAACGTGTAAACACTTCAGTTTCTCAAACATTAGGTTATTCAGAAGAGGAACTCGTAGGGTCTAAAATAATGGATTATGTACATCCTGAGGATAGAGAAAGAACTATTCAAGGTCGTGAAGAGGTGGTTAAAGGTAAGGCACTCAAAAACTATGAAAATCGTTACGTAACAAAAAAAGGGGAAACCGTCTGGCTCTCTTGGACCTCTATTCCAGATAATGGTAGCCAATGTATTTTCGCAATAGCTAAAGATGTAACCTTAAGGAAAAAGCAGGAGGAAGAAAAAAATAAACTTCATGAAGATATTGCAAGCATTAATAAGGAACTAAAACACTTTGCAAGAACTGCCTCTCATGACCTTAGATCTCCAGTTAATAACATTCTTTCCATATTTAGTTTAATTGATGTGAGTAAAATTACAGATGCTGATACCTTAGAGTTGATTGATCTTTTAAAATCTACTACTCATCAGCTTCATGAAACCTTAGAGAATTATATCAATGATTTAGTGAGAAAAGACAATAGTCACATTGTTATAACAAGTATTGATATTGCTCAAATATTAAATACGGTAACCTATTCTATTGAGGCTTTAATTAAAAAATCAGGAGCTGTGATTAAGAAAGATTTTTCAGCATTTGAAAAAATAGATTATAATAAAACCTATTTAGAAAGTATTTTCCTCAATTTGATGACCAATGCCATTAAATACTGTTCGCCATCAATCACTCCGGTGATAAATTTCACTGCCAGAATTAAAAATGATCAAAAGCAAATTTTAATCAGCGATAATGGTTTGGGTTTTGATTTAGCTCTGGTAAAAGATAGGCTTTTTAAAATGTGGGAAACCTTTCATCACCATCCTGATAGCAAGGGGATGGGTTTGTATTTAGTACAGAAACATGTTTCTGATTTAGGAGGGCATATTGAGCTAGAAAGTGAAGTAAACAAAGGATCAACTTTTATCATTACTTTTAAGTAATAATTCTTAAATCAACATTTAAATTATTGATCCTGAAATCCTTTTAAACATAAATTCCACTAGTCTTTTATTTATTTCTTGTTCGTTGTTTAAATAGATGAGAATTTCTTCTTTTGCAAATACACCAATTACAATTCCTATCAATAACTTTTTAAAGGGGATGTCTTTTTTCAGACTTTGCAATAAAAGCTCATTTTTTAAGGCACTATCTTTTGTAGAAAAGCCTTTGTGTTTTTTATTGAGGTAATAATCCGCAACCATAAAAAGCAATTGATCCTGTTGCTTTAATACTTGACGTAAGACTTTTTGAAATTCATTTAAAGGTTGAGGCATATCTCCAAAATCAATCTCTGGTCTGCCGTTGGTGGTGATTTCTTTAGCTATCATTTCTCCATAAAGCATTAAAAGTTGATATTGTTTGCTAAGAGGCTAAACTTAAACGTTTCATTATTTTTTGAAAGCGGATAAATAATAAAACTGCAGCCACAGTTAAGGCAAAGGAAAGAGATATCCAAATTCCCATTGGGCCAAGTTTAAAGGTAAAACCTAGCAAATAGCCTAAAGGTAATCCAATTATCCAATAAGCAATTAGCGTAATTATTGTTGGTACTTTCACATCTGATAAACCTCTTAATACACCAGAACCTATCGCCTGCACACCGTCTGAAATTTGGAAGAAAGCAGCTACAATTAATAGTTGGGAAGCCAATAACACAACTTCTGTATTTCTAATATAAATCAGCGGTAGTAAACGATTGCAGGTGAGGAATAAAAGTGCTGTTACACACATGTATCCAATGGCTAAATGATAAGAGCTGATTGCAGATAATTTAAGCTCTTTAAAGTCTTTTTTACCCAGTGCATTGCCCGCTTTTATGGTTGCGGCAACTCCAATTCCAGTAACACCCATATAGGTGAACGCTGCTAAGTTTAAAGCAATTTGGTGTGCTGCTAATTCTGTAGCGCCAATCCAGCCAATCATGATGGCGGCTCCTCCAAATGCACCTACTTCAAAAAAGTATTGCATCGCAATTGGTAAACCTAGTTTAAGAATGCTCTTAATTTTAGCCCAGTTAGGTGCGTGAATTTTAAGTTGAAAGAGATAATCATGAAACAAAGGAGACCTGACAACAAAGTACCCCATTCCTATAGCCATGATCACCCTAGAGATAAAAGTGCCTAAACCTGCGCCAAAAAGCCCCATTGCCGGCAAACCAAACCATCCATAAATAAAAATAAAATTAAATAAGATGTTCAATACATTTCCTACAATAGAAATAGTCATGGCTTGTTTTGTATAGCCCAAACCCTCTGCAAACTGTCTGAAACTTTGAAAAACCATGAGTGGAAGGAGTGAGGCACCAATAATTAAAAGATAATTTTTTGATGCGATGGCTACTTCAATAGGTTGTTTTAAGACACTTAAATTTTGAGCAATAATTGCCACCAACCCAAATAAACAAAGCCCGCTGATGATGCTGATGATGACTCCCTGTTCTAAAAACTCGCCACAAATCAATTTATTGTTTTTGCCGTTTTCCTGTGCTACCAAAGGGGTAACTCCTTGAGAAATACCAATTCCAAATACCATAAAAACGCCTAAAACACTATTCCCCAAGGCACATGCCGCTAAAGGGATAGTGCCCAATTGCCCTACCATTACACTGTCTGCAACTGCAGTAAGCATGTGGCCCAATTGTGAAATCACAACAGGGTAGGCCAACAAGAAATTGCTTCTGTAAAGTGGTTTATATTTGTAAAAATTGGAAAACATTAATAATGGTTAAAAGGAGGATACAAAATAAAGGATAAAAGTAGAGAATTTAGCTAGCTGTGTAAAACTCTTCTTTTTCTGTGGTATGCACCCTTAATACACCAGATAATACCAAAGTCACCAGAATTTTAGAAGCCCTTCTCTTAGAGAGATTTAACAATTCGGTGTATTGCTTTAATGTGATGCGTTCATTCTCTTCCAAGTAAGTTAATAGCGCTTTTTCTTTAGAAGTATATTCAATAAGCACCCCATTGTCCTTATGTTCTCTTTTTAAGACTTCCAATACAATTTTACTGGCCAATACACTTTTGTCTTTAACCCTAATATAGGCCCACCATTTTTGATCTTCTCCTAAAGCATAATGAGGTTTAATATCACTCTTTTGAATATTCACAACCAGCACAATTTTATCATCAATATAAACCTCTTCAAAATTGGGCTCAAGCATGGGTTTTGCAAAAAAAGTAGCAGCTCTTTCAATCATGTATTTTTCTTCCTCTTCAGATTTTACACCCTTAATAGTTCCGTCATCCGCCACACCAATAAATAATCTCCCGCCTTTATTGTTAGCAAAAGAAACCATCGTTTTAGCAATTTTCTCACAGGAGGTAATGGTTCTTTTAAAGTCCAGATTTACCCCTTCGCCTTCCCATATCATTTGCTTTAATTGATATACTTTCAGTTGGTTCATGTTTACGTTTTTTGATAAGGTGTGAAAATCTGCATGAATCTATCTGGTGAATTCAAAGGTTCGAAACCAAATTTATGATACAATTCATGCGCATCTGCAGTAGCCAAAAGCCATCTTCTCAATAATTTAAAATCTGGATAGGCTAATATGGTTTGTAAAAGCCATTTAGACAACCCTAGTTTCCGATATTTGGAGATGATAAAAACATCAGCCAGATAGCCAAAAGTACTTTTGTCACTTATTACTCTGGCAAAACCTATTTGTTCTTGAAGATGAAATATTCCGAAACAGGTAGATTCTTGAATAGCAGTTTTTAATTTTTCTTCTGGAATTCCTTTTGCCCAATAAGATTCCTGATTGAGGAACTTATAAATAAAGTCAAAATCCAATAATTCTTGATCAGTAGCTATTCTGAAACCTTTTTCATGATAAACTTCATCATTTAATATCACTTTTGCGTTCATTTAATAGTCAATGGTTTGTTTTTCCCCGAAAAATAAATTTCTAATGTAAACCTCATTATTAACAGTGGCACATAGTTCCCCTTTATCATTAAAAATTTCTATAGGGTATGATTTTACAAACTTCCCTAATGTTTGCAGTGCTTCTTCAGCTTCGGCAATTTCTTTTTCAGTTAGTTCAATCCTAAAATAAAGATCTCCTCTTCCCGGTTTAAGGTATTGAATACTAGCACTTTTTAGCCAAACCCTAGTTTCATAGCCTTTTAGCCTTAACAATTGATCATAAAGCAAAGCATAAAATGGATCGGAAGCTGAAAAAATTGTACCACCAAAAATGGATTTATTATAGTTGATATTGAGAAAACTCTTTTTAACCACCACCTCTACGCTCCTAAAATCGGCGCCAATTTTTTTGATCCATATTCTTTGAAAAAATAGGGGAGGATAAAATCGGAGTGCCCATTTTAAGGTTTTTGCAGAGACTTTCATGTATGGCTAAATATCATCATTTATTGGAGTAAAAAAAATAATTGTGGAGAATTGAGATAATTGGAATTCCTATATTTATCAAAGTTAAGAGAGTTATCATTAAAGAAAAATAGGTAATGAAAATCAAATCAATAATTTTACCCGTATTCATTCTTCTTAAATTTATTTTGTCCTATTATTTAATTAGTTCAGAATATGATTTGCATAGAGATGAGTACCTTCATTTAGATCAGGCAAATCATTTGGCTTGGGGTTATCTCTCTGTTCCTCCTGTAACTTCTTGGATTTCTTGGTTGATTAAACTGTTGGGCAATGCCGTATTTTGGGTCAAGTTTTTCCCAGCTTTATTTGGCGCATTAACCATGCTAATAGTTTGGAAAGCCATTGAAGAATTAAAAGGGAATTTATTTTCGCAAATTTTAGGAGTTACCTGTGTGCTTTTTTCTTCGCTTCTACGCCTTAATTTGCTCTATCAGCCAAACTCTTTAGATGTTTTATGTTGGACAGTTTTCTATTTTATCTTGATTAAATATGTACACTCTGAAAATAAGAAATGGATTTTTATTGGTGCTTTTATATTTGCAATCGGTTTTCTTAATAAATATAATTTCGCTTTTCTTCTTATAGGTTTATTACCGGCTTTAATACTTTCTAAGCAAAGGAAAGTGTTTTTGAGAAAGGAATTTTACCTCGCTTTGCTTGTAGGCTTTATATTGGTTTTGCCCAATCTAGTTTGGCAATACACTCATTCCTTTCCGGTTTTTCATCATTTAAAAGAATTAGCAGAAACACAATTGGTGAATGTAAATAGATGGGATTTTTTAAAAGAGCAGTTGCTGTTTTTCATTGGAGGTCTGTTTGTAATTATACTTTCTCTCGTTGCTTTCTGGGCTTATGAACCATTTAAAAAGTTTAAATTTTTCTTTTGGGCACTTTTTTTTACGCTTGGTGTTTTTGTTTTTCTTAAAGCCAAAGGATATTATGCGATTGGACTTTACCCAATATATTTAGCTTTTGGTTCAGTTTATCTGTCTCATATTTTAGCTAATGGTTGGAAAAGATATTTAAAGCCTGTTGCACTTGCTATCCCTGTTTTGTTTTTTATTCCCATTTATAGAATTGCATTTCCAAATAAAAGTCCTCAATTTATAATGGAACATTCAAAACCTTATGAGAAGTTTGGTCTTTTGCGCTGGGAAGATGGGAAAAATCATTCTTTACCTCAGGATTTTGCAGATATGTTAGGTTGGAAAGAGCTTGCTGAGAAAGTGGAAAATAGTTATAATAATCTTCCTGCTGATGAAAATACATTTATTCTATGCGATAATTACGGTCAGGCAGGAGCGATAAATTACTATGTAAAGAATAAGAATATCATAGCTGTTTCTTTTAATGCAGATTATTTAAATTGGTTTAATCTTGATACTAAAATCGATAATTTTATAAGAGTAAAAGAATTGGGTGGTAGTGAATCAGAGATAGCAGAAACTGGCCCTTATTTTGAAACAGCCACATTTGTTGGAGAAGTAACAAATTCTTTAGCTAGAGAATATGGAACTAAAATTTTTGTTTTTAAAAACCCAAAAATTGATGTCAATAAAAAGTTGAATAAGGAGGTTGAAAAGGAGATATTTGAATCACGGATTGATTTTTAAAGGTAAATGCAAATTAATCAACCGTATGTTTTACCACATCAATTCTAAAATGCCTTCATAGGCTGTATCAGTCAATGGATAAACAGAACCTGAAACCTTGTTGAGTTTGAAATTGCCCAATATTTTAGCTTTATCAGATAAAGGAATAGAAATATTAGACAATCTGATTGGTGTATTTAATACTGTGAAAAACTCTTCTAATTTAGAAATAAATAAACCTGCATCATGTGGTTCGTCATCGCTAGAAATTCCAAAAACCTCTTTAGCTAAAAAAGCCAGTTTTTGTGTGAGTTCTGATTGATGGAATTTTAACCAAGCAGGATAAACAATAGATAATCCGGCACCGTGTGGCACATCATATAACACACTTAAAGTATGTTCTAAGCCATGTACGCCCCAATCCCCAGAATTTTTTCCGGCTTTTAATGTTCCGTTAAGTGCATTTGTAGCTAACCACATCAGTTGCGTTCTATATTCCAGATTTTCTGGATCATCCATTATTTTAATGCCATATTGTACAGCTAACTTTATAACTGATGCTGTGTATAAATCTGATAGGGGAGAATCTCCCTTGCCAAAAAACTGTTCAAGCGCATGAGAAATTAAATCTGCTACACCATAGGCGGTATAATCTAAAGGAACAGAGGTAGTAAAAGATGGGTCCAAAAAGGAAACCTTTGGGAAAAGGCATGGTGCTCCGTAACCTTTCTTCATTCCAGATGCTACATCCTGTAAAACAGATGCCGAATTCATTTCTGTTCCGGTTGCAGCTATAGTTAAAATATTGAATAATGGCAATGCTTTTTCAGGCTTTTTAGCTTTTTGTAAGTAAAAATCCCAAACGGAATGATCAACATAAAAACCCATCGCTACTGCTTTTGCGGTGTCAATTACAGATCCTCCACCAATGGCAATAATGAAATCAACCTTGTTCTCTTTTGCAAGTTTCACCGCTGCATCAGCATCCTGATAAACCGGATTTGATTTAATGCCTTCATAAGTCACATGCTCTAACCCGCAGATATTCATTAAAGAAAGTACCCTGGCATAAAGCCCGCTTCTTTTAACAGAACCTTGTCCAATAATGATTAAAGATTTTTTACCATAATGCTGGGTTTCAACGCAAAGTTGATCAACTACATCTTTACCAAAGATGATTTTAGTAGGATTAAAATATTGAAAATTTTCCATCTAACATTAAACCACTAATGTGGCAATAATGTTTAATTAATTTTCAACTAAAATTATTTGATAAAAACTCAATCAAACAAAACCGAACGAAATTGGTTATCGTAAGTGTAAACAATTAAAAAACGAAAAATCATGAAAAAAACGTTCATCAAGGTATTAACTATTGTTTCCGTAATGGGAATATCTATGACTGCCTGTAACTCAAACAAAACAGCAGAAGAAAATGCTGATTCTATGGCTATGGATTCCTCAATGACAGATATGTCAATGGAAGAAGGCGTAATGGTTGGTGGTGCTATGATGGTTCCATCAAAAAACATTGTAGAAAATGCAGTTGGTTCAAGTGATCATACTACTTTAGTGGCTGCAGTTAAAGCGGCTGGTTTAGTGGAAACATTAAGCGGTACAGGTCCGTTTACAGTATTTGCACCAACTAACGAAGCTTTTGATGCATTGCCAGCAGGAACTGTTGATAATTTATTGAAGCCTGAAATGAAAGGTGATTTAACTAAAGTATTAACTTACCACGTGGTATCTGGTGCATTAAAAGCAGCAGACTTAACTGATGGTATGGAATTAACTACTGTTGAAGGACAAAAATTAAAAGTAACTATTAAAGACGGAGTAGTTATGGTTGGTGATGCAAAGGTAACTATTGCAGACGTAGTGTCTAGCAATGGTGTTACTCATGTAATTGACAAAGTTCTTTTACCTCCAACAAAATAATAATTTTTTAGATCAATTTTTTTAAGAAGCGTTCTGATTTTTTTCAGAGCGCTTTTTTTGTTTAAGAATAATTGTAATTTCAGCTTCCAGATTAAGCCTAAATAAATTTAATGAAAGAAGCCACTTCCACCAGAAACATTACCCTTTTAATTATTGTAGCATCTCTAGGGTATTTTGTTGATATCTATGATCTTGTTTTGTTTTCTGTGATTAGGGTGCAAAGCTTAAAAGGAATTGGTGTTAGTGAGGATGAGTTGCTTTCTGTAGGAGTGAAACTCATTAATGCACAAATGATTGGGATGCTTTTAGGAGGTATTATTTGGGGTATTTTAGGCGACAAGATGGGGAGGTTAAAGGTGCTGTTTGGTTCTATTTTGATGTATTCTGTTGCAAATATTTTGAATGGGTTTGCAACCGATGTAACTACATACGCTGTCATCAGGTTTTTTGCTGGTGTGGGTTTAGCTGGTGAGCTTGGTGCAGGAATTACTTTGGTGGCCGAAAGTATGAGCAAAGAAAAACGTGGTTATGGAACCATGATTGTTGCTGCTATTGGTTTAATGGGGGCCGTAGTTGCGGGTTTGGTAGGCGATTTATTTCAATGGCAAACTGCCTATTTTATTGGTGGTGGAATGGGAATTGTGCTGTTACTGTTACGATTAGGAGTAATGGAATCAGGAATGTACAAAAACATTGCTCATAAAGACGTACCAAAAGGTAATTTCATGATGCTATTTAATAATTGGGGACGATTTAAAAAATACCTTAATTGTACTTTAATAGCACTGCCCGTTTGGTTTGTTGTTGGCATACTCATTACCTTTGCACCTGAATTTGGGAAAGCAATGGGTGCAACTGAACCGTTAAGTGCCGGGAAAGGGATTCTATACACTTATATTGGGATTTCCTTAGGCGACATTTTAACAGGAATGTTAAGTCAGATATTTAAAACTAGGAAGAAAATAGTGGTCATCTTTCTTTTTGCTACCCTATTTTCAGTACTTCTATTTTTATTCTCCAAAGGGATAAATGCACAAACTTACCATTGGCTTTGCGTTCTTTTGGGGATTTCTACAGGATTTTGGGTAATTTTTGTTACTATTGCAGCAGAGCAATTTGGAACTAATTTAAGGTCGACAGTGACTACCACAGTCCCTAATTTTATAAGAGGTTCAGTTGTTCTGGTTACATTAAGTTTCGAATGGTTAAAATCACCTTTTGGAATCATCAATGCGGCCTTAATTGTTGGTTTAACCACACTCGCGATAGCATTTATAGCAGTTTATAACCTAGATGAAACTTACGGTAAGGATTTAGACTACATAGAACAATAAATAAAATGAAATACCTCAAGCAACACCAGCTTGTGCTCAAATTTGTTTACAACCATTTAAGCAGAAATCAGTTCCTCATCTTATCTGGTATTTTGGTAGGTCTTACTGCCGGATTTGCGGCTATTATTTTAAAAATGGTAGTTCATAAAATCCATGTTCTTATTGATCATCAACTAGAAATCTTCAACTATCCTTATCTCAATTTTTTTCTGCCCTTGGTGGGTATTGTGCTAACCGTTTGGGTAGTAAGAACTTTTTTACATGGCAGAGACGGTAAAGGTGTAGCAAATATTTTATTAGATATTTCTCAGCGTTCAGGAGTGACAGCAAGATCTAAAATGTACTCTCAAATGATTGCCAGTGCGCTCACTGTGGGTTTTGGGGGCTCAGCCGGACTTGAGGGGCCAATTGCCGTAACAGGCGCTGCTATAGGTTCTAATTTTGCCCGGACATATCAGTTAAGCTACCGTGAAAGAATTTTATTATTGGGCTGTGGTTCTGCCGCAGGGATTGCTGCAGTTTTTAACGCACCAATTACTGGGGTAATGTTTGCCATTGAGGTGATTTTGGTAGGAGTGGTGTTTTCTGACTTCATCCCTCTAATTATTGCAGCTGTTTGCGGGGCCTTGCTCTCGAAAATTATTTTGGATGATGAAATTCTTTTTGATTTTAATAATTTACAGCAGTTTGACCATAGAAATGTACCCTATTACATTCTATTAGGAGTTTGTTGCGGATTAGTATCTGTTTATTATGCCAGAAGTACCCATAAAGTAGAGCATTTTTTTGCACACACTTTAAAATGGAACAATTACTCAAAAGCATTATTTGGAGGTTTAATTCTGGCTATTCTATGTTTCGTTTTCCCTCCTTTATTTGGTGAAGGTTACGGCGCTGTAAAATCTCTTGCATCAGGTAATGCCCAAAACATTTTGGTAGGAAGCTTTTTTACCTTTAAAGGATATGGCGATTGGTTGTTAATTTTATTTGTGGGATTCATCTTTTTTGCCAAAGTTTTTGCCACTTCCATTACTTTAGCCAGTGGAGGCAGTGGAGGTAATTTTGCTCCGGCTTTGTTTACCGGCGCATTTTTTGGTTTTTTCTTTTCCATGGTGATCAATAAACTTGGCTGGATTCAATTACCGGTCAATAATTTTACCCTAGTGGCCATGTGCGGGATACTAAGTGGGGTAATGTATGCGCCTTTAACGGGTATATTTTTAATAGCTGAGGTTACAGGTGGTTATGAACTCATTATTCCTTTGATGCTGGTATCTACTTCTTCTTACGCCATTGCCAAAGTATTTGAGCCCTATTCTATGGATGTAAAGCACTTGGTGGCAGGGAAGAAAATTTTTACAGAAGATTATGACCAGAACATCCTTTCCATGATTAAATTTCATGAAATTGTTGATACTGGTTATGAGGTAGTGTATTCAGATAGCAGCTTAGGAGAATTATTGGCAGTGGTGAGGCAATCTACCAGAAACATCATTGTTTGTAAAGACCATCAAGAAAAATATCAAGGTTTTATAGTTTTTGATAAGGTTCGTAAGGTCTTGTTAGACCCTGAACTTCAGCACAAGCTCACCGTAAAGGAATTGATTTCTAAGACCAAATTTCAGGTAAATGTTGATGATGGAATAGACGAAATCATCTCTAAATTTGAACAGTCGGATCTTTGGTATATGCCCGCTTTTGAAAATGGAACTTTTGTTGGTTTCATTTCTAAAACAAGGTTGCTAACTTCTTATCGCGACAAATTAAAACTCACCATCAGCTAAATGTTGCCTAAAGAACAAATCTCAAAAGATTATCGCTCCATTCAAGAAAGCATAGTTAAGGCAATTACTGCTTTAGACGGCGTTGCTCTATTTGAAGAAGAAAACTGGGAACGTCCTGGCGGCGGCGGCGGTAGAAGCATGGTGCTACAAAATGGAGCACTAATTGAAAAGGGAGGGGTAAACTTTTCCGCCGTTTATGGCAAACTGCCACAAGCTATACAAAATGCTTTTAAGACAGATAAGGAAGATTTTTTTGCCACCGGAGTTTCCATTGTATTGCATCCGCACAATCCTTGGGTGCCCATCATTCACATGAACATCCGTTACTTTGAAATGCAGACCGGTGACGATACCATGCAGTGGTTTGGTGGAGGCATTGATGTTACGCCTCATTATGTGGTTGAAAAAGATGCTAAATTCTTCCATCAACATTTAAAAACTACTTGTGATCAATTCAACGTTGGTTTTTATCCTAAATTTAAAACTTGGGCCGATGATTATTTCTACATCAAACACCGACAGGAAACGAGGGGAATTGGCGGGATTTTTTATGACCGCTTAACACCAGAAAATACAAATTTAGCATGGAACCAAATTTTTGATTTCTCTAAAGCAATAGGAAATTCCTTTGTGCCCATTTATACCGAATTGGTTAAAGATGGCAGAGAAAAACAGTTCACCTTAGCAGAAAAGCAGTGGCAGTTCCAACGCCGCAGTCGTTATGCAGAATTTAATTTAGTGTACGATTCTGGAACCAAGTTTGGTTTAGAAACAGACGGACGTATAGAATCCATCCTGATGAGTATGCCACCCATGGCGTCTTGGGTTTATGATTATAAGGCAATACCGGGAAGTGAGGAAGCAGAAACGCTGGCTTTGTTGAAAAAGGGAATTAACTATGTTTGAGCTAAATTAAATCAAAATATTTATATTTAAGCATATCAAATGGTAATGGAACAAGATATTCGCTGGGAATAAAGATTTAGAAACTCTTTATCAGATATAAAAAATCATTATTTACAAGCCGGAAGCCAACGGTATCTTCGCTGATTTTTTTTAGGGAAATATAGTGAATAGCCGTGGCTACAGCTCCCTAATAATTGATAGCTGTTCACTTTCTTCAAAATGTGGAAAAAACCTTCCTTTCTGATCTATAATTTTCAATTTTCAAGCACTCTATTACCCTTAAATTGTTAACTTCGCGATACACTTTTAATGGGTGTATTCCGATTATTGATTTAAAAAAAATATGGCTGAAGAAAACGATCAGAACGAAGCACAACACGACAAAATCATAAAAATTAATATTGAAGAGGAAATGAAATCCGCTTACATCGATTATTCGATGTCGGTGATTGTTTCTAGGGCTTTGCCCGATGTGAGAGATGGCTTAAAACCTGTACATAGAAGGGTTTTATATGGGATGTTGGATTTAGGTTTGGCCAGTAACAAACCTTACAAGAAATCTGCCCGTATTGTTGGGGAGGTTTTAGGAAAGTATCACCCTCATGGTGATACTTCTGTTTATGATGCCATGGTGCGCATGGCCCAGCCTTGGAGTTTGCGTTATCCATTGGTTGATGGGCAAGGTAACTTTGGTTCTGTTGATGGTGATTCACCGGCAGCCATGCGTTATACGGAGGCCAGATTCAAGAAAATGGCTGAAGAAATGTTGGCCGATATCAACAAGGATACTATTGATTACCGTTTGAACTTTGATGATTCCTTAGAAGAGCCAACAGTTTTACCTTCCAAATTTCCTAACCTGTTAGTAAATGGCGGTTCTGGCATTGCGGTAGGTATGGCTACCAATATGGCGCCACATAATCTTTCAGAATGTATTGATGGTATTATTGCTTACATAGAAAACAATGATATTGAGATTTCTGAATTGATGCAACATATTAAAGCTCCGGATTTCCCTACAGGTGGAATCATTTACGGTTACGATGGTGTTAAAGAAGCTTTTGAAACTGGTAGAGGAAGAGTAATGATGCGTGGAGTTGCAGAAATTCAGGTTTTACCAAACGATAGAGAGCGTATTGTTGTGACTGAAATACCTTATCAGGTAAATAAAGCCATGATGATTGAGCGTACCGCTGATTTGGTGAACGAAAAGAAAATGGAAGGTATATCCGAGATCAGAGATGAATCTGATAGAGAGGGAATGCGTATCGTTTATGAAATTAAACGTGATGCAAACGCTGCCATTGTTTTAAACAACTTATATAAACATACTGCTTTACAAACTTCATTTAGTGTAAACAACATTGCTTTGGTGAAAGGTCGCCCAATGATGTTAAACCTGAAAGATTGTATCATACATTTTGTAGAACACCGTCATGAAGTTGTAGTAAGAAGAACAAAATTTGAATTAGCCGAAGCAGAGAAAAGAGCACATATTTTAGAAGGTTTATTAATTGCTTTAGATCATATTGATGAAGTAATTAAACTGATTAGGGCTTCTCAAACTCCAGATGAAGCTAGAGAAGGTTTAATCACTTCCTTTGGTTTATCAGATATCCAGGCGAGAGCCATTTTAGATATGACGCTACGCCGTTTAACCGGACTGGAACGTGATAAAATTAAAGATGAATATGCAGAATTGATGAAAACCATTGATTATTTAAATTCCATTTTAAATGATGAAGGTTTAAGAATGCAGATCATTAAGGATGAGCTGACGGAGATGAAAGATAAATACGGTGATGAACGTAGAACAGTGATTGTTCACTCTGCAGCAGAAATGATGACCGAAGATTTTATTGAAGATGAGGATGTTGTGATCACTATCTCAAGAGAAGGTTACATTAAAAGAACTGCTTTAACAGAATACCGTACACAAGGAAGAGGTGGGAAAGGAAGCATTGGCTCTAACTCAAGGGACGAAGATTTTATTGAACACATCTTTGTAGCATCAAACCATAATTACCTTTTATTCTTTACAGATAAAGGAAAATGCTATTGGTTAAGGGTTTTCGAAATCCCTGAAGGCACACGTACCAGTAAAGGTAGAGCACTTCAGAATATCATAAATATTGAAAAAGACGAGAAAATTAGGGCTTACATTAAAGTTGTAAACTTAAAAGATAAGGACTATTTAGAAAACAATTGTATCATTATGTGTACTAAGAAAGGTACCATAAAGAAAACAACTTTAGAAGCTTATAGCCGTCCGCGTTCAAACGGTATCAATGCCATAAACATCAATGATGGAGATGAATTATTAGAGGCCAATCTTACCTCCGGAACTTCAGAAATTGTGATGGCATTACGCTCTGGAAGAGCAATCAGGTTCAATGAATCCAAGGTTAGGCCAATGGGTAGAACTGCGACAGGCGTTAGAGGAATTACATTATCTGGCCCAAATGATGAAGTAGTTGGAATGATTAGTGTAGAGTCAAATGAAAGTACTATTTTGGTGGTTTCAGAAAACGGCTACGGGAAACGTACGGATATTGATGATTATCGCGTTACCAATAGAGGCGGAAAAGGGGTGAAAACCATTAACGTAACAGAGAAAACAGGTCAGCTGGTTTCTATTAAAGATGTTACTGATAAAGACGATTTGATGATCATCAACCGTTCTGGTATTGTAATCAGAATTGCGATGAGCCATTTAAGAGTAATGGGCAGAGCTACTCAAGGAGTGAGGTTGATAACCTTTAAAGGAAATGATTCCATAGCATCTGTTGCAAAAGTGGAACATGACGAAGAAGAGGAAGTTGATACTGAAGTTTTAGCTGTTGATGGTGAAGTTTTAGAAGTTGCTCCAGATGATGTTGAGGAAGAAGAAGAGACAACTGAAGAATCTGATCCTGAAAATGAAGAAAAAAATAATGATTCTGAGAACGATCAGGAAAAAGATAATAACGAAGAATAATCAATTAAACAAAGGATAAAAAAAGGTAAAGAATGAAAAAGACAATTTTAAGCTTAGTAATGCTTTCTTTCTTTTTTGTTGCAATGGCGCAAAAGAGTGAGATAAGTTCAGCAAAGAACAATTATGCATTGTATGAAGTAGGACTTCAGACAAAAATTGAAATGAAAAAGCAATTAGCAGCTTTAGAGTTGGCAAAAGTATCTGCTGATAAAGCTATCACTAATGATAAAACAAAAGATAATGCCGAGTTATGGGCTTACAGATCTTTGATTTATTCATCTATTTCAGTTACCGATACTGTAAATAAAGAAAATGCAATGGCTGCTTTTAAAACCACTCAAGAGTCGGTAGCAAAAGCAAAAGAATACGATACAAAAGGTGAAAATGCTAAAATCATTGAAAGTGCTGAAAAGAATTTGGCCATTATGATGCAGAATAAGGGTGTTGCAGCTTTTAATGATAAGAATTTTAAAGAGGCTTATACCTCATTTAAATTTATTTCAGACTTAATGCCTAAGGATACATTATTTTCAATGTACACTGCAATTGCAGCAAATAGTTCTCAAATGTATGATGAGGCAATTAAATACTATGGGAAAACCATTGAACTTAATCCAAATAATCCTAGTTTATACCAAGAATTAGAGAAGGTTTATATGATTAAAGCCGATACTACAGCAGCTTTAAAAACTATTACAGAAGGAAGAGCAAAACACCCTGATTTCTTGGGATTAGTATTTGATGAATTAAATATTTATTTGGCTAGAGGTCAAGCTTCAAAGCAAATTGATAAAATTGAAGGAGCTATCGCAAAAGATCCAAGTAATAAAACTTTATATTTTGTTTCTGGAATTGCTTACTCTGCTAATAATGAAAATGACAAGGCAGAAGCAGCTTATAAAAAATCTTTGGAAATTGATCCAAACTATACTGATGCCATTTACAATTTGGCTGTAATCTATATAAACAAAGGAAACGCTTACATTACAGAAGCCAATAAGCTTCCAACTGTAAAAGCTTCTGATGCAAAATATAATGCATTGAAAAAGCAGTTTGAAAATGAACTGGGAAATGCAATGCCTTTATTGGAAAAAGCAAGAGAGCTGAATCCTAAAGACGTAAATGTACTTACCACTTTAAGAGAAGTTTACGTTAAACTAAATAAAATGGATAAAGCTGCAGAAACCAAAAAAGCTATTGATCAAATGTAAATTTTGATTTACTAAACAAAAAAAAGTCTCGTGAATACTCACGAGACTTTTTTTTAGCTATTTTTTTATTCAGTTTTTAAATCTCCTTACCTGTGTGAAAAATGTTTGAGCCTTTGTGTGAAATATATTATTCACGCAAAGAAGAATAAGAAGCGTAGAGAACGCAGAGCTATTCTAATCTCTTTACAACTTTTCAAAAAAACCATTTAGAACTTTGCTTGAAATATCATTGTTTCCTCAAAGAAAAATTAGCAACATATAGAAAAGCAAACCTAACCAGCATATCTTTGCGCCTCTGCGAAAGACCTTTGCGCCCTTTGTGTGAAATATATTATTCACGCAAAGAAAAATAAGAAGCGCAGAACCCTAAAACTATTCTAATCTCTTTATCAGCTTTGCGAAAAAAACCTTTGCGCCCTTTGCGTGAAATATATTATTCACGCAAAAAAAAATAAGAAGCGCAGAGAACGCAAAGCTTTTCTAATCTCTTTACAGCTTCGCGAAAAACTTTGCGCACTTTGCGTGAAATATCATTGAGGATGAAATTTTATATTGTTTAAGATGTGATTAATCCCCTAAACGCTCTTTTACTGCTTCACTTCTAAAGGTGTTAAATCTAGGCTTAACAATTTTAATGCTTCTTTTGGAGAGTTCTAAACTGGCATTAAGTTCAAAGCCAATTAATAGAATCAGCGAATTTAAATAAAGCCAAAGCATCACCACCAATAAGGTTCCAATAGACCCGTAGAGCTTATTATAGGTGCCAAAATTGTTGATGTAATAAGTAAATCCTATAGAAGTTAATATTGCAAGAGTGGTGGCAAACCATGATCCTGCACTAAAGAATTTCCATTTTCTGGAATTGGCAGGTCCATATCTATACAATAATGACGTAGTAACAAAATACACGAAAATGATAATGAACCACCTCACAATTGCGATGAGGTAAATCCAAAAAGCACCATCTTTAAGATGTAGCTCATTTCTTATAAAATTAATCACAAACTCTCCGATAACGATGACGGCAACGCCTATAATGAGTGAAAAAGCGGTCAATAAAGTAAGGTTTAAAGCCACTACACGTTGTTTAATCCAAGTTCTAGTTTCTACAATTAGAGAGGATTTATTAAATGCTTGCATTAAAGTATGGATGCCGTTGGTGGCAAAAAACAGCGCCAATAAAAAACCAATAGACAATAACTTCCCATTCTGATTTTTAACAATATCCTCTAAAGTAGATTCAAATGCCAAGTAAGCATTTTCAGGCAATAGCAAAGAAATGATGGCCATTAACTGATTCTGGAAATTGGTGATCGGGATATAAGGAATCAGGGTGAAAAGAAAGATGATAGATGGGAACAATGCCATCATAAAATTATAGGCCAATGATGAAGCTTTATTCACCAATGAGTCTTTCTGTATTTCCTGAAAAAAGAATAAGGCAACGGTATAAAGTGGGAGCGGACTAAAACCGGGTAAGATGATGTATTTAGTCCATTCTATAAAATGGCGGTAAAATTTAAATCGGAATAAAAATTTATGTAACCAAGTCATTATTCTAAGGTAGAAAAATAAGTTTCAATTTTGTCACTAAAATTTTTAGGAGGTAAACAAGGTTTGTTCTTTTGCATATCAAAAAAAACCAAAGTAGTTTCTGCTAAATTGATCAACTCATCTAGCTGATTGTAAAGCTCATATTTAAATAGAATTCTAACTCCCGGCTTTTGATCTATGATGACTTTTATCTTGATTTCTTCGTCATACAAAGCAGGTTTAATGTATTTAGACTTCATCTCCAATACGGGCATCATTATTCCATCTTGCTCCATAGATTTATAGGTCATCCCAACGCTTCTCAGCATTTCTGTTCTGGCAACTTCATAAAAAGCGGCATAATTTCCATAATACATGTAACCCATTTGGTCTGTATCGGCATATCTTACCCTAATCCTGGTCTCAAAAACAAACATAGCTACTTTTTAATATTACGCTCGTTTAAAGCTGCCTGAAATTTTTTAGCATTTTTCAAATGCTCTGAAAGGGTAGAAGCGAAATTATGGTAACCAGAAAAATCTTCTTTCGCACACATATATATGTAAGTATGAGTTTCGTGGTTCAATACAGCATCAATCGCTTTGATAGAAGGCATCATAATTGGACCGGGAGGCAAGCCTTTATTTAAATAGGTATTGTATGGAGATTCTTTTCTCAAATGCCTGTTTAACACCCTTCTGATACTGAAATCATTATTGGCGAAAATTACAGTTGGATCTGCCTCTAGTTTTATTCCCTGATTTAATCTATTCAAATACAAACCTGCAATAGTGGGCATTTCTTTATCCATCAAAGCTTCCGAATCTACAATGGAAGCCAATATGGTGACTTCTTGAGGCGTTAAATTCAATAACTTGGCTTTTGCCAATCTTTCCGCATTCCAAAACTTCAGATATTCGTTATTCATCCTTAAGAAAAAATCACTGGCAGTAGTATTCCAATAAAATTCATAAGAATTAGGGACAAACATGGTGTAAATATTGTCTTTATTAAACCCGTAAGTACTGATGAAATCAGTTGAATCTAATAATTGAATAAACGTGGTAGAATCAAATTCTAATTTTTTAGCAGCTACAGCAGCAAAGTTTTCTTTTAACCTGATATTTCTAAATGAAATACTTACCGCTTCCTGATTTCCGGCAATCAACATATTCAAAAGCTGACGATTGTTCATTCCTTTTACAATAGGATATTTTCCAGATTTGAAACGGGTACTGAAATCTCTTTCTTTAGCTAAACTTAGGAACGACTCCTCTTCAATTAAAATTTTGTGAAGGCGCAATGAATCTAAAACCTGTTGATAGCTTGCTGATGAAGGAATATATAAATAGGTTTTAGTAGTTACATTGGTGTTTGCTTTAATGTATTTCCTATAAATTTTTGGCAGTATCAAAACTCCAGTAACAATAATTATGATAATTAATATCAGTGCAACAATGCCTAAAGAGCTTTTCTTTTTTTTATCTGTCATTAAAATGGATGTTAATTTTTTGAAACTTCTTTCTTTTGAATCGATTTTAAAATTGATTACTTAGATATCACTCTTTGTAATTTTAGTAATCCCCCGATTAAATTTCTCACGTTTTTATAACCCGCATTAATCAGGATAGTTTTTGCAGTTTTACTTCTCAAACCTCTTTGGCAGATCACAATAATCTCCTCATTAATGTCAAAAATAAACTCTTCCTCCTCTAAAACATGATTGATTTTCCCCAAAGGAATGTTTAAGCCCCCAACATTATAGGTGTGAAATTCAAGCTCTTCTCTAACGTCTAATAGTTGAATATCTTTTTTAGAAGCGACAAGTTTAGCAAATTCATCGGCAGTAATATCCTCCATTAATTTATTGCTGAGAAAGAATAAGGTTAATTCTAGTTCCTATGCTTACTTTAGAAACAGAATCAGGAACAAGAGCAGGCGTTTGAAAGATAATGATGGCTTTAGCCGAATCTTTAACAATTCCTTCATAAGTAACTGTCCCTAAACTCAGTGAGGAACCTCTGATTGAAAACATAGCTTCATCTAAAGTCAAACCTTTTAAATCAGGAAGATCTACTTCACTTGCTCCGTAACCATCTCCCAATATTAAATTAACTTTTGATCCTTTAGGTATTTTCTGACCTATTTTTACAGGCTGTCCTGCAAAATTAAAGGCTAAAACAGCATCTCTGGCAATGTCAGATTTATAGGTGGTATCCCCAATTTTTAACCCAAAGTTTTCTAACATGGCCCTAGCTTCTACAAAAGTTTTATTTTCAATATCTGGGAAATTAACATCTGGCGTTTGAGAACTCACTATCGTAAGGTATATCATTCTATTCTCTTTCACATTTGTATTGGGATCAGGATCTTGCTCCAATACTAAACCCGGTTTTTTATCCAAAATAAAAGTAGAATCTATCTGATACCTAAAACCTTCAGATTCTAATAATTCAATGGCATTTTCAATATTTAAGCCTTTTAAATTTGGCACAGGTTTTCCTTCACCATGTTTAGTGTAAAATCTTAAACTAATAAATAGCGTGAAAAGTAAAATAACCATTACAGCAAATGCTATAATCAGCTGTTTTCTAAAATCTGGTGTGGCTAAATATTTAAAGAATTTGCTCATCAATAGGGATTATAAATTTCATCAAACTTAGCCAAAATTAAAGAAATTGAATTAATAAATTTTAAACGTTATATATTCAATTAAAGATATAATTTATATTTGAACGCTGCTATGAATCGTTTATAAACGCTTTCATATTGCTTTTGTTTCTATACCTTTATCATACATGAAAAAAAATATTGCTCTTTTGGCTGGCGGTTTTACAGGCGAGTCTGTGGTATCCTTAAATAGTGCCAAACAAATTGAATCTCAACTAGATGATGAATTTTTTAATGTTTACAAGATAATTGTAAATGAAAATAAATGGGTTTATCTTGATGAAAATCATCAAGAAATCAGTATCGATAAAAATGATTTCAGCCTTTCCATAAACCATTCAAAAATAACATTTGATGCCGTTTTTATCATTATTCATGGCTCACCGGGCGAAGACGGTAAGATGCAAAGCTATTTCGACTTGTTAAAAATTCCTTATACTACCTGTGATGCAACAACTTCTGCTTTAACCATGAATAAAGGGTATACAAAAGCAGTTGTACAAGGAATTAATGGTTTAAATACTGCCAATTCCTTACAGCTTTTTAAAAAGGAGATGACCAATGTTCAGGAAATAGAAAGCCAGTTAAAGCTTCCATTATTTATAAAACCCAATAATGGCGGTAGCAGCATTGGCATGTCTAAAGTAAACGAATGGGAAGATTTAAGTCTTGCTATTGATAAAGCTTTTGCGGAGGATAGCCAGATTTTGGTGGAAGAGTTTATAAAAGGAAGGGAATTTACCGTTGGAATTTACCAACATAAAGGACAGGTTACTGTGCTTCCAATTACAGAGATCAAATCTTCTAAAGAGTTTTTTGATTATGAAGCTAAATATACTACAGGTATTACTGAGGAAATTACTCCTGCAGCATTAGCAGAAGAGCAGACCTTAAAAGTTGGAGAAATTGTAAAAGCAATATTTGCTAAACTAAATTGTAAAGGAGTAGTAAGGGTAGATTTTATCCTACAGGATTTTACAGAAGAATTCTTTTTTATCGAGATCAATACTGTTCCCGGTCAATCTGCAAATAGCATTATTCCACAGCAAGTGAGAGCAACCGGAATGAGTATGAAGGATTTTTATACTTTGATAATAGAAGAAGCTTTTGGATAAGTATTGATGCTTGGTGCAAAAAAAAAAAAAATATTACTTTTAGGAAGAAAAATTAAGGAAAACATGCTCCAATACTACTATAATTGAGTGTATTGGAGCAATAGAGTTGCACATGTATATAGGTTAGCTGTAAGCATACTCGACCTCAACCATATAGAAATGAATAATTTAAAATACAAATATCATTTTAGACCTGGTTTTGAGTCAGACAAAATGTTATTAGAATTTATAAGTAATGTAGAGAATGAAAACTTTAAAACTGACATTTTAGAAGCAATAGCAAATCTAAATCCTGAAATAATTGAAAAAGAAGAGATTTGGGTAAATGATGAAATTTTATATAAAATATCAACGAAAATTGGAGAACTAATTTTATCAATCGACAATTGGAATATTGCTTTTATTAGTTGTGAAAACAATGATTTAATGAATCAACTCAACGACTTAGTAATTAAAAGCGAAAAATTTGAAAAAGTAGAAGTTGACTTTGATAATTTTAGAAAGAGAAAAAATGCCAACAGCTAACCACAGGTTTGCGAAATTGCGGGCGAAGTGAGTTATGCACTTTCAATTATTTTTAATTAATTTGGTGCTGGCAGACAAGTTCTTGCAAGTAAAACCGCAACTTCGCAAACCTGCCAATCGTTACATATAGCCAGTTTTTAATATTCATTAAAAAAACAATGAACAAAACTTGCACTAAATACCAATTATTGGTATTTTTGATTAAAGATTAAAATCATGGCTAAAAACACATCAATATTATTAGGAGATTATTTTGACAAGTTTATTAACCAACAAGTTCAATCTGGAAAATTCTCTTCTGCAAGTGAAGTGATACGGACTGCTTTGAGATTGTTTGAACATGAAGAAACAAAGAAAAAGGAATTGATTAATGAACTTAAAAAAGGAGAAAAATCTGGATTTGTAAAGAACTTTGATAAACAAAATTTCTTAAACACACTTCATCAAAAACATCCTGTAAAATAATGAATTATAAAATTAGTGTCGAAGCGCAAAATGACCTTGAAAACATTTGGCTTTATACTTATGAAACGTTGTCAAAAGAACAAGCTGATAGATACTACAATTTAATACTTAATGAAATAGAATATTTAGCTGGAAATCCAGATTCAGGTGAAGACTATAACCATATAAGAAAAGGTTACCTGCGTTCTAAAGTAAAATCACATTTGATTTTTTATAAAGTCAACTCAGAGGAAATTGAAATTATTAGAATATTGCATCAACAAATGGATATAGAAACTCGATTGAATGACTAAGTCTTGACTAAAAATAAAAAAGGTATTGTTAAAAATAGTGTTGAGGCTCAAACCCTCTAAATACTATACAAATCAATCATTTCCTGACTTACAGGCATACCTCTGCCGGTTTTCAAATCAATCATGATGAAATCGAACCAGCCGTCTGTACTTATTTTTTTTGTTTTCAGGTTGGTGATTTCAAAAGTTACCCGGCAACCTTTCTTATTCACGCTGATGATTCCTGTCTCTACCGAAAACTCATTGCCTAAACTTAATGGTCTTTTATAGTCAATCTGTACCGCTCTTACTACCCAGCCCAAGCCCATTTCTAAAAATTTCTCCATAGACATTCCATAGAATAGCTCCATTTGTTCGTACCTTGCCGCCAAAACATAATCTAGGTAAATACTATTATGAACATGGCTAAACATGTCAATATCGTCTGGTCTTACCTTGTGAGTAGTTGTAAATCTTGAATATTGTTGACTCATTATCTCTTCCATACAATTGTTATTCCGCTCCTAAAATTCTTGAGCTATTAATTCGCTTTAATTTAGATGAACCTACATTCAAAACTTTTAAAATAGGAATTTGTCCCGAAAGTATAAATTAATTAGAATGATTAGCTTTATGCTTTCTAATATATGATGTATTTTTTCTTCTATCATCTGCTTAAAATTACCTGCAAAGTCTATTTCAAGAGGATAAATATTTACCATAGTGAAAACATACCTGCAACAGATCCTTTGATTATCTGTGGCAATCATGGTAATTCTTTTATGGATGCCATTTTAATGGCTGTAATTTTTAAAAGAAAATTGCACTTTTTGGCTAGGGCCGATGCTTTTAATACGCCATTTAAAAACTGGTTTCTTTCAAAAATTAATATGATGCCCATTTACCGGATTAGAGATGGGAGGGAAGGACTAAAAAATAATGATGCTATTTTTGACCGATGCAAAGAAATATTAGCAAAAAATGGCGCTATTCTAATTTTTCCTGAAGGAAATTGTATTGTAGAAAAGCGATTAAGAGAATTTAAAACAGGCTTTGTGCATCTTGTTTATGAGTCGGAAGCTAAGAATCTTAAAGTTTTACCGGTAAGTATAAATTATAGCCATCCTCATGCTTTTTATACCGAAGTGAGTTTTGAGTTTTCAACACCTATTAGTGTTCAAGAAATAAAATCTGATCTGAAATTTATTCCATTTTCAAAAATTTTAGTGGAAATGGTAAACCAGAAAATTTCAGGAAGGATGATTACTATCCCTAAACCTGAAGATGATGAATTTTATGAACAGGTTTTTACTTTAGTTAGAAATGAAGAATTAAATGATTTAAAATTCACTGAAAATCAAATAAAAAAAGCTAATGATTTAAATCAATTAAAAGAAGGTAATCGATTATTATTCAATGAAATAAAAAACAAAATTGATTATTATTTTAAGCTACTGTATAAATATGAGCTTAATGATAAAGTGATGAAGTCCTACACAAATTCTGATGCTAAATTGTCTCGTACATTGTTATTTCCATTCTATTTTCTTGGTTATATCTTCAATTATATTCCTTCTTTTTTGATCAAAAATAAAATTGAAAAAAAAATCAAAGAACCTCAATTTTTAAGTGCCGTTAGAATGGTAGCAGGCATGTTTATCTACCTGATTTATATACCGTTATTAATGATTTTTCTTGGACTTTTAATTGGAAGCCAATTAATGTCCGCAATAATTATCATAGGAATATTTGTGCTTTATTATTTGAGTTTCGAGAAATATAAAAGGTGTATTCAGCTAAAGAAACTAAATTTTCATTCGGAGATGTGTCAAGAATTATTTACTAAAAGAGCTGAATTGATAGCGCTACTTAATCTTTAACTTTAGATAAACCTAACAATTTTATCATCCAGTCTGGAAGGTTTTTATCAGGGTTTCTTGTTTTCATATTTAGATAAATGCCCCATTTTTTAAGAATTGGCACTTTATGGGTTTCTACAAATTCTATGAGTGTGCCATCTGGGTCTTCAATATAAGAGAAATGTCCGGCTGCTTTTCCCATCTCAAAACTATCTTCACTATCTACAGTAAAAGGAAAACCAGCTTCAGCACATTCTTTTTTTAATAATTTCATTCCCATTACATCAAAACAAACATGAATAAAACCATTATCGCCCCAATACCTGTTTTGATAAACTTTTACTGCTTCATCATCTTTTCTTTCAATCAGTTCAATTTCTGTAGTCCCAAAAAGTTTACTGAAACCTCCGGTACGGGTTTCGCTATGACTGATTAATACTCTTCTTAATTGACTATCTCCACCATTTAAAGCTCTTATATCTGTAAAAACAGATGTTTGGTCATATTTCAAAAGATCAAACCCCAGTACATCCTGATATAATTTTAAAGAAGCATCAATATCTGAAACTCCTATAACAATCCCACTAACTCCGCCTGTAAGGTGCTCGTTTTGAGAAAACCAACTATCAATTTCTACTATTTCAAATAAATTATCAAAGGGATCTTGAATGTAGAAATGTTGTTTCCCATTTGGAGCAGTTGTTAATTCTGATTGAAGGTTTAAGCCTTCAGATTTAAAAAATGAATAGACCTTACCTACATTTCTAGCTTTTATTTTAATGATGTTAATTCCAAAATCGCCTAATTTTAAAGGATTTATTGGAGAGATTGGCTTTCTATCTTTAAACTGCCATAGTTCAAAACCTGCTCCTCCTTGCATATTCATGGCAAGAATAGCATGTCTATTATGCACTTTATTACCGGTATATTTAAACATCAGTGCCGCTTCAGCGGTATCTTCAAAAACAGGAACATCCATACCGAAATATTTACGGTACCATTTCCAAGATGCCTGAATGTCTTTATACCCTATTCCAATTTGCTGAATCCCGCAGATTTTCTTTTCCATATCAATACTTGAGCTCGCTGCTGTGATGATTCAACATTTTTTTATAAAACCTGATGATTTTGTCATGGTCCATTTTTGAATAAAACATCATGAAAACAATGAAATTGGCAATATTTACCCTTAAATAACTATTGTGATCGTATTTCCTGGCAGAAACTAAAACGTTTTTAGGGATAATTTTAAAAGGATGTTTTTTTCTTGCTCTAATAATAATGTCATAATCTTCCATTACTTTATGTTCTTCAGAATAACCTCCTAATTCATCAAATAATTCTCTGGTGATATAAAGCGATTGATCTCCGCCTCGGCACATCAATCTATCAAATCGGGTGAAATAAGCATTTACTTTTAAAATTTTCTTTTCAGAATCAAATTTAAAACGGTAACAACCAATAGGAAAACCTCCTTTTAAAGCTTCTTCTATATCTAAAAAAAAACTAAGTGGGGGTAAAGTATCAGCATGTAAAAAATATAGCACATCACCTTTAGCCTGCTTGGCGCCATAATTCATTTGTTTGGCTCTGCCTTTGTGTGGAGATGAAATAAATTTGATCCCCAAACTTTCTGTAAGTCTTTGGGTATCATCAGAACTTCCACCGTCTACCACCAAAATCTCTAAGTTTTTATGGCTTAATTCTTGTAATTGACCAAGTAGCTTTAATATCTGTTCACTTTCATTATATGTAGGAATAATTATACTTAAAAACATATTTTTGAAAGTTTATTGTAAAATCTCAGACGAATAAAATTAATTGGATTAAAAATCTAAACTAACTTAAATTACGTCTTTAATACAAATACAGATTCAAATTAAATCATGAAAATACAAAAAATGAAAATCCTGACCTTTATCAGTTTTGTTATATTAGGAATCACTAGCTGTGGTATTCAAAAGCCTAATCAAATGAATAATGATATTAAAACCACCAAGTTTAATGATTTATCAGAACAGTTGCTTTTAAATTTAAAGGCAAACAAAAGCGTAACTGCTATTCAAGATCAATTGGCTAAAACTACCGAAAGTGAACTTGAAGAAGGATTGCCGTTAGACGAGCAGCGGAAAGCCTTCTGGATCAATATCTACAATGGATATGTTATCGCTATCCTTAAAAAGGATAAGAGTGCGTTTGATGATAGGGGCGCTTTCTTTTCTAAAAAGCAACTTAATATTGCTGGAGAAATGTTGAGTTTTGATGATTTGGAGAATGGAATGATCAGAAAATCTCAGTATAAATTTGGATTGGGATATGTAGGTAAAGTTTTTCCTTCTGCTTTCGAGCGTCATTTGAGAGTTAAACAAAGAGATTATAGAATTCATTTTGCGATAAACTGTGGAGCTAAAAGTTGCCCTCCAGTTAGAATTTACAAATCAGAAACAGTAAACAACCAATTACAGAATGCAGCAAAAGCTTACTTAAAATCACAGACTAAATACTCTGAAAAGGAAAATTCGGTTGAAACAAGTACTTTAATGAGCTGGTTTAGAGGAGATTTTGGAGGTAAATCTGGTACTAAGAAAATTCTTAAAGAATTCAATTTTATTCCAGATGAAAGTAATCCTAGTATAACTTATGGCGGTTACGATTGGACTTTAGAACTTAATAATTTTGCGGACTAAATAATTTGATAATTAAATAATTAGGTGTATTTTTGCCACCTATTAATTAAATATTTAACAACTTTAATATTATTCAGGTAATGTATTTAAGTACAGAAAAGAAGAAAGAAATCTTCAAACAACACGGAGAAGTAGATACCAACACTGGTTCTGCAGAAGGTCAAGTAGCATTATTCACTTACAGAATTGCGCACTTAACAGGTCATTTAAAAAAGAATAAAAAAGATTTTTCTACCCAATTAGCACTTCAAAAATTAGTTGGTAAAAGAAGAGCTTTATTAGCTTATCTTTTTAAGAAAGATATCGAAAGATACAGAGCTATTATCAAAGCATTAGGATTAAGAGATATCATCAAGTCTATTTAAGTTCTAGCTAAAAAACTAAAAAGAGCCATTTTACGAAAGTAAAGTGGCTCTTTTTTTTTGATAAATTTGTAGTTTTAATTGAAATATTATTCTCGTGAAAAATAAATATCCTTTTATATTTTGTTTGGTGATTGCTTTAATAGCTTGGTTTGCAGTTGCTCTTCAGTTGTATGTAACGCTAATGAATCGCATATTGCCTTTAGCTCAAAGTCTTCAAAAGTTTTTCAGCTATTTTACTATTTTAACCAATATGCTGGTTGGGCTGTGTTTTACAGTTTTATTTATCACTCCATCATCTTCTCTAGGGAAGTGGTTTTCAAAAAACACTACATTAACGGCGATTACAGTTTATATTTTAGTAGTTGGTGCAGTATATAATTTGGTGCTAAGATCTTCGAGTCATCCCGTAGGTTTGGGTATTTTAGCTGATGAACTTTTACATTCAGTTATTCCAATCTTCTTTGTAGGGTTTTGGTTTTTGAAAGTACCAAAAAAAGGATTGGAGTATCATCAAGCTTATTTATGGCTTACATTTCCTATCATTTACATGATCTACATTTTAATTAGAGGATCAATAGTACATCAGTATCCTTATTTCTTTCTAAATGTGGATAGTTTTGGGTATGAAGCAGTACTGATTAATTGCTTGGGTCTCTTCTTTATTTTTTTAGGTCTTTTTTTCCTTTTTATATGGATAGCAAAAATGATGTCTAAACCAAAGATTGCTTAAAAGGGTGGATCTTCGTCCTCGTTATCCCAATTTTTAGGTTTTAAAGTGATGCTTTCAAACTGGGCAGAAGGTGATAAGCTAGAAAAAGGATCAGCAGCATTATTGTCTGAAGAAGCACTTATTCCTCCAAAACCTTCTTCTAAGTCGGTGAATTTTACATATTTACCAATAAACTTTAAAGGAACAGTTCCGGTTTCACCGTTTCTGTGCTTCGCTATAATTACTTCACCTATACCTGCAGTTGGGTTTCCATTTTCATCCTGATCTAAACCATAATATTCTGGTCTGTACAAAAAGAGCACCATATCGGCATCCTGTTCAATAGCTCCAGATTCCCTTAAATCAGAAAGCATTGGCTTTTTTGAGCCTCCAGGTCTGTTTTCAACCGCCCTACTTAACTGTGATAAAGCGATTACTGGTACATTTAACTCTTTAGCCACTTGCTTTAAAGCTCTTGAAATACTACTTATTTCCTGCTCTCTATTTCCACCACCTTTACCGTCAGCTTTTCCTTGCATCAGTTGAAGATAATCGATGATGATCATCTGAATATCGTATTGCGCTTTTAACCTTCTGCATTTAGCTCTAAATTCAAATACATTTAAAGCAGGAGTATCATCAATAATTAAAGGAGCTTCACTTAGGTTGCCGATTTTTGAAGTCAGCTGATGCCATTCCCAATCTAATAACTGTCCTTTTCTTATTTTTTCCTGTTCAATTTCTGCCTCACCAGATATTAAACGATTGGTCAGCTGAACGGAAGACATCTCCAAAGAAAAGAAAACAACGGGTTTGCCAAATTGTACCGCGGCGTTTCTTGCACAACTCAATACAAATGCTGTTTTTCCCATGGCCGGACGAGCAGCTATAATTACCAAATCTGATTTTTGCCAGCCGTTGGTCACTCTGTCTAAAGCTGTAAATCCTGAAGGAACTCCCGTTAAAGTATCTTCTTTTCCTCTTAAAGATTCTAAAACCTTCAAAGACTCTTTAACAATATCATCTATTTTTCTAGAATCTCTTCTTAAGTTATTTTGAGCAATGTCAAATAAGTTTTTCTCTGCATAATCCAACAGCTCAAAAACATCACTCGTATCTTCATAAGATTGATTGATGATATCTGTTGATATTCTGATCAGTTCTCTCTGAATAAACTTTTGAGAAATAATACGGGCATGAAACTCAATATTGGCAGCAGAAGCAACCCTATTGGTTAATTCTGTGATGTAAAAAGCACCGCCAACCATTTCTAAATCTCCCTGTTGCCTCAATTGAGAGGTAACAGTTAAAATATCAACAGGGGAGGAAGCGGTAAATAAAGTTTGAATGGATTCAAATATTTTCTGATGAGCATCTTTGTAAAAAACATCAGGTTTCAGAATATCAATCACTGCTGAAAGCGCATCTTTCTCCAACATTAAAGCACCTAAAACAGCTTCTTCTAAGTCTAATGCCTGCGGGGGCAATTTCCCCATTCCAGACACCAAACTGCTCAGCCTGCTTCTTTTGTCTTTTGATAGCGGTGATTTGTTGGATTCAGATTCTAAACTCATAAATACAAAATTATAGAAAAAATCAGCATCAAGTTAAAGAGTTATAAACAGCATTCATAGTGTATATAATACACAAATCTGCTTTAAGCACTATTTATATACTAGTTTTCAACAGTATATGTTCATATCTTGTTGATAACATCAACAAATATGCATTTACGAACTGTATTGGAGGTGTTAATAAAATTACACGATGTTGATAGGGTTTATGCTATTGATTATTCTTAATCATTTTCTTAACTAAGGAAGAAGCTTTTTTTTAAATTGCGCCATAATATGGAAAGAAAATTTCAAAACACTTCTAAGGAAGTGAATCAAATGATTTTTGGGATAAGGGCAGTGATTGAAGCCATTGGGTCTGGGAAAGATATAGAATCTCTTTTTTTACAGAGAGGCTTAACCGGAGGCTTAATTTCTGAACTTAAAACTTTACTAAGAGAATATGATATTCCCTCTCAACAAGTCCCGATTGAGAAATTAAATAGAATTACTGCAAAGAATCATCAAGGAGTAGTGGCATTTATTTCTCCAATAACTTACCAAAAAGTAGAGGACATTATTCCAATGGTATTTGAAAAGGGAGAGGTTCCTTTGATTATTATTTTAGATGGAATAACCGACGTTAGAAATTTTGGAGCGATAGCCAGGACAGCAGAATGTTGTGGGGCACATGCCATTGTAGTTCCAAAAAAAGGATCGGCACAGGTAAATCCAGATGCTGTGAAAACTTCAGCAGGAGCATTGTATAAAATTCCTGTTTGCAGGCATGATAGCCTTCTGCAGGTTTTAAGATTCTTAAAAGATTCAGGATTACAGATTGTTTCCTGTACAGAAAAAACGGATGATTTTATTTATAAACCAGATTATACAGCACCAACTGCAATTATAATGGGTGCTGAGGATGAAGGTATTACATTTGAACTGATCAGAAATTCTGATTATTTGACAAAGATTCCAATGGTTGGTGAAATTGAATCTTTGAATGTTTCGGTTTCTGCCGGAGTGATTTTGTACGAGGCTGTGAGGCAAAGAATGAATTCTTAACCAAAATTCATTTATTTACTTTTCAATATATTTAAAAAAAGCAGTTAAAGAGCTTAACAAAGTCCTTTAACTGCTTTTTTTTAGATATACTTAGTTCCAAATTTGTGCTTCACATCTGAAACCACTTGTTTTACATGTTGCTCTTTATCTTTCGGGCAAATCATTAAGGTGTTATTGGATTCTACCACAATAAAATCATGAAGCCCGTTTAAAATCACCAATTTTTCTGAAGGAACATTCACCATACAATTAGAAGAATTATACATGATCACTTTTTCAGGATTGATGACTGCGTTGCCAACATAATCCTTTTCCGCCAAATCATAAACTGAAGCCCAAGTCCCTAAATCTGACCATCCAAAATCAGAGGGCATTACATAAACATTATCAGCCTTTTCCATAATTCCATAATCTATAGAAATATTAGTGCAACGCTGAAAAGCTGTCTGAATAAAATTTTTCTCTGTATTGGTATTATAATGAGGTTTTCCGGCTTTAAATATTTCACTCATTTCTGGTAGAAACTTATCAAAAGCAGTGATGATGTTACGCACTGACCAAATAAAAATCCCTGAATTCCATAAGAAATCGCCACTTGCTAAAAATGTTTTTGCAATTTCTAAGGATGGTTTTTCAGTAAATGTCTTTACTTTATGGAATGTTTCCGAAATTATTTTATTAGAATATTGTATGTATCCATAGCCAGTATCAGGACGGGATGGCTTAATACCTAAAGTAATCAGACAGTCGTTTTCTTTAGCGGCAACTAGTGATTTATTGATGATATCGATGAAATTATCAGTTTCTAAAATCAAGTGATCAGAAGGGGCAACTACTACCTGAGCATCACGATTTAACTGCTTAATTTTATAACATCCATAAGCAATACAGGGTGCTGTATTACGCATAATTGGCTCACCTATGATTTGATTGTCCTCAATTTCTGGTAATTGTTCTTTTACCAGATCAAAATAACTTTCATTGGTTAAAATAAATATGTTGGCAACCGGAACAATCTTTTTGAATCGGTCAAATGTGTTTTGTATTAAGCTTTTTCCAGTTCCTAAAACATCTAAAAACTGTTTTGGATAAGTGGTTCTACTAACCGGCCAGAATCTGCTCCCAATCCCACCAGCCATAATTAGCACATAATTATTCTCGTTCATTTAGCTTATAATTAAATTATTCCTTCTTTCAGTAAATCATGCAAATGTACAACTCCCGCATAAATCTCACCTCTTTTGACTATTAATTGTGTGATATTATATTTTTTCATCAATTCTAAAGCATTAACAGCCATTTCATCAGCATCTATTGTTTTAGGATGAAAGCTCATGATGTCAATTGCTTTTAAATTTTCAAACGAAGAATATTTCTCCATCATCCTTCTTAAATCTCCATCTGTAATCACCCCTTTCAGTTCATTCCCGTCCACTATTGCAACAACACCTAATCTTTTTTTAGTGATTTCTAAGATGACATCTTTTATGGTAGCGTCTAACTTAATTTGTGGTTTTTCATTCTGTTCACTTAAATCGGCAACTTTTAAATATAATTTCTTTCCTAAAGCCCCACCCGGATGAAATTTAGCAAAATCTTCTTTAGTGAAGGCTCTACATTCTATTAAGCAAACAGCCAAAGCATCACCCATTACTAATTGTGCAGTGGTACTGGTGGTTGGGGCTAAGTTATGTGGACAAACTTCCACTTCAATAGTGCTATCTATCACAAAATCAGATTGATTTGCTAAATAGGATTTTCTTTCGCCAACAATACATGCTAGTTTATTATCCGCCTGTCTTATTAAGGGCACTAAAACTTTTAATTCAGCAGTATTGCCACTTTTTGATAAACAAAGAATCAGATCGTGTTTTTGAATAATGCCTAAATCGCCATGGATAGCATCTGCAGCATGCATGAAAATAGCCGGTGTTCCTGTTGAATTGAACGTTGCTACTAATTTTTGTGCGATGATTGCGCTTTTACCTATGCCCGTAACAATTACTCTTCCTTTCGAGTTCAAAATCTCTAATACCAGTTTAGGGAAATCATCGTTTAACTGATTAGAAAGTTGATGAATAGCCTTTGATTCTATGTCAATTGTTTTTTTTGCAATATCTAAGATTTCTTGGGTTGACTTCAAAATGAAAAAGTTTTAATTAATATATCATTATTTCACAAAAATATGTTATTTTGATATCTAAAATCAGCATGAGCTGTTTTTTTGACCATAAAAATGCAGATTAAAAAATCTTTAATAGATAATTTACAGACCTTTTTTGGCTTTGATAATTTCAAAGGAGATCAGGAGGCCATCATTTCCAGTATATTAGACAGGAAAGACACGTTTGTCATCATGCCCACAGGTGGTGGAAAATCCATCTGTTATCAATTGCCGGCTTTAATGAGTGAAGGCACCGCATTGGTGATTTCACCACTGATTGCGCTGATGAAAAATCAAGTGGATCAGTTACGTGTTTTCGGAGGTAGAGAGAATATTGCACATTTCTTAAATTCATCTCTAAATAAATCAGAAATCGCTAAGGTGAAAGAAGATGTGATAGCAGGAAATACCAAGTTGCTTTATGTTGCACCAGAATCTTTAACAAAACAAGATAATATCGATTTTCTTAAATTGATACATGTTTCTTTCGTTGCTGTAGATGAAGCCCATTGTATTTCTGAGTGGGGACATGATTTTAGGCCTGAATACCGCAAAATTAGACAGGTGATCAATAACATAAGAGAAGACATCTCTCTTATTGCTTTAACCGCTACGGCTACGCCAAAAGTGCAACATGATATTCAGAAGAATTTGCAGATGACCAATGCAAATCTTTTTAAATCATCCTTTAACCGACCAAACTTATTTTATGAGGTAAGGCCTAAAAGGGACGTTATTAAGGAAATTGTGAAATATGTAAAAAATAATATCGGCAAGTCTGGTATTGTTTATTGCTTGAGTAGGAAAAAAGTAGAAGAGGTAAGTAATGCATTGGAAATCAATGGCATTAAATCTTTGCCATACCATGCCGGATTAGATCCAAAAGTTAGGGCTGATACTCAGGATAAATTTCTGATGGAAGATGTGGATGTAATAGTGGCAACTATTGCTTTTGGTATGGGGATAGATAAACCGGATGTACGCTACGTAATTCACCATGATATTCCTAAAAGCATGGAAGGATACTATCAGGAAACGGGAAGAGCTGGGAGAGATGGAGGAGAAGGAATATGTGTTGCTTTTTATTCTGAAAAAGATATTGACAAGCTGGCTAAGTTTATGAAGGATAAGCCAGTTTCTGAAAGAGAAATTGGTACTCAAATTTTAAAAGAAGTTATAGATTATTCTGAATCTGCCGTTTGTAGGCGTAAGCAGATTCTACATTATTTTGGGGAGAACTTTAATGAAGTAGGCTGTGATAATATGTGCGACAATTGTAGGGCGCAAAAGCAATACTTTAATGCAGAGCAACCATTACTTACCTTAATGAATTTAATCAATGAATTTGGTGAAAAATTTGATGATCATTACATTATAAATGTTGTTTTAGGTGTAGAAACTGCTCAAATCCAATCCTATAAGCATCATCAGGGTAAATATTTCGGTATTGGTAAGGAGGAAGGTATTATACTCTGGAAATCATTATTGCGACAGGCACTTTTAGATAATTTTGTATCCAAAGAAGTAGATAATTTCGGCTTACTGAAACTTACTAAATCCGGAAAGAAATTTATAGAAAGTCCTTATCAACTTCGTTTTATTTTGAACAGAGAGATTCAAATGGATGCAGTTGATGATGAGGAAGGTGCACAGAATGGCACTGGCGCTGTAGATATGCAACTTCTTCAGATGTTGAAAGATTTACGGAAGAAAATAGCGAAACAAAAAAATCTTCCTCCATTTGTAATATTTCAAGATCCCTCATTAGAGGAGATGTGTACACATTATCCAATTTCTTCTGATGAATTAAAAAATATTTCTGGTGTAGGGAACGGTAAAGCTGCTAAGTTTGGCTCAGCTTTTACTGAACTTATTAAAAAATACGTAGAGGAAAACGATATTGATAGGCCAATAGATTTTGTGGTTAAAACAACAGCCAATAAATCTGCATTAAAGGTTTCCATCATTCAAAACATTGACCGTCAGATCTCATTGGAAGACATAGCGGCCTCTAAAGGAATATCTTATGAAGATATTTTAAAAGAAGTAGAGTCAATTGTAGGTTCTGGAACTAAGCTAAATCTTAATTACTTTGTTGATGAAATGATTGATGAAGACCGCCAAGATGAGGTTTTTGATTATTTTAAAACAGCCGATGTGGATTCAATTGATAAAGCTTTGGAAGAATTAGGATCTGATGATTATAACCGAGAAGAAATTCAACTGATGAGAATCAAATTCATGTCTGAGTTTGGAAATTAAAAAACATAATATTTTTAGGGCGTTTTAACACGCTTTTCGCTATATCTTTTTCCCGAACAAATCGGGCAAAAGGATGTCGCTACAATCGTTAACGCAAAATTAATTAACATTAGTAATGATAAATATTCCTAAATTAAAACATACTGATAGTAACAATTTCTTTTTAATGGCAGGGCCATGTGCTATAGAAGGGGAAGAAATAGCCTTAAGAATTGCAGAGAGAATAGTTAAGATTACTGATAAACTGAATATCCCTTATATTTTTAAAGGCTCATATAAAAAAGCTAATCGTTCAAGAATTGACTCTTTTACTGGAATCGGTGATGAAAAAGCGTTAAAAATTCTTCAGAAAATTGGAAAAGAATTTGGAGTACCTACGGTTACCGATATTCATGAAAGTGGAGAAGCAGCAATGGCAGCAGCATATGTAGATGTATTACAAATTCCCGCTTTTCTATGTCGCCAAACTGATTTATTAATAGCAGCTGCAAAAACAGGAAAAGTAGTAAACGTAAAAAAAGGTCAGTTTCTTTCTGCAGGTTCTATGAAATTTGCAGTTGATAAGGTGATGGAAAGTGGCAATCAGAATGTGATTTTAACAGATAGGGGAAATACTTTCGGTTACCAGGATTTAATAGTTGATTTCAGAGGAATTCCAGAAATGAGAGCTTTTAATGTTCCCGTGGTGATGGACTGTACGCATTCTCTTCAACAGCCCAACCAAAGTTCCGGAGTTACCGGAGGTAAACCCGCATTAATTGAAACTATTGCCAAAGCGGCTATTGTAGTTGGTGCCGACGGTCTTTTTATTGAAACTCATCCTGATCCTGCAAATGCAAAATCTGATGGTGCAAATATGTTGCAATTGGATTTATTGGAAGATTTGTTAGTGAAATTGATTAGGGTGAGGGAAGCTATTTTATAGCTTAATCTTTCTTTATATCAGTAATCAGGAATTCAGTTCTTCTGTTATTTGCCCTTCCTTCTGATGTTTTGTTATCAGCAACTGGCATATTTTCGCCGTATCCTTTAAACGTTAATCTAGAAGCTTCAATCTCATGCTCAACTAAATATTTATAAACGGCTTTTGATCTGTTTTGAGAAAGTAACTGATTAGATTCATCATTACCAATATCATCAGTAAAGCCACTAATTTCTATATGAGTTTTAGCATTATACTTTAAAAAATCTATTAATTTTTGAAGCTCAGCTTTTGATTCTAATTTTAACTCATATTTATTACTATCAAAAAAGATATTCTTCAATACTACTTTTTTGCCTATAGCAATTTTCTGCAATGGCACTTCTAAAACAATTGGTTTACCAGGAATATATTTTTCTAAAGAGAAATTTTCAGAATAAAAGAGGTATCCATCCTTAGAAACATTTAAACTGTATTCACCTCCGGTAGGCAAGGTGGCCAAAAATGTGCCATCAATGCCATCTGTAAAAGATGCATGAATAGAATTGCCGGTTTTCAAATCAATAATATCAACTAAGGCCAATAGCTTCTTTTTATCCTCCTGATCAAAAACAACCCCTTTTACATAATTAACAGCTTTAGGCCTTATATTTTGTGGGAGGTCAAAGGAATAGATGTCAAAACCTCCAAAACCATTAAAATTATTAGAAGAGAAAAAAGCTTTCGTACCGCTTGCATTAATAGTTAAACCACTTTCTTCGCCATAGGTATTAATGGGATAGCCTAAATTTTCTGGTTTAGACCAAATATTGGCGGTGTCTAAACGTGAAATGAACAAATCTTTATTGCCTAATCCAGCCCAACCATTAGAGGAAAAATAAAGTGTCTTGTTGTCAGGATGGATAAATGGAGATTGTTCATCAAAAGGTGTATTGACGTTTGGACCTAAATTTTCTGGCATCAGCCATTTTCCATCGTCTCCTAAATTACTTTTCCAAATATCATAACTTCCACTTCCACCTGATCGGTCACTTACAAAATATAATGTTCTGCCATCAGAGGATAAAGATGGTTGAGATTCCCAGCCTTTTGTATTAATTGGAAAACCTAAGTTAATAGGTTTGCTCCATCCTTTTCCTTCTTTCTGAGACACATAAATGTCACATCTTCCCAAACCATCAGGGCGGTTACAGCCAGTGAAAAATAAAAATTGCCCATCTGGAGAAATGCACTGTGCACCTTCATTATAGGAAGGCGTATTGATGTTTGCACTTAAGTATTCCGCTTTAGTCCACTCTTCATTTACCTTATAACTTCTGTAAAAATCTTCATTGCTGTCAATTTGCCTTGTAAAAATTAAGGTACTTTCATCTGCTGTTAAAGCCGCTAAATATTCTTGATCTTTGGTGTTAATACTAGCACCTAAATTAACAGGTTTAAACGGAACAGGATGCTTTAGTGCTTCTATGGCAAAATAACAGTCCTTAATATATTTATCGGTTAAAGTAATCTTATCAAAAGTTGGGTTTCCCTTAGCTTTGAATAAGTTATAATGAATTAATGCCTCTTGGTAATCTCCTGTTTTTAATTCGCTTTCAGCAAAATAATAATACCTTTCTGGAGCGAAATTCGCATTAATGGTAAATGCTTTTTTATAGTTTTCCTTTGCTTTTAAGTAATCAAATGTTACTCTATAAACATCTCCTAAAAGTAAATAAGCTTCAATAAATTTATCGTCTTGTTTTACAGCTTCATTTAATGTTGCAGCCGCTTCTTTAAAATTGTTAAGATCTAAGAGGTAACGAGCTCTTTCATAGTTTTTAATTGCTGCCCTACTATTACTAGTATATTTCGTTTGTGCATAGCCAAAATGGAACGCAAGCGAAAATAATATAATGCAAAGTAAAGGCTTCATTAATTTAGTTTATAGAAATAAAACTATGAATATTTATGGAATATTTAAGAATTTATGAGTCTGTAAAGAGATTTCCCACTTTGGATTGTTCATTACGTAATCTATTATTAGTGGGGTCATCTCCGCCGACTTTGACCATTCTGGTTGGAGATATAATTTACAGCCAGGTGAAACAAGTGCTGCATATTCTTCCGCCCATTTAAAATCACTTTTATTAAAAACAATTACTTTTAATTCGTGAGCAAATGGCGCTATATCTAATCTTGGGGCTTTAAATTTTTTCGGTGATAAACAAATCCAATCCCAATCACCTGAAAGGGGATAAGCACCAGAAGTTTCTATAAATGTGGAAATTCCTTTGTTCTTGAGCGCTTTAGTTAAATAATCTAAATTATAAAGCAATGGTTCTCCGCCAGTTACCACAACTGCTTTTCCAGGAAATTGAGCAGCATGTTCAACAATTTCATCAGCTTTAGTCAATGGATGTAATTCGGCATCCCAGCTTTCTTTAACGTCACACCAATGGCAACCCACATCACAACCTCCCAATCTAATAAAATAGGCTGCTTTTCCGGAGTTAAATCCTTCTCCTTGTATGGTATAAAACTCTTCCATTAAAGGAAGTAATGTGCCGTCCTCGGGTATTAAATTTTTCATTTTCAAAGGGGCAAAGATAAAGTTATTTTATGGATAAACTGTTGTGAAACAAGAAGAGCCTGTATTATGGCTATATTTGACAATGAAATGGTTTAAAATTGAGGCTTTAATTTCTGATAAAATTGGAATTCAGAAACTAGAAATCAATAGACAAGAAATATGCTTGATTAAAACAAAAGACTCCTTTTATGCCTGTGCTACAAAATGTCCACATGCGGCTGCTGATATATCTCAAGGATGGATTGAAGGTGATCAAATAACCTGTCCATTCCATCGTCACCAATATGATTTAACAAATGGGAGAGGAGCCGAAGGACAGGGAGATTATCTGCCTGTTTACAAATTAGAAAAAAGACCTGATGGCTGGTATGTGAACTTGCCGGAAAGTTGGTTAAGAAAGATTTTTAAATTCTGATTTATCGATTTAGGAATTTTCACAAAAATATATGTTATAAATGCTTTTGGTTTTTACACGACTCACTTTCTACAATTATTAGAATGCTAAATTAGTTGAGAGAATATGTGGAGTTGGTTGCAATAAAACTATTTGAAATATTTGGCTGCAAAACTTTTACAGTCTAAAGTTTCAATTTCTGAAAAGTAGAAATCACTTAAATTTTCAGTAATAATACAGGTACAAGAATTTTCAATAGCTGCATAATATTCTAACCCATCTTCAAAATCATTTATTTTTTTGTTTTCTAAGGTTTGGAGAATGGCATTTTTAAAATTTTCGGCAATATTAATATGAGCCAACAGCAATTTTATTTTTGATTTTGCAATTGCTGATGATGTTTTCTTCTCTGCAAAATAATAGGCAATTGCCAAGCAAACAGGGGAGGTATATAAAGTGTAATTAGGACGGTCTGCTAAACTGAGTATCCTAGCTGCATAAGTGAAAACTGGATATTCCTTATTTAAAACTGCAACAAGAACATTGGCATCTAAAAATATTTTCATTTTTTAGATGCAAAAAAATCATTTTTATCAATTGGCTTAGATTTTTTTGTTTTGTAAACTGCCTGCCCTTCAGCAACCATGCTAACCCAATCAGAAATAGGAAAATCCTCTAATGATTGATAAGGTTTATCAACAACGTTTGAAAGAAGGAATTCAATTAATCTAGATAAACTAATATTGTTTTTCTCAGCAAATTGCTTTGCTTTAGTAATTACTTCCTCGTTAAAACTTAATGTTAATTTAGTATCCATAACTTTATATTTAGAATATACATCAAATATAAATCTATTACGTGAAATAATAAAATTTAACACGTATTAATTATAGAATTCTTTTTTTGCGGCAGAAAGCGTATTTCTTAATAAACTTACAATGGTCATTAAACCTACACCACCAGGTACAGGAGTAATGTAACTGCATTTAGGAGCTACATTTTCAAAGTCGACATCACCATATAATTTATAGCCGGATTTTGTTTGGTCTGATACTTCACGGTTCATGCCTACATCAATCACTACAGCATCGTCTTTTACCATATCTGCAGTGACAAAGTTCTTTCTGCCAATTGCGGCGATAATAATATCTGCTTTAAGCGTAATTTCTTTAAGATTTTTAGTTTTACTATGTGCTAGTGTTACGGTAGCATTACCAGGGTTGGCATTTCTTGCCATTAAAATACTCATTGGGCTACCCACAATATTACTACGGCCAATTACCACACAGTTTTTTCCGGAAGTTTCTATTCCATAAAATTCCAGCATCAACATAATTCCAAAAGGAGTAGCCGGTAAAAAGCAAGGTAAATTTCTTTGCATTCTGCCCAAGTTAATAGGGTGGAAGCCGTCAACATCTTTTCTATAATCTATGGCTTCGGTAACTTTTTCTGGATTGATGTGATTTGGTAATGGGAGTTGAACAATAAATCCATCAATGGAGTTGTCCTGATTTAATTCTTCAATTTTATTTAATAACTCACCTTCAGTAACTGTTTCATCATATCGTATTAAAGAAGACTTAAAACCCACTTTTTCACAGTTTCGCATTTTACTGGCTACGTAGGTTTCGCTTCCGCCATCATTTCCAACAAGAACTGCTACTAAATGAGGTTTTCTTCCAGTTTTCTCCAGCATTTCTGCTGCTTCCACTGCAATTTGTTTCTTTAATTCTTCAGATAAGTGTTTTCCGTCGAGTAATTTCATATTTTTAAAGTATCAAGATTTTAGTATGAAGTATCACGACTTTATAAGACGCCTATTCAACTTTTACATTATCAAGGTTTTTATCGAGTATTAAGACTCTGAAAATCGTTTTTTTGCCATGATGAGTAGTCTTATTACTTGCTACTTGTGTCTCACCATACTAAATTAGTCTAATTTCAAAACCGCCATAAACGCTGATTGAGGGATTTCTACATTACCCACTTGGCGCATACGTTTTTTACCTTTTTTCTGCTTTTCTAATAATTTACGTTTACGGGAAATGTCACCACCATAACATTTTGCAGTCACATCTTTACGTAAAGCCCTTACGTTTTCTCGAGCAATAATTTTTGCCCCGATAGAAGCCTGGATAACAATTTCAAACTGTTGTCTTGGGATTAATTCTCTTAACTTTTCGCAAATTCTCTTTCCGAAATCATAAGAATTACTTCTATGGATAAGAGAAGAAAGTGCATCTACATGTTCTCCGTTGAGCATGATATCCAGTTTTACCAAATCAGATTGTTTAAAACCTATCTGATGATAATCAAAAGAGGCATAACCTTTAGAAATTGTTTTCAGTTTATCGTAAAAGTCAAAAACAATTTCGCCCATTGGCATCTCAAAAACCAATTCAACCCTATCAGAGGTAAGGTAATGCTGGTTCATAATCATTCCTCTTTTTTGAATACAAAGAGACATTACAGGTCCAACAAATTCTGCTTTGGTAATGATATTTGCTTTGATGTAAGGTTCTTCAACAAATTCCAATTTAGATGGATCTGGTAATTCTGAAGGGTTATTTACTGTAAAAGGATCTCCTTTGGTAGTATGCGCAATGTAAGACACGTTGGGTACAGTTGTAATTACCGTCATATCAAATTCACGCTCTAAACGCTCCTGGATAATTTCCATGTGCAGCATTCCTAAGAATCCGCAACGGAAACCAAAGCCTAACGCTGCCGACGATTCTGGCTCAAAAACCAAGGAAGCATCATTCAATTGCAGTTTGTGCATGGCTTCACGAAGTTCTTCAAACTCATCAGTATCAACAGGGTAAATACCAGCAAAAACCATTGGCTTCACTTCTTCAAAACCCTGAATGCCGGCTACTTGTCTATTTTTTAAAACAATGGTATCCCCAACTTTAACTTCTCTGGCTTCTTTAATCCCGGAAATAATGTAACCTACATCTCCAGTTTTTACCACATCTTTTGGAGTAGGGTTCAACTTTAAAATACCCACCTCATCTGCAATGTATTCTTTACCAGTAGCTACAAATTTTACACGGTCATTCTTTTTAATTTGCCCATTTACTACTTTGAAATAAGCAATAATCCCTCTAAAGGAATTAAAAACTGAATCAAAAATCAAAGCTTGTAAAGGTGCATCAGGATCACCAACGGGAGCAGGAACCCTGTTAATAACCGCTGTAAGAATATCTTGAATTCCTAATCCGGTTTTACCGGAAGCTGGAATAATATCTGATCTTTCTCCTCCAATTAAGTCAATGATCTGATCTTTCACCTCCTCTGGCATTGCACCAGGTAAATCCATCTTATTTAAAACAGGAATGATATGCAAATCTTGCTCTAATGCTAAATAAAGATTAGATATGGTTTGCGCCTGAATACCCTGAGAAGCATCAACAATCAATAAGGCACCTTCACAGGCAGCAATTGAACGGGAAACTTCATATGAGAAATCCACATGGCCCGGTGTATCAATCAAATTGAGAATATAATCTTGCCCCTCGTGAGTATAATTCATTTGGATGGCATGACTTTTTATAGTGATCCCACGCTCACGCTCCAAATCCATGTTATCCAACAACTGAGCTTGTGACTCACGTTGAGTAACGGTATTGGTGTATTCTAATAAACGATCTGCAAGAGTACTCTTACCATGATCGATGTGTGCAATAATGCAAAAATTACGTATGTGCTTCATTCGAATCGCAAAGATAGATTTTTAACCATAAATTCTTTCATCCATCTTTTTATTAAATATAAAAGAACAATTAATGCCATCTAAAAATTTTATTTAAAATTTTATACTCCATATCAGTAATAACTCCCTCGTTATCAGGATAAAAAATCAATGAGCGCAAAAAAGCTCCGGCTCTTTTTAAGAATTTCTTCTTCTTTAAGAACCGGAGCTTCAATTTTTTTGAAATAATTGATTATTTATTCATTTCGTTTTAAACCAAATTTCTCAATCTTACTGTACAAATGGCTTCTTTGTATGTCAATATCTTCTGCTGTTTTAGATACATTCCAGCTATTTTTCTCCAATTTGTATTTAATAAATTCCATTTCTGCATGATCTTTAAAATCTTGAAATTTAGAAAACTCATCAAAATTAAAACCTTTATCTGTGTTTTCAAACTGGTTAACAGGCGCATAAATACTTCCGCTTGGGTTAGAAAATGCTCTCACATCGTCCTCAGTAATTGTTTTATCACTTAAAATGATCAGACGCTCAATCACATTCCTTAATTCCCTAATATTCCCTGTCCATGGTAATGATTTTAAAGCTTCATGAGCGCCTACTGATATTTTCTTAACAGGCATTCCGTAATCGTTACAAATTTCTTCACAGAAAGTCTCTGAAAGCATGGTGATATCATCTTTTCTTTCTACTAGCGGAGCTACGTGAATATGAATCACGTTCAACCTGTGGTATAAATCCATTCTGAAGTTACCTTCATCAATCTCTTTCAGTAAATCTTTATTGGTTGCTGCAATTACCCTTACATTCACTTCTATTTCCTTTTCGCCACCAACACGGGTAATTTTACTTTCTTGTAAAGCTCTTAAAACTTTTGCTTGCGCAGATTGACTCATGTCGCCTATTTCATCTAAAAAGATGGTTCCTCCGCTCGCTTGCTCAAACTTTCCTATTCTTTGTTTGATAGCAGAAGTAAATGAACCTTTCTCGTGTCCAAATAATTCTGATTCAATTAATTCTGATGGAATAGCCGCACAATTTACTTCAATAAGAGGTCCGGAAGAACGGTTTGATTTTTCATGTAGCCATCTTGCAACTAATTCTTTACCACTTCCATTAGCACCAGTAATTAAAACACGGGCATCAGTTGGGGCAACTCTTTCAATGGTTTCTTTAACTTTTGATATAGCAGGTGATTCACCTAAAATTTCTCTGGTTTTTGATTTACTAACTTTTTGCTTTAAAACCTTAGTTTCAGTAACTAAAGTTCCTCTATCTAAAGCATTTCTAACAGTAATTAGCAATCGGTTTAAATCTGGCGGTTTTGATATAAAATCAAAAGCTCCTTTTTTAGATGCTTCAACAGCTGTTTCTACCGTTCCATGACCAGAAATCATGATGAAAGGAAGATCAGGATGCGTTTCTAATGCAATAGTAAGGACTTCCATACCATCCATTCTGTTCATTTTTATATCGCACAATACAAGATCGTAACCAATATTTTTAATCATCTCTAATCCATCAGCGCCGTTGTCTATATCATCAACTTTGTAGTCTTCATACTCTAATATTTCCCTTAAGGTATTTCTGATCGCTCTTTCGTCATCAATGATTAAAATTTTCGCCATAATTATTTTTAGTTTTTAGATTTAGTGTATATAAATATAGACATTTTTAAAATAAAAAAAGTCCTGCGAATATTGCAGGACTTCTAAATGCTTGTAATAATGCAAATTTATAAGCCGGGTTCTGTTATCCTGAAACAATTCAGAATATCTCTATCATTTATCTTGCCATAACATCACTGTTATGATCTATCGGTCTACCCATCCAAATAGTGTAAACACAGTGGAACGAGCAGCTCCCGCGATTTGGACTTATTTGACCTTTCAACTCCTGAGGTTTACCACGATGCATGTTGCCATACAAAGTCGTGAGCTCTTACCTCACGTTTTCACCTTTTCCCCAATTACTTGAGGTAGTTTGTTTTCTGTAGCACTTTCTGTCGTCTTATTACAAAACGCCTTCCCGTTAGGAAGCAGGATGCTCTGTGTTGCCCGGACTTTCCTCCATCCCAATATAAAATTGGAACAGCGATAGAGCCATTTGCACTACAAAGGTAAGGATCTATCTTATTAATCCTATCTAATTAAACATCTTCATAATCACTTGCAATCATTCACATTCTTTTCCACTTCAGTTAAATCATAAATGCCTTGCTGGTTGCCGAATGAATTGGTGACATAGGTCAGAACTTTAGCTAAATCAATAGCGGCTAAATGTTTCTCAGCGGGCATCACTCCTTCAAAATCTTTTCCGTTGATTACTATGGAATCATTTAAACCATAAACAATGTAACAAGCCAGCATTTTTCTGTTTTTAAGCAAATAAGTGCTGTCCGTTAAAGGTGGAATCAGTGCTGCTAATCCCTTCCCATCATCCATATGACAATTTTCACAGTGCACTTTGTATAAAGCTAAACCATCAGAATAATAACGTTGATACTTAATGTTATTCTCATTAACACAAGCACTCATTATTGAACCAGTCACCACAGTAAGAAAAAGAATGAAAACAATAGATTTTCGCATTATTTTTCAGATTTATACTCGCTCAAAAGGATGTCCATATCTTTACTTAATTGTTCTACCTGAGTTTTATCTGTACCGTCATATGCTCCTCTGATTCTTTTTTGCTTATCTACCAAAATCAGATAACCAGAATGTTCGTAACCTCCTGGAATAGAATCATTCTCTTTAGTATAAGACATGTAGCCATCTTTAGCTAAGTTATAAGTTGAATCTCTGCTTCCTAAAAGAAAACTCCACTGACTACCTTTTACACCTAATTTTGTAGCATATTTTTTTAGGGTAGGAATGGTGTCATACTTCTGATCTATGGTATAGGAAATCAATCTCACTTCTGAATTTCCTTTATACTTTTCATAAATAGTAAGCATGTTTTTGCTCATGATTGGACAAATAGAAGGGCAGGAGGTGAAAAAGAAATCTGCAATGTAAATGCTGTTGCTTAAGGAATCGTTGTTGATCATCACACTATCCTGATTCATGAAATTAAAATCCGGAATGGTTTGATATACAGTATCAACAACTGTTTTGCCATCAACCATTTTCTCAACGGGCTCTCTATTTCCTAAAATAGGGAGTTTTTTTGGAGTTGAGTCACAAGAGCTGATTAAGAAATAGAGCGCAATGCCGGTTGATAAAATTAAGCGTTTCATAAGTTATTTATATTGAATTAGTATAGCACCACTAGTAGAAAGTGATTTTTTGAATAATGTTTTAACAGAATCTATTTTAACTTTCTCATCTTTTAAATAAGACATGATCTCATCTTGACTTTTACCTGTATAATCAGGATTAAAGTTATTCATCCAGGCCATCATGGCATCGTCTGCTTTGGTTAAACCTAAATTAGTGACTTGTATTTTTTGCTGTAGCTGGGCGGTATCCAAAGAAGCGTTTTTCATCTTTAAGCTATCCATATTAATAGATAAGGTGTTTAATTCCTTTTTGTTTTCCATCAATTTCCCCATTTCCATCATCAGTTCGTCGTGAACTTTCATCACTTCTTCCTGTAATTGTTTCTGTTCGGCTTTTTTATCCTTACAGCTGTACAGGAATAAGGTGAAAATTCCAAAAAATATAATTCCTCTTTTAATGTTAATTAATTGCATAATAAAGTTGTTTTAAATTATAAGTAACCCCTAATGTTAATCTTCCGCTACTACGGGGATGATCTGTTTTTGCTGTCCAGGCATTAGTCTGAAAACTTGTATTGATTCCTATATTTTTTACAAATATATCTAATCCTGCGCCAGCCATTAAATTATTTGTTTCATGTTCTCCTGTTAGCTTACCTTGGTATTTTTCTCCTTTGGTAAATTCATAACTAGTTTGCACAGAAGGGATAATTTTTACGTTCTTATTGATATCTATTTTTCTAAAAACACTTAAAAACGAGGTAGTACTATTCGCAATTGATTCTTGATCAGCATTTTGACCGTTAAATTTATAAGTACTATTGATACTTGCACCCCAGTTTTTCACACCAATGATATAGTTTGCGTAAACAAAACCATCTGTACTTCCTGTACCAGGCTGAAAAGGATTGGAATAGGTCAAACCTTGATCACTTTTAACTTGGTTATTTGCCGTAGGTATTTTAATTCCTGCTCCAGTAATCAACCTTTGATTGATGGTTTTTTGATCTAGTTTTCTGAGCAAATGATAACCGGCATAAAAAGTCATATCGCCTAAGCCAGAAATGGTGGTGCTTTGATTATTATATTTCTCGCTATTATTAAGGTATGGAATAATGGCATTGATTTCTAAACGTTTCTGAATAAAGTAACGTCCTCGCAATTCCGTTGTCCGATATACTTCATAATCTCCTAGTAAACCATTATGATTTCCGGGTGGATTATCGGTTTGATTTTTTTGAGGAAAATAGGAACTTCCGCTAGGGGAAAACTGTTGATTTTGACCAAAATAACCATTATAAGAACGATAACGATAAAAGACACCGAAACTACTCACGTTATCATAAGGCGTAATACCCATAAAACAGCCGCAGATATCACAAGCAAATGTGGAGCTGCTAATGAGCATAAATAAGATGACTGATATTTTATTCTTCACTGAATATTGGATTTTTTAAAAATGTATGATCTGTTAAAGTTTTCAAAAAGGCGATGATGTCTGCTTTATTGATATCTGTTAAAGCTAAATCTTGCTTTAAAATGGGATCCAGATTTTTGTTGGCTTTGATGTCTTTTTGATAATGATCTAAAACCTGCTCTAATGTTTTAAAACGGCCATCATGCATATAAGGACGGCTGACCTCTATATTTCTTAATGTTGGGACTTTAAATTTGCCATCATCAGTTGCTAAATCAGATATTTTCCCCCTGCCAGTGTCTTCAGAAATTAAGTCTAAACCATTGTTTCTAAAACTATTATCAGAAAATAAAGGTTCTTTATGGCAACTGGCACATTTGGCAACAAAAAGCTGATAACCTCTTTGTTCCTGATCTGTAAACTGAGATTTCCCGGCTTTCACTTTATCATATTTGCTATCTGCAGAAACCATCATTCCTTGAAACTGCGCTAAAGCCCTAAACATTTTTTGAGAGGTAATTTCTTCACTATCAAAAGCTTTTTGAAAGGCCTGCTGATATTTGGGTTCTGATTTTAGATAAGCTAATATTTTATTCAAATCATTGGCCATTTCGCAAGGATCTGTCATGGCGTTAAAAGGAACGAGTTCTAAATTGGTAACGCCACCATCTAAAAAGAAATTATCCTTATAGGTGAGGTTAAATAAAGCCGGAGCATTTCGTTTACCAAAACAATTATCAACACCATGGCTGGTTGCATGGTCTAAATTCGCAAAACCTGCAAATTGTTGGTGGCAATCTCCACAAGAAACCGTTCCATCTTTAGAAAGCCCCTGATCGTAAAAAAGCATTTTACCTAAATCAAAACCTTTTTGTGTGGGTTGGTTATCTTTAAAGGTATAAACAGATTGTGGAAATCCATCAGGAATTTCTATGGATAACAATTTATTTAAGTCCTTATCCTTTGCACAAGAAATCAAGAAAACTATACAACCTACAATAAATAATGTGGTTATCTTTTTCATTTTGAAATTTTCGAATTAATGAAAACCAGTGTTAATTGAATTTAACACTGGTTTTATTGCGTTAGGGATGGAAGCGACAGCTCCCGATTTTTCATCGGGACTATAGCGGACAGCCCGTTAAAACGCCCAAATAATTATTCTAATTATGGATATGCTCTAAAGTAAACATCCCTTGTGCATAATTATCAGCAATGATCAATGCTGGTGCACCGCCATGCATAGCGCTATACTGCGTAAAGGAAATGTTTTGTTTACCACTAAACATGGCACCAGCATCTGCTTTAAAATGTATAATTGGAGATTTATCCGTACGGATTCTTAAAGTGTTGATATCTATAGGAAAGGAAACTTTTCTGATCGCATTTACTGTTGGAGAAGCACCGCCGATGTGAAAAAGTAATTTTCCGTCTGGAGAACTTGCTGATGTACCTTCCATTTTTACAAATACATAACCAGATTTCCAAGACCAGAACATGGCTTTTTCAGGAGCTAATACACCTGCTTGTGCACCAGTGAAATTACTAACAGAATCTACCCCTATAGTGAAGCTGATTTTTGTATAATCGCCTGCAGGAATATCAATAAGTGATGGTTTAAATGTTGAAACGTCTGATTGATCAATTAAAAAATAGCTGTTTGGTGCTTTGTAAACGCTTCCATCAGCTTTGCTCAATTCTATGTTTGACACATAATATTTGAACATATCCACCTTGAAAGATTCGCCTTTTGCAGTGGTATAGTTTTGTGTACCTAAAATTAAGGGCTGTTTTCCTACTACGTTTTCAAACTCAAAGTTTAAGGTTCCTTTTCCTGTAATTTCTGAATTGCTGTCTTTTGTACATGCGGTAAAAGTAACGGCAGCAATAGCCACCATTAATAATAATTTTTTCATTTTATTTTTATGATTTGATTTTAAAATTAAGAATTCAGCTATAGAAAATAGCTGTTAAGTATTTAAAAATCAAACAGTTGGTGGTGGGTGATAAAATGAAGTGGTTTTTGAAAAGGAATAATTATTTGTATAATTAATTTGTTGTGATTGATGTACTACATTAAGAAAATTTATTTTAAATGAAGCAATCAGCATGATCTGTTGAGAAAGATCTTTTTGGGTTTTTCTTTCTTGGCTCTGTTGTTTTTTTTCAGCTTCGGCTATTTTGCGGGTTAAAAAGCATTTACCATTACAATTTAGTTCAGGTTTATCTTTATTAACGCATAAAACGGTAGCTATATATTCTTTATTTAATTCGTAACCAGCAAAATAAAACAACCGGGTAAAGGTTGTGCATCCCATTAGTACAATTAACAAAAAACAAGAAATGCGTTTGAACATCTTGATGCAAAGGTATATTCTCTTAGATGAAATAACAAACTTTAAATAATTATTATGATTAATAGAAAACTAAGCTGATGATCTTACAAACACGATATAATCTGTAGATGGAACAATTTCTCTCTCTGCTTTTAAAAGCTGAACAATTTGTCCGCGGTGATAAGTTCCATGATTAAATAGGTGAGTAAGAATGTCTTTTAACGATGTTTTAAAAGGTTGACCTTTTGTGTTTTGATAAGCAATTACGCTATCAAAATCAGAATTTTCCAAACTTTCCAAATAATTTAAAAGACCTTGTTGATTAGTTAACATCAGGTTATTTAATTCAGATTTTGTCTCCCAAAGAGTTACCGATTCATTTTGTTGAATACATCTGTTTAACCAAATTTTTTGAGCACTTAGTAAGTGTGAGAATAAGAGTTCGATTTTAGGGTTGATGAGTGGCTTTTCTGAAATAGATAACCAAACCTGTTGATTAGCCCAATTGTCGTATGCTAATAAATTAAGGAAATATGATTTCATATTTCAAGCAATTTTATTTTCAGATTTGGAAGATCATTTTCTAAAATGAATTGAATTTCTGTAATGTCTATTCCAAAATAAGCATGGGTAATTATATTCCTCAATCCATAAATTTCTCTCCATGGAATATCAGGATATTGGTTTTTAATGTTTTCAGGAATACTTTTAGAAGCCTCACCAATGATTTCTAAATTTCTTAACACGGCATCATAATATATTCCTTCATCTTTTAAAGAATGTATGCCATGAGTTTTAGTGTAATTTTCAATCTTTACTATTGAAGTTATCATATCATCAATAAATTGAATATGATTTCTCTCCATTTAAATAAAAATTGCTTCTTCAATGATTTTAGCTCTCATTGAAGGTCTTATTGCTTTCTCTGTCACCAAATCAACTTTTTCTTTTAAATGCATTTCTAAAAAGTGGATAAGACTTAAAAATTTTAAACCTAAAGGTTTATTTAGCTTTATTAAAATGTCTAAATCGGAATTGATATTTCCTTCATTGCGAGCAAATGAACCAAAAAGAGCAATTTCCTGAACATTAAATTTCTCATTTAATTCAGGTTTCAATTTTCTGATTGTTTCAATCACTTGCTTATTCATTCTCAAATCTAAACAACATTAACGTAATAAAAAAAACCTTTTAACACTTCTTGACAGCTTAAAATTAATTGCTCTGAGGATTAAACAGCCAGATCAGCCATAATCTGATCAACTTTTGCTTCCAATTCCTCATTCACTTTGTCAAAATCAGTTTTGGAGGCTAAGGGTGCATTTACACTGCAATAGAATTTTATTTTGGGTTCTGTTCCGCTGGGGCGGGCAGAAATAATACAGCCATCTTCCGTAATGAACTGTAGTACATCAGATTTAGGAAAATCTAATGGTTTCTTAGAAACTTCCAATAAATCGGTTTCCATTTGCAATCCATAATCTTTTAATTTCACCACTTTAGAGCCACCCAAACTTGCAGGAGGGTTATTTCTAAAACGTTCCATCATGGCCTTGATTTCTTCGGCACCAGCTTTTCCTTTTTTAGTGATAGAAACCAGTTTTTCTTTATAGAAGCCATATTTTATATACATTTCTATCATGGCCTCATATAAACTGCTACCTTGATCTTTATAAAAAGCAGTCATTTCAGCAATAAAAGCAGCAGAAACTACCGCATCTTTATCTCTTACAAATTCACCTACCAAATAGCCATAACTTTCTTCACCGCCTACAATAAACGTTTCTTTACCTTCTTTCTCGGTCATAATCTGACCGATAAATTTAAAACCGGTTAAGGTATTGTAGCAGGTAACATTTTTAGAAGCCGCAATTTTATCTATTAGATAAGTGGTTACAATAGTTTTGATTACATATTCTTTCCCTGTGAACTTCCCTTCCTTTTCCCAAGCCTCTAACATGTAATTCACCAGAAGAGAACCAGTTTGATTGCCATTTAACAGTTCAAATTCTCCTTTATGATTTTTTACAGCTATCCCCACACGGTCGGCATCAGGATCAGTAGCCATCACCAAATCAGCATCGGTTTCCTTTGCTTTTTTCAATGCCAGCGTTAACGCTTCTTTTTCTTCAGGATTTGGATAAACTACGGTTGGAAAATTACCGTCAGGAACAGTTTGTTCTTCCACTAAAATCACATTCTCAAAGCCAAACATTTCTAATGCTTTGGGAACTAAAGTAATTCCAGTGCCATGGATAGGAGAGAAGACAATTTTCAAGTCTTTTTGTCTTTTAATGGCATCTGGCGAAACAGAAAGTGAGGTGATTTTCTTTAAATAATCATTATCAATTTCTTCTCCAATTAAAGTGATATTTTCTGGTTTAGCGTTAAACTTAATGTCATCAACAGTAGCCACTTTAGAAACTTCATCCATCACCAATTTATCATCAGGTGCTACAAACTGGCCACCATCTGCGCCATAAGCTTTATAACCATTGTATTCTTTTGGGTTATGAGATGCTGTTAACATTACCCCGCTCTTGCATCCTAACTCGCGTACAGCGAAAGACAATTCTGGAGTAGGGCGTAATTCTTTAAAGAAATAAACATGAATATCATTTGCTGAAAAAACATCGGCAGTAATTTTTCCTAATACATCAGAATTATTACGGCTATCATGAGCAATGGCCACTTTTATTTTTTCTCCTGGATATTTATTTTTTAAATAATTAGCCAATCCTTGTGTGGCTGCGCCAATTGTATATTTATTTACACGATTTGATCCTGCACCCATAATTCCACGTAATCCTCCTGTTCCAAATTCCAAATCACGATAAAATGCATCCGTCAACTCTGTAAAAGAGTTGCTATCAACCAGCTTTTGGATGGATGCCTTTGTACCCGCATCATAATTACCATTTAACCATTGGTTTACCTTATCTTGAGTAGCTTTTTCTAATTCTTGCATTCTTAGGATTATTTTCTTCACCAAAGTTAGTAAAATGAGAAAATTAAGCTAATTGATTTGCAATTATTTTCGAGAGAAACGAGGATCATTTTTTAGTCCAAAACTTCACAATAATATCCTTTTTGATTTAAAACTCTTTTAAAGGTAGCTATGCAAATTATTAATGACTTAATCCGGAGGATTTTATCACGATCTTCTAGGTCAAAATTAATTTGGGCAGTTGGGAAGTACTCTATTAAAGTTGTTAAAACTTCATTTGCTGCTTCTTGGCAATTAATATCAGTTTTAAAAACCTCTACAATCATTGTTTGTTCTCTTTTTCCCTTTAAATAGGCATAAATAGCCATGGCATGCCCATGCCCTAAATCAAAATCCTCCTTTAACCATTTGACAATATCTCCAGCTTTTGTTTTTGGACTTAATTCTTCATTGATCATTAACCCTTTTTGTATTGCTAAACCTTTAAAATCTTCAGGTTTTTTTGCGGTTCTTGTTTGAATATTATTTAAGTAAGCTAGAAAAGACATGATAATTATTATTTGGTAGACGAAACAGGATTTAATTTATGATAGTAAATATAAGACACTGTTAAAATTACTATAAATATGATTGGGAAAAACGACATGGCAACGGCACCATCAACGGCCATATGAGAAATTATTGCAAATATAAAATCAAACATAAAACCTGTATAAGCCCATTCCTTTATTCTACCTTTAAAAGCAGGGATCATCAATATCAGTGTGCCACAAACTTTGAAAACTATCAATGAATAACCAAAGTATTCGGGATAACCTAAATGTCTTACGCCCTCCTTTGCCAATTCAGTGTTAAAAGTAAGTGCGGGCATTAATCCTTCAAAAAGGAATATAATAGTAGTTGTAACCCAAAAAATGATTTTTTCTTTTTTCATGATTTTAATTTTTATCTATTAATTTTTAACTAAGTCTTTTTGAGTTTCAACTTTTTAATTTTTTTGAAAATGTAAAAGCCAATGATGTCCGAATTTATCAGTAACATCTCCAAATATGGCTCCCCAAAATGTGTTTTCTAAGGGATGTTCCTTTTTCCCCCCTTCAGATAGGTTGCTGTATTTTTCTTTAATCTCTAACTCACTATCGCAGTTCAGCATTAGAGAAACAGAATTCCCGACAGTTAAACCCTTTTCGCTTACCATATCAGAAGCCAGAATTTTAAGAGTTCCGTTTTGTAAAGTAGCATGTAAAATTGCGTTTCTCATACTATAAGGCATCTTTTTTGCCATTGGTGATTCGGCAATAGTTTGCAAAGTCAGTTCGCCACCTAAACATTGCTGGTAAAAGCTCATGGCTTCCCTGCAATTGCCGTTAAAAGTGAGATAAGAGCTAATTTCCATAACTCAACATTCAGCTATTTCTTTAACAATATTTAAGGCTTTTGGGAATTTCTCTTCAAAATAACTGGCAAATTCCTGATTACTATCCATTGTAACTACTAATACAGTTACATTGTCTTTTTCCTTTAGTACGTATTTTTCCAAAGCACCACTCCAGTCTCCTGGGATTCTTTCCCCATTTTTTAATTCTCCTAAATGTTTGAAAGTCATTTCCTGATACTTATTTAATTTCTCAATCATGCTGTACATCCCACTTTGTTCGTTACCTAAAAAAAGAATTTCACTCCCTTCTTTCCAATCACCTACTGCATGAGAATTCTCGCCAAAAATGCTTGTCCATTTCCTGTAATTTGCATCAGCCCATAAGGCTTCCCAAACTTTTTCTTTAGGAGCTGAAATCCTTAGCTCAAATTTTAATTGTTTCATTTTATAAAGTTTTAAATTGCTTTTAAAGTTGCGATATCAAATTTTGTCATTTTCATGAAAGCCTGAACTACCTTTCCGCCTTTTTCGGGGTCACTCATTAACTCAGGTAGAATAGCAGGAACAATCTGCCATGATAATCCAAACTTGTCTTTTAACCAGCCACATTGATCTTGACTTCCGCCTTCACTGAGTTTTCCCCAGAAATAATCAATCTCAGCTTGATCATCACAATTCACATAAAATGAAACTGCTTCATTAAATTTGAAATGCGGACCGCCATTTAAGGCAAAAAAAGCTTGTCCGTCTAGCTCAAAAGTCGCCATCATAGGTGAAGTTTGATGAACTTTCGAGTTTTTGAATATAGAAGCATAATAATGTGCAGCTTCTGAAGCTTGCCCATCAAACCATAAAAAAGGGGTTATTTTATTAATTTTCATTTTGATTATAATTTAAGAATGAGATTCAACGTACTTTTTAAAATTATCTAAAATTGCCTGCCAGCCAGTTTGTTGCATTTCAACTGGATTTTCATTTTCTGCTTCAAAAGTCTCTACAACTTTAGTATGATCGCCTTCTGCTTCAAAAAGGATAGTTACTTTTCTTTCATCTTCAAGGGTATAAATTATTTTTTTTAAGTGATTTACTTCATCATAAATTCCTCCAAAATCAAATCCAAAACTACCGTCTTTAGCTTCCATTCTGGAAGAGAATTTACCGCCCACTTTTAAATCATTTGTTGCAGAAGGAGCATGCCAGTCATCTGATGCGAAATTCCAGTTAACTATATGTTCTGGTTTTGTCCAAAACTCCCAAATCTTTTGAACTGATGCACTAATATTACTTTGTACTGTGATTTTTATTGTTTCCATTCCTTAAATCTTTTAACTAATGTAAATTTACAATCAATATTCTTTCGTAGGTTATACTAAAACGTCAATAAAAGGGTGTTTTGCGACAAATATTTTCTATACCTTTAATTTATGAAAAAGGTAGCTATTCTAGTTCCGGAAACAGCCATTATTGAAGCTGTTGCCGATCCAAATTATATTTTTACCGCTGTAAATCAGTTTTTTCAGGCTTCCGGAAAGAGTATGTTATTTGAAGTGAAGTTGGTAGGAACGAAAAAAGAAATAAAACTTAATGGAAGTTTATTTACTGTTCATACACATCAATTGATAGAAGAAAAAGATCAATTTGATTTAGTGATTATCCCTGCGATAAGTAATAATATTGCTACCGCGTTAAATTTGAATAGAGAATTGATTCCTTGGTTAAATGAACAATACAATGGTGGTGCGGAGCTTGCTTCACTTTGCATTGGAGCTTTTTTATTGGCTTCTACCGGCTTATTAAATGGAAAGCAATGTTCTACTCATTGGAATTCTGCCAATGAATTTAGAGTTTTATTTCCAGAAGTAGAACTTTTGGATGGATGCATCATTACAGAAGACAATGGGATTTATACCAGTGGCGGAGCTAATTCTTATTGGCGTTTACTTTTGCACTTGGTTGAGAAGTACACGGATAGGGAAACGGCAATTCTTGCATCTAAATTTTTTGCTGTAGATATTGATAGGGAAAGTCAGGCTGCTTTTGCTTTGTTTAAAGGACAGAAAGACCATCAAGACGAAGTGATTCTTAAAGCTCAGGAATTTATTGAACAGAATTTTGAAAACAAGATTACGGTTGATGATTTAGCAGACAAAGTGAGCTTAGGTAGAAGAAGTTTGGAACGGCGTTTCAAGTTGGCGACTAATAATTCCGTCATGGAATATATACAGAGGGTGAAAATTGAGGCTGTTAAAAGACGTTTAGAAACCAGCGGGAAAAACATCAATGAAGTCATGTTTGGAATAGGCTATACTGATACCAAAAACTTTAGAACGATATTTAAAAAAATTACGGGACTAACACCTGTAGCCTATCGAAATAAGTATCATAAAATTGAAGAAAATCTTAAAGAAGTTTTAGCCTAATCAATTAAGCAGCTAAGCCTGACCAAGTTTATAAATAATCCCCAAGTGAGAAATGAATGCCTTAGCCATGGTTTTATGTTCGTTATAGGAAACATTAAATTCTTGGCAGGTTTCTTTAACCAATTTATTAATGTGTGGATAATGGACATGGCTGATATTTGGAAATAAATGATGCTCTACCTGAAAGTTCAATCCTCCCAAAAACCAAGAAACAATTTTACTTTTGGTAGCAAAGTTTGAAGTAGTGCTTACCTGGTGTATTGCCCACTCACTGGTTATTTTCTGTGTTTCTAGCTGAGGCATTGGGAATTGTGTTCCTTCTACCACATGTGCAAGCTGAAAAACAATACTCAGCGTAAAGCCACAAATCACCCCTATTACTACAAAACCCACAAGAGTTTCTAACCATCCAACCATTAGGATAGGGACTATGAAATACACAAACAAATAAGTTAGCTTGGTTAGCCAGAAAATTAAATGCTCTTTTTTATCAAACTTTCTTTTTTCTGCTGCTTTGCCCATTTTACCAGAAAAATATTTAGAAAAATCTTCAAATAATATCCACGCCATGTAAGACAAACCATAAAGTAACACCCAATATAGGTGCTGAAACTTATGGTAAGCCCTTTTGGGCTGTTCCTGGTGCATGCGCATAAACTTTACATGAATGTCATGATCCAAGCCTTCAATATTGGTATAAGTATGATGGTCTATATTATGTTTCTGCTTCCAAAAATGAATGGTACCGCCCATGGCGTTTAAAGAATAAGCAGAAAATTTATTTATCCACTTGTATTTTGAAAAACTTCCATGTCCACCTTCATGCATAATGTTAAAACCTATTACAGCAAGGTTGATTCCTAATAAAGCACAAAGAAAAATAGCAATAATGGCAGGTGGAGTAAAAAATACAAGAATAGTGTAGAGCGAAATTCCAGATAGGATAATGATCAAGCTTTTAAAAAAAAGCTTTGGCCCTCCAGTTTTTGGAATAGAATTTTTAGCAAAATAATCATTAACCTTTTCTTTTAAAGCTTTAAAAAATGGGCTTTTGCTATTATTGAAACTGACTTTTGACATATTTAAGAATTATAGACCATTGCGTATTGACTGTAAAATAATAATTGATTGTCCATCAAAAAAAAGTGTATTTGAAGATAGAACGCAATTTAAAGATTTTAATTTTGTTAATTGATGATGGTGCACACGTTTTGATAATTGTTGGCTAGTTGTTTGTATAGATTTTAAAAAATAAAACATGAAAAAAATATGGATACCGATTGTTGCCTTGATGATAGCAAGTTGCAATGAAACAAAAAACACATCCTCCCAAAGCACAGGGAATATTAAAACGGAGTTTGCGGCAGATTCTTTAAAAACTGCAGAAGGAAGGGTATTAGAAATACAACAGGGAAAAGATGGGTATACGGCTAAGATTCAGAGTACAAATGATGCTATTTATTTCATCACTATCAGTCACGCTAATCTAAATGATCCTAAACAATACAAAACGGTTAAAGTTGGTGATCAGATTATGGTTTCCGGTGAGTCATGGATGGCAGAGCAGGAAGAACACATTACCGTAAAAGAGATTTTATAGTTTTATTAGGCTTTGCTGAATATTTTATAATCGGCATAAAAAGTGCCACAGGGGAGCAGTGAAGCTAAAAATGCCCAAAATATGGTTACTAAATTCCATTTCTTAAGATAAGCTACCTGAGTCACCAGTAGAATGTAAGTGATAAAAAGTAAACCATGAGCCATTCCAACTACATAATTTGGTTGTGGCATCAAAAAACGATATTTTAAAATCATTGTCAAACCTAAAAGAAGAAAAGAGCAGCCTTCTAAAAATGCAATAATTCTTAATCTTCCCAGCGGATTGTTCTTCAGTTTCAGCGACATTAAATTTTAATTTAAGGCGAAATTAAGAATGCAATACTGCTTCATTGTCATTTCCAATTCATTTTGGTTCATTCAACTGCATTAATTTCTCTTCATCATTCAAATTAGGAAATGGATAATAAAATGTCGGCCGAAATTTAAATCATTGGCTATCCTCTAAATTGCTTTAAATAAACAGTTTAAATATATAGAATGGAAATGAGTTTTTGAGAACATTGAAATTATCAATAAAATGATCTTCCAACGATTTGAAATTAATAAATTAGCCAGATTCATTTTAAAATTATATGTTGATTTCACTCATTGTACTTTCTTATCTTAGTGTGCTATTTGTTGTGCTACCACTTATTAAAAGCGACTTTTGGATATTCAGATCTCTTGAATATTCCAGATTTCAGAATTTTATATTGTGCACAATCATCATTTCACTTTGGATCATATTGTATTTGGTGAGGGCAGAAATCTCGCTCTTCGCATTCCTCTTAAATGTTTTTTGTTTAGTTTATCTAAGCATAAAAATCGCACCGTATACTTTTTTAATGCGTAAAGAGGTGAAAAACATTAAAGTGAGAAATAGTGAGAGAGAAATAAAGATGATCAATGCAAATGTTTTGCAGTTTAACACGGCTTATGAGCGTTTATTGCAACAACTGAAAACTATTGAACCTGATTTGATCTTATTATTGGAAACCGATAAAAAATGGCAGGAAGCGGCAAAAAGCTTGAAAGAGGAGTATCCTTATACCATTGAAGTACCACAAGACAATACCTATGGGATGTTATTTTTTAGCAAGTTTAAATTGAAAAATGAAGAAGTAAACTTTTTAGTGAAAAAAGATATTCCTTCCATTAGTTGCACTGTTGTGCTACCTGATGAAACTGAAATACAACTTTGGGGCTTGCATCCAGAACCTCCGGTTCCTGGAGAAAGTTTAACCTCAACTGCCAAAGATAAAGAGCTTTCTATTATCGCTTTAAAAGCCAAAGAATGTAAACTTCCTGTACTTGTAATGGGCGATTTAAATGATGTAGCTTGGAGCAGTACCACTTCTTTATTTACCAAAACCAGCCAATTGTTAGATGTTAGAAAAGGTAGAGGATTTTACAGCACATTTTCTGCGCACCATTGGTTTATGCGTTTTCCATTGGATTATATTTTCTGTTCTTCTGATTTTGGATTTATAAATATGAAAAGATTGGAGAAAAACGGGTCTGACCATTATCCAATTTTCACGCATTTAATGTATGATCCGTCTTTAAGAAATACGCAAGATAAAGCATCTCCAGATCAGGAAACGCTAAAAGAAGCGAAGGAAAAATCACATCAAAAGGTAGAGCAGGATTAATTAACCTCTCTTAAAATTGGAATAGAACTTAAATTTATGATTATCATTTGGGTTTAAATTGAGGTCCTTTTTTCTTTCTTTATAAAAGATTTTTCTTTTTCTATTTCCATTATCGCTATTTAAACCTTCCCGATAAGTTGCTGTTTAAGGTTGCGCATTATGCTCAAATACATTGGCCTCAATAAATATATGTTTAATCATTGGAAGCTGTGTTTTGATTTCTTTTTCCAACCTTCGGATTACGTCCGCTAGCTCATTACCTTCTAAATGTGTTTTAAACTGAATATCTATGGCTAATAAAATCTCATCCGGACCTAACTGCATGGTGAGCGGAGGTTTAAGCTGATGAACGTCTTTATCTTCAGCTACAATGCTCTTAATCTGTTTAAGTATTTCTTTATGGGCACTTTCGCCAATCAATAAATTCCTGCTTTCTATCACCAAGAGTACTGCAACAATGGCCAAAAGCACACCTATTAGTATAGAAGCTGCCCCGTCAATCGTCGGGTTATGATAATAGTGACTTAAAAATACACCGGCTAAAGCAATGCCTAATCCGCATAATGCAGCCCCATCTTCAAAAATAACCACAAAGGAAGAAGGGTCTTTACTTTGTCTCAGTTTCTTAAAAAAATCTCCTTTGCCTTCCTGTTTCAGAAAAGCTTTGATAGCGACAATAAAGGAGGCTCCTTCAAATATAATGGCAATGGCTAGAACGATGTAATTCCAAAAAGGACTGGTTAAAGGTTTCGGATCTTTTATATGCATTAATCCTTCATAAACAGACATTCCGCCACCTAAGCCAAAGATTAACACCCCAACAATCAGCGACCAGAAATAAATTTCCTGTCCATGCCCAAAAGGATGGTTTTCATCTGCCGGTCTTTTACTTCTGGAAATCCCAACCAGTAATAAAAGTTGGTTTCCAGAATCTACCGCACTGTGTATGCCTTCAGAAAGCATGGAAGAGCTACCGGTAATTGCAGCAGCTATAAATTTGATAATGGATATTCCGATATTGGCTGCCAGTGCCGCATATATGGAGATTTTTGAATTTGAAGTCATGCCTATTCTTTAATTGAATGAAGCGTTAAGCATAAGCAATGCCATGATTGACGATTCAACCAATTAGAGGTGTTTTTATTTAATTGATGAATTTTTTTTACTATTTAAAAATCCTTTTGAGATTAATTTAAAGGATGAAATGTTATTAGAAAATATTGAAAGCGAACATTATTAATGTATAAGCTTAAAAAGACACTAAAAATGATCCAAATGAACGAGTATTACTTTTTATTATTAAGAATTTGATAGCTTTATCATTACCAGTTATATAAATATTTGTTATTTAAATTTAGCATATGGATAATGTTATTGAAAGCAAAAGGCTAGCGGAGGTAAATAAATTTTTAAAGCTCGATTTTAATTCAGCCGAGTTTCAGGATATTGTAGAATTGGCCGCACAGCTTTGTGATAAACCGGTTGCATTGATTACACTTTTAGACGATGAATCTAATTGGTTTAAAGTGAAATTTGGTACTGATATAGATGTAATGCCGAAGGAGACGTCTTTTTGTCAATATGGGATACAACAAAACGATTTGTTAATTATTGCTGACACAAAAAAAGATGTTCGTTTTGTACATAATCCTTTAGTTAATGAAGCACCTCACTTAAGGTTTTATGCGGGTGCACCGTTAACACTTAACAACGGGTTAAAATTAGGTACATTATGCTTGTTTGATCAAAAACCAAATACACTTACTACCCTACAGCAGAAAACCCTCACTATTTTAGCCAGACAGGCTACTTTTTTGATGGAGTTGCAAATGAGCCGTATCCAGCTTCAACAGCAAATACAGGAAATAGAAGCCAAAAACGATTCTTTAAATAAAATTGCCTTATTGCAGTCCCACCAGATCAGACAACCTTTAACTACGCTTATGGGCTTGGTTAATTTGGTAAAAGAAGATTCTGAGTCAGTAGATGAAAATTGGTTGCAGATGTTTGAAAGAGCAACGAATAATTTTGATAAAACTATTTATGATATCGTTGCAGAATCCATAGGGAGTAAAGATTTGAGGGCCATCCGCTTCAATAAAATGGTAGAGGAAATTGAAGACTGTGCGATTCTGTTACTTGATGAAAATGGCACCGTTGAAAACTGGAACAAAGGAGCAGCCAAAATAAAGGGATACGCCTCATCAGAAGTCATCGGAAAGAATTTCAGCATTTTTTATACAGCAGAAGATGTAAAAAATAAGCGTCCGAATAAATTGATTAAAAAGGCAGAAAAATTGGGGGTTGCCAGAGACGAAGGCTGGCGTTTGCGAAAAGATGGGAGTAAGTTTTGGGGAAGTGTGGTAATTACTGCCATTCATAATGATCATCATAAAGTGATTGGCTTCACTAAATTAACTAGAGACCTCACTAATATTAAAGAGGCTGAAGAAGAAAAGCTTATTTCTGCAGATATGTATCACCTGATGGCTGAACAGATCAGCAAATTCATCCGTGTAGGTGGTTGGGAAATAAATTTAGAAAATAACACGTTATCATGGACCTCAATGACCAAAAAAATTCATGAAGTACCACAGGAGTATGTTCCAGATGTAAATACAGCATTAAATTTTTATAAAGAAGGATCTAGTAGAATCAATATTTCTGAGGCAATAAAACAAGCCATTGAAACAGGAAAAGGTTGGGACCTTGAATTGGAAATTATCACAGAAAAAGGAAAAGAGGTGAAGGTAAGAGCTATTGGGAAATCTAACTATAAAGATGGTAATTGTAACAGGGTGTATGGCATATTTCTGGAAATTAGCTAAATCAAACTTTAGTATTGTTTAAGATAAATATAGCAGCTTGCCTTTAATATAAATAATAATGTGATTATTTAATTGTAGTTAGCTTCTCCAATTCATAAACGATGTTATTTTTATTGTCTTCATCTTTTTTGCCTTTAATAATTTTGAAGCTATTTCTTTCCAATAGATTTTTGGAAAGGTTATTTTCACCATGCGTATAAGCTTCTATTGAATCAAGGTTCAGACTTTTAAATCCAAACTCAATAATACTTTTTAAAGACTCATCCATTATTCCCTTCCCTTGGAATTTAGGATTTAAATCATATCCAACTTCTGCAGTTTTGAAGTCTTCAGAGAAATGCCATAAGCAAATGCTGCCCATCATTTCATCATTGCTTTTTTCTGTAATGATCCAATATAATATTTCCTCTTTTTCTATTCCTTTAGTTATCCTTGCTATAAATCCCAACGCTTTTAATTTAGTTTCCGCACTGGCTCTGTTAACAAACTTATTCACTTGCTTATCAGAACGGAGATAAGAAATCATTTCCCAGTCTTCGTGTTTCGGCTTTCTTAGCAATAATCTTTCAGTTTCTATTTCAGAAAATCTATTTAGTTCCATTTGTATTTGCAATTAGCCCTAATTTGATGCAAGTATCATCATTCAGAGTTTAAACTCGTTTATTGTTTTAGATGGCTTTGAGCACTTTTTTACGTTTTCTCCTTCATCTCTACTTGTAGCTATACTCACGCTATACTGAAGGTATACTCATGCTATAGGAGTATTAATAAACTTTGGATGTATCCAGTAATTTTTGAAAAGCCTTATTAAGCTGAACGCTGTCCACAACTAAACCTGCCTTATTTTTTTAAGTTAAATTGATTTTATAAGATAAGAAGTCTGCGTTAGGAACCTGCTTTTCAAAACCGATTGTTTCATAAAGCCTTTGCGCATGGTAATTATCTGTTGCTGTTGAAAGTTCTACATGATTAGCATTATCGTCTTTTACAAATGTTAGAACACGATGTATAAGGTTTTCGCCAATACCTCTATTTCTGTAGTTTTCATCAACATATAAGTCGTTTAGCACCCATATTTTTATTGCTTTTCCTGAAGAAAATTTAGGGTAAAGCTGTGTGAAACCTGTGGGAACGATTTTTTCATTCTCTTTAGTAGTGGCCACAAAAATTACCGACTCATTGTTTTTTAGTCGGTCAGTAATGAATTTCCTACAAAGCTCCATGTTAGAAGGTTGCTTGTAAAAAATTCTATATTTATTGAAAAGGTCAATTACCAATGAGCTTTCAGAATGATCTATTTTGATTATATCCATTTTTTTGTAATCCAGTTGTGTTAAAATTTAACTTAGCGTTTTAGCTTTTCTAAGTTGAGAAAATCTAAACACAAATATCGCAATTTGAAAAACCCTTTTTAGGGGTTCGTTGATATCGAGTTTGTTACTTTATTAATGCATTAATTTTTTCCCACAGTGCATCGTCAAAACCAGATACTGCGAAACTTGGATTTGCAGGGTCGGATGCATCTCCCATTCTTATTACGACCATGTTTTTGCTTGGTATGACATAAATTCGTTGATCACTTGCACCCATCGCGGCATACATATCAGCAGGTGCATTTGAAACTAATGAACCTTGAAATATTTTTCGAATACCAGGAACCATATATTTTGTTTTGCCATTTAACCACCATAAATAACCATATGCAGGGTTGATTTCTTGTGAAGAATTGATAGCAGCATTAAAATAAGATTCATTTATGAGCTGTTCATTATTCCATTTTCCTTTGTTCAATGCCAAGAGTCCAAATCTTGCCATGCTTCTTGTTGTACTATGGTAAATGGTGTAAATTGTTCCGAAATTCCAAAATCCATCCATTCCTATTTTGTTCTTAATCTTTTCGTTAAAATAGTTTTCAAACGGTTTATTGGTAGCAGTGGCAACCACATCAGTTAATTTTTGAAAAATATTACTATAAGCCCATCTACTCCCGGCATCGGAAACATAAGTTAAATTTTGTTTAATAACATATTCTTTTGTATCATCATTACCTGCTGTCATTGTCAGTAAATTTTTCACGGTAATTAAATTTTCTTTTGCCAATGGCATACTCGTCCATTCTGTTCCCAAATAATCTGAAGCTTTATTGTTAATGTTCAATAATCCCTCTTGTTGGGCAATTCCAGTTGTTGTGCTTACTAAAGTTTTACCAGCACTATTCCATTCCCAAGTTGCCGTTGCATTGTGTCCGTTATAATAAGATTCCATTACAATTCTTCCATTTACAAGTATCATAAATGATTTTGTGTTTTTCTGAATAAGAAAATCGTTAAGCGACTGTACAGCGGATTGGTTCCAATTTAAACTTGAAAGTGATTTGGTTTCCCAAGTAGCGCTTGTATTGGGTGGAAAATACATCGATTCAGTTGTTGAAGGTTGTATAGCATCATTATTTTTACTACAACTGGAAATTGACAGCATTAGCAACACTAAATAGGTAAAATACTTCTTCATCATTTTGGGTTTTTCTTAACTAGACAAGTTATTCCCAAAATGGTTTAATTTTAGTTAGATACATTTTCAGAATGACGGTTAACGTGTCGCGGCTTCAAGAAGAGGAGAACTTTGTTACTTAGTACTTTCCGCCAAGATAAAATTTCTTGCGAAATGAAAATATGAATTTATCAGAATTCTCGCCACTTTTTGAAACCGCTATTAACTACAGTTGTTTATAATGTGTTCCTTTATTTCTTGTGTTTATTGCTTCTTGCGTTTCAGGCATTAAAAAATTGATTCCATCAAATACTGTTTCTTGTAGGGTTTCAACTATTGGTCGAAAATCTTCATTATATTTTTGAAAAGCAATTTTATAATCTGCATTTTCCACCATAGCATCTGCTAATGCTAAAGCACCCTGCATTGCCAGTGTACTTCCCATTCCTGTTGGAAAAGCTGGTGCATAACCTGCATCTCCAATTAATGCTACTCTTCCCTTTGTCCACGAAGGCATTTTTATTTGACATCCTTGACTAAGATAAAAATTTTCACTTTCTTTTATTTCTTCAATAAGTTGTGGAACTTTCCATCCAACGCCTTCAAAAGCATCTATTACTATTTTCTTTTGAGCTTCAACATCTCTATAATTATAAGTTATAATTTCCTGCGTTTTAAATGTCATAATTATATCTGCTACTTCAATATTGTAACAATATATTGCTGACATTGTATTTGGCGTATTATACATTTGACAATAATTTTTCTTCCCCAAACTTATATCACCTTTAAAAATTGAAAAATAAAAATTAAGGAAATGCGAAAAGTCTTCCTCTGGTCCAAAAACGAACCTACGAATACCTGAGTGAATGCCATCAGCACCAATTACAAAATCAAATTCTTCTATGGTTTTGTCATTAAATGTTACAGTCACCTTGTCCTCATCTTGTTCAATGGCGGTAACGTGGCTATTAAATTTATACTTAACATTGTCGTGGGCTACTGAATAAAGAATTTTTACTAAGTCATCTCTTCTAATTTCGATATCATCTGGACATAATGCACCAATGTCCTCTACTAGCATTAAACCTTGAAATTCATCGTTTGCATTAACAAATTCCAGTCCTTTAGTGGGTACTTTTGCTTCTTTCAAATTCTCTAGAATCCCCATTCTCTGAGCTGTATCTAGTGCATTGCCACGAACATCAACAGGAGTCCCACCTAAACGCGGAGCATTGCCTATTTCTACAACGGTTACTTCGTATCCATTGCGATTCATAAAATGAGCCATTGTCAATCCTGCAATGCTCGCTCCTGAAATTAATACTGATTTCTTTTTCATTTTAAGTAATTATTTAATTATTATTCCGACCGTTCGGTATGTTTTTTTTGAAATTTTTTTTATTGTAAAAGTTTATAGAGACTATCCAATATTTTTATAGTTTCTATCTTTATCTTTGAAATTTTATTTTGCGTAATCAAGTTTGTAGCCAGTCCGTCAGAAACATAGATAAACATTTTAGCTATTTCTTTACTTGAAATTGTTGATTTTATTTCTGAATTTTGCTTTGCAATGTCTATGATTTTTATCCAGGCTTCCATTTCTCTATGCTGTTCATTATCAAAAAGTTTTGCAAAAGAGGGAATCAATCGCAAAGCATCAAAAATAAGATTGTAATGGTTTTGGGTAAATGCCGTGTTACTTTCTATCGCTTCATCAACTTTGTTATTTACATTTAATAAATTGTTAATCCAATTACCGTAAAACTCTTTTAAGGATGTAGTAGAAAGTGTATCGTAATTATTAATTCTTTTCGCATTGTAAAAATTTAAAGCTACTTCTTCAAATATCTGTTCTTTACTATCAAAATAATGATAAAAAGCTCCTTTAGAAAGCCCAGCACTTTCCACTAATTCTTTCATAGTAACTTCCTTAAACCCTTTTTGTAAAAAAAGATTAGTAGCTTTAATTATGATATATTCTCTGGTGTCTGCCATTTTTAAAATTTCAATACCGACCGTTTGGTATGCAAATGTAAACAAATTTTTCAATTAACAGTTTTTTATCAAAAATTTATCTGGAAATCGGTTTGTCTAGATGATATGTTGATGGGGCTCCGTTTTTTGTACAATTACCGATAACGGTTGGCAGCTACCCGAAGGGTGGGATTTTTACCACTGAACTTCGTTCGGAGAACTGAACTTTCGGCTGGCACAAATGTGTCTGCGAAGAATGAAACCACGCCTTTTGGGTAGGTGCTGTTAGCGGTTCGGTTTTTTGTCTTTTCAATTTTGTTTGAGTTCATAGTTCAATACGCTAATTCCACATTCAAAACCAATTGCCTTTTTTAGTTGCAAGTCTGAATGCGTTATATTTTTAAATATAGTCTTTCCGTTTCCAAGAAGTGTTGGGTTTACTAAAAAGTGAAATTCGTCAATAAGTTTATGTTGAATAAGGCTGGCAACAAAGTCAGCACCACCATATACAATAATGTCCTTACCTTCTTGTTTTTTAAGTTTTGTTATTTCGTCAACTAAATTTCCTGTCGCCAAGGTAGTATTTGTCCATTCTAATTGTTTAAGTGTCTTTGTAAAAACTATTTTGGGTAATTTATTTATGTTTTCTGCTCCTTCTTCTTCTGGGTGTGTTGACCAATAAGGAATAAAGCCTTCGGCAAGTTTTCTACCTAAAATAATACAGTCAACTGTGTCAGTTAATTGTCTGATATAGTCTTTTAATTGTCCGTCCCAATTCCATTGCATCCAATCCATTTCGTCATTTAGTCCAGCGATATAGCCGTCAACCGACATTTGAATTTGTAATTTTATTTTCCGTCCCATTTTAGTCTGTTTTTATTGTCTGCGTCGTTTAAGCTGACCGCTAACTTAAATATATATAATATTAACCTTCAGTAATACTCCTGATTTCTGTTGTGTTAACGAAGTCTTCTTAAGCCTTAGCTAATATGATATTTCTTTGGACATATATTTCTAAAGACTTGATGACATTTGAGAGCTAACTTGATTTTATTTGCTTTGAAAACAAAATTTTGATAAATTAAATTATTATTAAATCCGCTCAAATCTATCCCACTAAATAAAATCCCACAACAATTTATAATATCTCACGCTTTTGACTATTTTTAGCCAGTTTTTAAAAAGAGTATAAAAAGTTTAATTCTAATCAAAAAATGAAGGTTTTAAAATTTGGTGGTACCTCAGTAGGCAGTCCCGAGCGGATGAAGAAGCTATTGGATATCGTAAATCCCACCGAAAGGCAGATTGTGGTGTTATCGGCAGTGTCGGGCACTACAAATAGTTTAGTGGAAATAGGTCAGGCGTATTTGGCTTCTGATAAACCCAAGGCCAACCTGTTGATTAAAGCTTTAAAGGATAAATACGAAATTTTCATCACCGAGCTTTTTGCTACCGAGGAATACCGCGAACAAGGAAAAGAGGTGATAGATTACCATTTCGACCTGCTGTACTCTTTCTCTAACGACCTGTTTACCACCATAGAAGATAAAGTGGTTTTGGCGCAGGGCGAATTGCTTTCCACCACGCTTTACCATGTGTATTTAAAGGAAATTGGTGTGCCATCGGTACTGTTGCCAGCTTTAGAGTTTATGAAAATAGACGAAGACAATGAACCGATTGTTGATTACATCACAGAGCATATCCAACCTTTTTTGGATGCGGCACCAGCCACCAACCTGTTTATTACGCAAGGTTTCATCTGCCGTAATTCGTTCGGCGAGATGGACAACTTACGTCGTGGAGGAAGCGATTATACGGCTTCTCTAATCGGTGCGGGTATCAAAGCAGAGGAGGTTCAAATTTGGACGGATATAGACGGAATGCACAATAACGACCCACGCATTGTGAAAGGCACCAAGCCTATTGCCAATTTATCTTTTGATGAAGCAGCAGAGCTGGCTTATTTTGGGGCAAAGATTCTGCATCCACAGTCGGTATTCCCTGCACAGAAATATAAAATTCCAGTAAGGTTACTCAATACCATGGAGCCTCAGGCTTCTGGAACGTTGATTTCCAGCGAAAGCGAAAAAGGAAAAATTAAATCCATTGCGGCAAAAGATGGCATTACCGCCATTAAAATCCAAAGTAGCAGAATGTTATTGGCTTATGGTTTCTTACGCCGTGTGTTTGAAGTATTCGAGCGTTATAAAACTCCCATTGATATGATCACCACTTCTGAAGTGGCAGTTTCCGTTACCATTGATGATACCAAGTATTTAGGGGAAATCACTAAAGAGCTGAGCGATTTTGGAATTGTGGAAGTAGATGTTAACCATTCTATCATCTGTGTGGTTGGGGATTTAGGCGCAAGTACGCATGGTTTTGCTTCGCGGATTTTCGAATCTTTGAAACATATTCCTTTAAGAATGATTTCTTACGGAGGAAGCAATTATAACATTTCTCTTTTGGTAAAAACGGAAGATAAAGTAGAGGCATTGAGAAGTTTACATAACCGTTTATTTGAGTAAGGATGAGAAAGATGTTTAATGAGGAGGTAGTAAATTCTTTTGAGGGGAAGGAAACACCTTTTTACTATTACGATTTAAAAAGTTTAAAGGAAAACCTACAGGCCTGTAAAACGGCGGCTGATGCCTATCAGTTTCATGTGCATTATGCCATGAAAGCTAATTTTAACGATAGGGTTTTAGCATTGATTCAGGCAAAGGGCTTTGGTGCCGATTGCGTGAGCGGGGGAGAGGTAGCGAAAGCTTTAGCTACTGGCTTTACTCAAAACCAAATTGTTTTTGCTGGAGTGGGCAAATCGGATGCGGAGATCAATTATGCTTTGGATCAGGATATTTTTGCTTTCAATGCCGAATCGGTGCAGGAGCTGGAAGTGATCAATGAGCTGGCGGGTGCCAAAGGAAAAATAGCCTCCATTGCCATCCGTATTAACCCTAATGTAGATGCGCATACCCACCATTACATTACCACCGGTTTAGATGAGAATAAATTCGGAATCAACAGCTGGGATTTACCCAGTGTTTCTGAAGCATTGAAGCGGTGCAAAAATCTGGAGTTTTTAGGCATCCATTTCCATGTAGGTTCACAGATTACCGATATGAATGTTTTCAAAAGTCTTTGCATAAAGGTAAACGAAATGCAGCAATGGTTTGAGGAACGTGGCATGCCGGTAAAGGTGCTGAATGTTGGGGGAGGATTAGGGGTAGATTATTACCACCCGGATGAAAACGCCATTGGCGACTTTGAAAGCTATTTCAGAATCTTCAAGGATTTCTTAAACATTAAACCTTACCAAGAAGTTCATTTTGAGTTGGGCAGGGCTTTAGTGGCGCAGTGCAGCAGCTTAATTTCTAAAGTGCTATATATTAAACATGGCATTAAGAAAAACTTTGCTGTAATAGATGCAGGTATGACGGAGTTGATGCGCCCCGCTTTGTACCAGGCTTATCATCAGATTGAGAATATTAGTAAGTGGAAAGTTGAAAGTGAAAAGTTAAAAGACAATGAACTGGAAACTTTTAACCCTCAACTTTCAACTTTATCTTACGATGTAGTCGGTCCTATATGCGAGTCTTCCGACTGTTTTGGGAAGGATGTGGACATGCCGGAAACCAAGCGTGGGGATTTAATTGCCTTGCGTACTGCGGGTGCTTATGGAGAAGTGATGGCTTCTGCGTATAACCTGCGTCCGGCCATTAGACATGTTTATTCAGAAGATTAAATGCATATACTCATCCATAATAATTCATTGATTCCTGCTCTAAAATATGGAGGGACGGAACGTGTGATATGGGATTTAGGAAGAACACTCACCAAGAAAGGGCATAAGGTGACCTTTTTAATGAAAACAGGTTCTTATTGTGATTTTGCCGATGTCATTTTTTACAATGCAAGCAAAACCTTGAATGAGCAGATCCCGAACAGTGTTGACATTGCCCATCTTTTTATTTCTCCAAAGGAAGCTATTAAAGTACCTTATGTGGTCACCATTGAAGGGAATCCTGGTTTTGGGGAGGAATTAGATGAGCAATGCATTTTTGTGAGTAAAAATCATGCGATGAGGTATAACAGTACTCAATATGTTCATAATGGGATTGATTGGGATAATTATGCTCAACCTGATCTCTCTTCTGAAAGAAAGTATTTTCATTTTTTAGCCAACGCAGCCTGGAAGGTGAAAAATGTTAGAGGGGCAATTAGCATGACCAAGAAAGCTGGAGAAAGATTAGAGGTTTTAGGAGGGCATAGGCTTAACTTGAAAATGGGGCTCAGAATTACGCTGGATACCCATGTAAGATTTAGAGGCATGGTTGACAATGACTATAAGTCTAAAGCCATGAATCAATCTAAAGGTTTAATTTTCCCTGTTTTATGGAATGAACCATTTGGAATAGCAATTATTGAAAGTTTATATTTCGGATGTCCAGTTTTTGGAACTCCCTACGGTTCTTTGCCGGAGTTAATTCATGAAGAAGTGGGTTTCTTATCAAATAAGGAATCAGCGATAACTGAAGCTTTAACGCATGTCGCTGATTTTGATAAAAACAAATGCCATACTTATGCTAGAGATTGTTTTTCTGCAGAAAAAATGACTGAAGAATATTTGAAGTTTTATGAAAAAGCTTTAAACGGACACAAATTGAATCCACATCAAACCGGACTGATGGAAAGACCAGTAAAATATTTGCCTTTGGATTGATTATTCCCCATCAAAAAACTCAAAGAGTTCTCCAAAGTAACTGGTATTCCAGCCATCAGCAAATTCATCATATACTTCATCTGGGATGTTGGTATGCAATAGCTCAATAGAAGTTGTTCCTTTTTTATTGGTCTCATGAAGTTTCATGGTCACTAAAGATGCTGCTTCCTGCCCTTCAAAATACCATTGCTGTACTATTTTTTTATCTGTTTCAAACTCCAGATTCTTCCCTACAATATCCCCATCAAATAAAGAAAATTCAGACCCAGGCTCGGCGCTCATCATCGCTTCTGCACCACTCCATAATTTAATGCTCAAAGGAATGGTTAAAGCGAGGTAAACCTCTTCTGGAGGAGCTGGTATGGTATAATACTTTTTGAAATCTTTCATGGTTTGGAGTCAGATGTCTGAGGACCGGAGTCGGAAGACTATTAATAAAAAAAAACATCCCGTAAAATTTCGGAATGTTTCAAAATTACGATTTTTAAGCTAAATCATAAAGGATATTTAAGCTAAAGGCAAAAAGCTGAATGCCTGATTTTATTGCCTTAAGCCTTTTGCCTTCTGCTTTAAGCCTTATTAAGCTTTCTTAGCCGTTACCAGTACCACTACACCAGCTACTAAAAATATTCCACCTACGTATGGAGGCCAGTTTACTGTTTCTTGTTTGTCTGCAGATATCTGGATGGGGCCTGCATCCACTACTTTTTCTTTTTTAGTGTATGAGAAGCCACCCCAGATCAGCATTACTGCTCCAATTACAATTAATACTATTCCTACTGTCTTGTTCATGATATAATTTTTTTGGTTTAATTTAAAGAAACAAAGACTATACCAATATATCATATTCACCTTGTGGCCTTTGCAAACAGATGCTTAACCTGGTTCTTACAATTCCATCGTTCCCGCTACTAGTTGGGAAGGTTTTTTTGTTTCACCATCTTTAACCCTTTGCGAAAAACCTTCGCCCTTTGCGTGTAAAATATTGTTCACTGAGTTTATACCCCTATGAATAGTAAAATTTTACTAAATGTTAAAAGTGCTTTTGATGATTTATAGAATAACTACATTGGCAATAAAGAAACAAAAACCTTCCTTAATACCACCAAAATCGGAACATTTACGATAAGTTAATTGAAAAAGCCAAAGAAAAATATCGACAACAGAATTAACCGTTAGCGAAATTCCATACGAATTAGGCTTTGAACATTCGCAATCCTTCAGTAAATTATTTAAAACCAAAACCAATCAATCGCCTTTACAGTTTACACAATCTTCTAATTAAACTATTTGGCTACAAGAAAATACTTTTTGGATACAGCAGAAAACTAGTTGAAGCTCATCTTTGTGGTATAAAAAATAGATAAAAATGAAAGTATTTGTTACAGGAGCCACAGGCTTCATCGGGAATGTGGTTGTAAAAGAATTATTAGATGCAGGTCATCAGGTTTTAGGTTTGGCGAGATCTGAAAAATCTGCTGAAAAATTAATCGCTGCAGGTGCAACAATTCATCATGGCGATTTAGAAAATTTGGAAAGTTTGAGATCAGGTGCAAGAGCGGCAGATGCGGTCATGCATTTGGGATTTATCCACGATTTTACCAGATTTGAAGAAGTTTGTGCGATTGATAAAAAAGCGATTGAAACCATTGGCGAAACATTAATTGGAACAGATAAACCTTTTATCATCACATCGGGAACTGCTCTTATTTCTAAAACAGAAATCGTAACAGAAAAAGACAGTGCAGAAAATAGTCAAACGCCCAGAAAATTAACAGAAGAGGCGGCAGATGAATTAGCGAAAAAAGGCGTGAAAGTGGCAGTTATCAGGTTATCACCTTCCGTTCACGGCGAGCAAGATGTTTCCGGATTTGTTCCGATCTTAATTAATATCGCTAAAGAAAAAGGGAAATCTGCCATGATCAATGAGGGAAGTAATGTTTGGCCTGCTGTTCACAGACTAGATGCTGCAAAACTTTACCGTTTAGTTTTAGAAAAATCTTTTATAAGCGGAACGAGATTTCACGCGGTTGCAGAGCAGGGAGTTGAATTTAAAAAAATCGCTACATTAATTGCTGAAAAATTAAATATTCCTTTGGTTTCTATTAAACCCGATGAAGCGGACGAGCATTTCACCTGGTTTTCACATTTTGCGCAATTTAATAATTTGGCTTCTAGCGAAGAAACTAAAAAATCTACCCGTTGGAATCCGCAACATTCTACTTTGCTAGAAGATATTGAAAATGATGTTTACACTAGAAAAGCTTAAATTTACTTTAAAATAGGTTCATATCATATTTAATAAAATGGCTGAAAATAATCTGATCAAAATTAAAACAATCTCAGAATTTCATGCTTTGAGAGGTCTGCCAAAACCAAAACATCCGCTGATCAGCGTGATCAATTTTGAAGATATGGGGCAATCTAAAGAAGTTGGGAGACAGAATTTGATTTTTGATTTTTACATGATCTCCGTTAAAAGAGATATGACGCATAAATATGTCTACGGGCAACAGGATTATGATTTCGATGAAGGCGTGATGTTTTGCATGGCGCCTCATCAGATCCTTTCTGTAATTCGGGAAGAAAACAGCAAAAACCCGACGGGTTGGTCGCTGTTAATTCATCCGGATTTTCTTTATAAAACTGCTATGGCTAGTGCAATTAAGAAGTATGAATTCTTTGATTATTCAGTGAATGAAGCTTTATTTTTATCGGAAGATGAAGAAATAAAAGCAAAACAAATCATCGGAAATATTGAGCAGGAATACCAATCGAACATTGATAAATTTAGCCAAAATATCATTCTTTCGCAGATAGAAACTTTGCTGAATTATGCTGAACGCTTTTATCAAAGGCAGTTTATTACACGTCAAAAAGCAAGTCATGAAGTTTTAGACCGTCTGGAAATTTTGCTTAAAAATTATTTTGAGAGAGATGATTTCAGAGCCAAAGGATTGCCGAGTGTTCAGTTTATTTCTGATGAACTCAATATGTCGCCACATTACTTGCGAAGTTTGCTAAAATCTTTAACCGGACAAAGTACACAGCAACACATCCACGAAAAACTGATTGATCTGGCGAAAGAAAAACTTTCAACCACTTCTTTATCTATAAGTGAAATCGCTTACGAATTGGGTTTCGAACATTCTCAATCTTTCAGTAAATTATTTAAGACAAAGACACAACTTTCGCCTATGGAGTTCAGACAATCGTTTAATTGAAAAATGCCGGGCAAACAAAAATGATTAACTAAAAGCATTTTCGCCAGTAACATCCATACCGGTAATCAATAAATGGATATCATGCGTTCCTTCATAAGTCACTACAGATTCTAAATTCATCATGTGGCGTATAATGGGGTAATCTCCGGTAATGCCCATTCCGCCTAACATCTGTCGGGCTTCTCTGGCAATATTCAAGGCAGTTTCTACCGAGTTTCTTTTACCCATGGATATTTGGGCAGGAGTGGCTCTGTTTTCATTTTTTAGGGTCCCTAAGCGCCAAACCAATAATTGTCCTTTGGTAATTTCGGTAATCATTTCTGCCAGTTTCTTCTGTTGCAGCTGAAACTTTGCAATTGGCTTTCCAAACTGCTCTCTTTGTTTAGTGTAGCGCAAAGCGGTATCATAACAATCCATAGCTGCACCTAAAGCACCCCAGGCAATTCCAAATCGGGCCTGGTTTAAACAGCTCAAAGGACCTTTTAATCCTTTAACATTTGGCAATATGTTTTCTTTAGGGATTTTTACATTGTCGAAAACCAATTCGCCAGTTGCGGATGCTCTTAATGACCATTTGTTATGCGTTTCTGGAGTGGTAAAACCTTTCATGCCACGTTCCACAATAACACCACGTACGATCCCTTCTTCATCTTTAGCCCAAACTACCGCAATGTCAGCAAAAGGAGAATTGGAGATCCACATTTTAGCCCCGTTTAAAATATAATGTGAACCCGCATCTTTAATATTGGTAGTCATGCCGCCTGGGTCAGACCCGTGATCAGGTTCGGTTAAACCAAAACAGCCCATCATTTCACCAGTAGCTAATTTAGGTAGGTATTTTTTCTTTTGTTCTTCAGAACCGAAAGCAAAAATAGGGTACATCACTAAAGAACCTTGAACCGATGCGGTAGAACGGATGCCAGAATCTCCACGTTCTATTTCCTGCATGATGATGCCGTAGGAAATATAATCGAGTCCAGCACCTCCATATTCTACAGGAATAGTGGGGCCAAAAGCACCAATTTCTCCTAAACCTTTAATTAGATGCTTTGGGAAAATAGCCTTTTGCGCATGATCTTCAATGATTGGAGATACCTCTTTTTTTACCCATTCTCTCACTGTATTTCTAATGAGCTTGTGCTCCTCAGTCAACAATTCATCCAATAAATAATAATCAGGTTGTTCGTATAAATCTTTCTTTGCAGTTTTGTGAATAGCTTCTTGACTCATAAAATCGGTTTGTTCAAATTTACTAAATCCCTTTTAAAATTCTGAATTTTACGGTGGCTATTGCTTTAATAGGATTTTTAAATGTTAAAATATTTTAGGCAAGTCGATTTAAAATTTTGAATTCCATAGATTTACCATCATATTTGAATGAATGAGTAAAAGCACCCATAAAATAGGCTTAGAAGGCGTAAATTTTAATGCAGCAATAGGTTATTTTGAAGAAGAAAGAAAATTTAGAAATGATTTTGTAGTTGATTTATTTGTGGTTTTCGAGTTTTCGCCTCAACAGCCTCCAACAAAAGACCTCAATCAAACCATTGATTATACCTTACTTTATAAAATCTGCGAACAATTTTTTCAAATAGAAACTTTATTGATTGAAACAGTTGCTGAAAATATTTTAGAGGAAATTAAGCATCGCTTTACTTTTGTAGATGAAGTCTATCTTAAAATAAAAAAATTAAATCCACCATTGAAAGCTTCCATTGCCAACTCTTTCATTGAGGTGAATTATCAGAAATAAAATGTCTTACACACCCATCAATCATAAAATATTACAACAGCTTAAGAAAATTATAGGCGACAAAAATGTTTTCACCGATCAGGAAAATATTTTTAAGTACAGTAAAGATGAAACTGAAGACCTGAGTTTTTTTCCTGATGTAGTAGTGAAACCTAAAAAAGTAACAGATATTGCTGCTATTTTAAAATTCTGTAACGAGCATCACATTCCCGTAACGCCACGCGGCGGCGGAACAGGGCTAAGTGGCGGTGCTTTACCGGTACATGGCGGTGTAGTTTTGGCATTAGAACGTTTAGATAAGATCATTGAAATTGATGAGCGCAACCTGCAGGCAACTGTTGAACCTGGGGTAATTACAGAAGAATTCATGAACGCGGTTGAAGAAAAAGGACTGTTATATCCTGTAGATCCTTCCAGTAAGGGCACTTGTTTTATTGGAGGAAACATTGCGCATGGAAGTGGTGGCCCAAGAGTGGTAAAATACGGAACGATTAGAGAGTATGTGCTGAATCTGGAAGTGGTGCTGCCCAATGGAGATATCATTTGGACAGGTGCAAATACCTTAAAATATGCTTCAGGATATAACCTCACCCAATTAATGATTGGTTCTGAAGGGACTTTGGGCATTGTAACCAAAATTGTTCTCAAGTTAATTCCCAAACCTTTACACCAGGTTTTGCTATTGGCATCTTTTCCTTCTAACGAAGATGCCTGTGCGGCAGTATCAGCTATTTTTAGAGCAGGCATTACCCCATCTGCACTGGAATTTATGGAAAGGAAAGGGATAGAATGGGTAATTGAAAATGACCATATCAGTTTTAATATGCACCATGACGCCAAAGCTTTTTTAATGATAGAAGTGGATGGTGCCAATATGGATATGCTTTTTGCTGATTGTGAAATCATTAATAACGAATTGGAACATTTTAAATGTTTGGAAGTACTTTTTGCCGATTCTTCGGCACAAAAGGAAGAACTGTGGAGGATGCGGAGAACGATGGCAGTATCTGTAAAATCCAATTCGGTTTATAAAGAAGAAGATACGGTAGTGCCACGGGCAGAATTGCCAAAACTAATCCAGGGAATTAAAGAAATAGGAATTGAATATGGTTTTGATTCCATCTGTTACGGACATGCAGGCGATGGGAATTTACATGTAAATATCCTGAAAGGAAACATGATCGACCATGATTGGAAACACCGGTTAAAAGACGGAATTAAAGAAATATTTGAGCTGACGGTAAAATTAGGAGGCACCATTTCTGGAGAACATGGCATTGGTTTGGTGCAAAAAGAATATATGCCTTTAAAATATTCAGAAATAAACCTCAACTTAATGAGAGGCATTAAAACCGTATTTGACCCGAATGGGATTTTGAACCCAGGTAAAATATTTTAGGATTCAACTCCTATATTGTGGCTTAAGTCAGCAAACTGTGGATAAATTCCACAGTTTTTTTTTGGTTATTATTTTTCAACTTATTATTAATCAATGTTTTAATGTTTTAATTTATTGCTGGCATTATTATCAACCTGTATGTGGCATAACAAACAATATATAAAACATATAGATTATGAAAAAGTTAATTTTATCGATGGCATTTTTAACATTTGCCGGAATCGCATCAGCTCAAACAGAAACAAAAACTACGCAAACAGTTGAAATGGTTGCTCAAGATAGTACTACCAAAACTCCTGTTAAACTGGAAGAATTGCCTGATGCTGTGAAAGCTACACTAGCGTCTCCTGCGTATAAGGATTGGACGCCAACAGATGCTTTCTGGGTGAAAAAAGACGGAAAGGAATATTATGCCATTAATGTTAAAAAACAAGAAGAAGTTGGTTCAGTAAGTATTAACAAAGACGGAACTCCTGTTAAAGATTAAAGATTAATAATTATTACCATGATTAACCTTTCTCTAAAAAGAGAAAACGCAAAAGCCGGATAAATTCCGGCTTTTGCTATTTTTGCCCTATGATAAAAACATTAATCGTTGAAGACGATCCTACTTTTGCAGAAATATTAATAGGATTCCTGTCTCGCCATCATCATGAAGTAACTCATGTAACAAGGGTAAAGGAATCTTATAAACTTTTGGATCAGCAGGTTTTTGAATTGCTATTGGTTGATTATCGTTTACCGGATGGTACCGGATTGGAGATACTTTCCCATTTGAAAGAGAAAGGAACTGCTATTCCAGTGATTATGATGACTAGCTTTAACGATGTGAGTACCGCAGTTAAATCTATGAAGCTGGGTGCTACGGATTATATCCTGAAACCCATAAATCCAGATGAATTGTTGATGGTGATTAACCGTTCCATTAATAAAACAACGTTTGCTTTAAAAGAGGGAGTTCATAAAACTGATTTTATTAAAGGAAGCAGTGAGGTAACGGAAAAACTTTATCAGCATATTGATTTAGTTGCACCAACAGATTTATCTGTTCTGATACAGGGAGAGAGCGGAACAGGAAAGGAGTTTGCAGCCAGACTGCTGCACCAAAAGAGTAATAGAAAGGATTATCCTTTTATAGCCATTGATTGTGGTGCGCTTTCCAAAGATTTAGCTATCAGTGAATTATTCGGACATTTAAAGGGTGCATTTACTGGGGCACTAAATGATAAAAAGGGACAATTTGAATTGGCCCATCAGGGAACTTTGTTTTTAGATGAGATAGGTAATCTCAGCTACGAGGTACAGGTTAAATTGTTAAGAGCATTACAAGAGAAGGTGATTCAGCCTTTGGGCAGTACCAAAAATATTAAAGTTGATGTCCGTATTATTGCTGCCACAAATGATGACCTGATCATGAGCCTACAAAGTGGTGACTTTAGAGAAGATCTTTACCATAGAATCAATCAATTTAAGATTCAATTGCCACCATTGCGGGAAAGAGGGGAAGATATTGAACTTTTTATCGCTCATTTTATAAAATCTGCAAATCAAGAACTGGGAAGACAAGTGAAAACTATAGCGCCTCAAGCAAAGAGAATGCTATTGAGTTATGACTGGCCTGGAAACCTAAGGGAATTGGATAATGTAATTAAAAGAATGGTGTTGCTTACACCTGGAGATGAATCTGGAATAGAAGCACTGCCCGAAGAAATGCTTTTTTCTTTAGAAGAACCTCAAAAAACGGTCACTCAAGACCTTAAAGTTTTTAAAGAAACGAATGAAAAAGTAATGATTTTGGATGCATTGGAAAAAGTGAGGTACAACAAATCTAAGGCAGCAAAATTACTGAATATAGACCGTAAGACACTCTACAGTAAAATGGAGCGATATGGGATAAATTAAACAGGTTCATGTAAAGTAAGCTGGTAAACGTGATCCATCAGTATTTTTATAGCTGATTTTGTTTCATCAGATAGCTCATTTTCCTGTTCTATTCTTATTTCCTTCTTCCTTAATTCATTGCCGATTTCTTTAGCCCCAATTTGTGATAGGCGGCCAGCAAGCCGATGTACAACTAACCTGGCAGTAGCCACATCTTCTTCCATTATAGATTTCTGAAGTTGCTTGCTATCATCTTCACAATCTTGTTTAAACCTTAACCAAATTTTTTTTAGCTGTTTCTCATCATCGAAAGTCATTTTTCTTAAGGCTGTAAAATCAAAACGAGGCACTTTTAAATCATGAGTTGTATTTATAAAGATGTCAAGTAACTCCTGCTCCTTAAATGGTTTCATAATAATACCTTTAAAACCCTGGGTTAAAATATTTTCCTGTTCTTCTTTCAGCACATGTGCTGTAATGGCATAAAATTCAATATGTGCCGGCAATTTTTCTTTCAGGATCTGGCAAACTTCCAACCCAGATTTATCGGGTAGTCTCATGTCTACCAATACATGACTTAGCTGTGGATTTGGTTGGGCACTCAGTATTTCACTAGCGTTATTAAAGCTTTCAAAAGCGATATGGTGATTGTTGAATATCATCTCGCAAAGATCTAGGATGAAGCGGTCATCGTCTACTATCCAAATTTTCAGCTGATCTGGGAGCTGTATTTGCTGATTTATTTTAATCTTATTCTCTGTGGCTTCAACTTTTTCAAACTTCAGGAAAACACTAAATGTAGTTCCTTGTCCTGGTTTACTTTTAGCACTTACCCTGCCCAGTTGTTTTTCCACCAGTCTTTTCACAATTGATAATCCTAAGCCAGTACCTGCTTGATTATTAATGTAATGCTGTGTGTTTTCCGCTTGTTCAAATTCATTAAAAATATGCGCTAAATCCTTTTCGTTCATCCCAATACCGGTATCCTTAATAAGGAAGGAAAAATGGAGGTGGTTTTTATAGGATTTATAAGCTACTTTTAAAGTGACACTGCCCTTTGAGGTGAATTTTATGGCATTTCCTAAGAGGTTAAAGAGGATTTGTTTTAAACGGAAAGCATCTCCGTAAGCTGTTAGGTGTTCATCTAGCTCAAAATCGGTTGAAAGATCTAATGATTTGTTTGTTGCTAAAGGCTGGATGGCCGTCCGCACCTCCTGCAATACATCCATCATATTAAATACTTGAGGATGGATTTTGAATTCGCCAGAATTTATTTTATTGTAATCCAAAACTTCATTTACAATAGAAAGCAAG
>JBDSHZ010000158.1:0-4303 GCA_039918235.1 Pelobium sp.
CCCAATATTTATGTAAATGTCACCTTATTACAGCCTCATTCTCAAACTGCAAATGATCTTCCAATCCGTATGTACGGCGTGATTCCTATTCTGGTGGAAGACCCACAAACGATTCTGAAGCCAGTCATCAGTATGCCGGGAACAATAAGGCCTGAAACCAATACCAGCATCAGCGTAAGCGAAAGCAATGGAAAACCCATGACTTATACCATTGCCATTGTAGATGAAGGTTTGTTAGACCTTACCCGTTTTAAAACACCTGATCCGCACAGCAGTTTTTATGCCCGTGAAGCTTTGGGTGTAAAAACGTGGGATTTATTTGATGAAGTGGTAGGCGCTTGGGGCGGAGATTTGGTCCGCATTTTAAGTATTGGTGGAGATGGAAATATTAACCGGAATGTTGATCCGGCAAAAGCAAACCGCTTTAAACCGGTAGTTAAATACCTAGGCCCTTTTGAATTAAAAGCAGGAGCTAAAGCAACACATCAGTTTAAATTGCCACAATATATTGGTGCGGTAAGGGCAATGGTGATTGCCGGAGAAAACGGGGCTTACGGTTACACGGAAAAGAGCGTGGAAGTGAAAAAGCCTTTAATGATTTTAGCCACTTTGCCAAGAGTAGCCGGACCTGGGGAAACCTTCCGACTTCCGATCACTGTTTTTGCAATGGATAAAAACGTGAAGAATGTGAGCATAGAAGTGCAGGTCAGTAATCTATTAACCAGCACAAATGCGAAGCAAACCATCAGCTTTAGCGAAATTGGAGAGAAAATGGCTTTCGCCGATATCAAAGTTAAAGACGCCATTGGGATTGCTAAAGTAAAAATCATTGCTAGAAGTGGCAATGAAAGAGCTGATTATGATGTTGAAATGGATATCCGTAACCCTAACCCTATCATTACTGCGGTGGATGCTACTGAAGTTAATGGTGGCGCAAGCTGGTCGGGTGCATTTGCAAATATTGGAATCAATGGAACAAACAGTGGACAGCTAGAAATATCCAGCATCCCTCCCATGAATCTGAGCAAAAGATTGAATTATTTAATTCAGTATCCACACGGCTGTATTGAACAGACCACATCATCTGTATTTCCACAATTGGTATTGAGCCAACTCACAGATTTAAGTCCTTCTCAAAAAGCACAGGTAGAAAGGAACATAAAAGCTGGAATTGCTAAAATAAAAACCTTCCAAACTGTAAACGGAGGTTTAGCTTATTGGCCGGGCATGCGGGATGCTGACGAATGGGGAAGTAATTATGCCGGACATTTCCTGATTGAGGCTAAGCAAAAAGGTTATAGCTTACCATTAGGTTTATTGGAAAACTGGAAGAAGTACCAACGCAGCATGGCTAATTCTTATGTGCCTAAAAGTGATAATTTTTACGGAGGCGATTTAATGCAAGCCTACCGATTATATCTTTTGGCTTTGGCAAAAGCACCAGAGATTGGAGCAATGAACCGCCTGAGAGAATTCCAATATTTATCTGAAGCTGCTAAATGGAGACTCGCTTCCGCATACAAACTGATTGGACAGACCGCTGTAGCTTCTCAATTAATCAATGGATTAAGTACAAGTATAAAACCTTATCAACAAATGTCTTATACTTATGGATCTGATTTAAGAGATGAAGCCATGATTTTAGAAACGCTCACAGAAATGGGACGGAAATCACAGGCTTCTTCTTTAGTAAAGTCAATTGCAGCCAAATTATCAAATGACAGTTGGTACAGTACACAAACCACCGCTTATTCCTTAATCGCTATTGCTAAATATTGTGGCGTAAATAAAAGTGGGAATAAGATGGATGTAGATCTTGTAATCAATGGAAAAAAAATAACGCTCAACAGCTCCAGCTTTTTACAGCGTTACGACTTAGCTTATAAAGCTGGAAAGGCAAACATCAATATCAAAAATAAGGGAACCAGTTTGTTATATGTAAGGGTGATTAGGGAAGGACAGCCTCCTCAAGGTCAGAATCCTCCTCAGAAAAACAATCCAGAATTACTTTACATGGAGGTGGTGTATAAAACCTTGAACGGAAAATTGATCAACCCAGAAACCATTTCGCAGGGAACAGATTTTGTAGCAGAAGTGACCCTCAACAATCCGGGAAAACGTGGGAATTATGAGCAAATGGCACTCACCCAAATTTTTCCTTCCGGATGGGAAATCATCAATACCCGCTTAAGCGATAATGATGGTGAAAACTCCAGCTCCAAATATACTTATAGAGACATCAGAGATGATAGGGTGCTGACTTATTTCAACATTAATCAAAGGCAGAGCCTCACCTATCAGGTGTTATTGAATGCAGCTTATCTAGGAAGATTTTACCTTCCTTCTGTAAGTTGCCAGGCTATGTATGATGATGAAATTAGTGCCATTAATACTGGGAAATGGGTGGAAGTGGTAAAGTAAATCTGAAATTGAGAGGATGAACAATTAATATATTTCACACTACTCTCTGTACTAAAAAAAAGTTCAGTTCCTTAAAAAAGAACCGAACTTTTTTTAATTCTAAAGTTTTCTCAGTTTACTTATACAGTTTAGCTAATAAAACTGAAGGGACAGTATCTCCTTCTGTATATTTCCAGAAAGTATCAGCCGGTACAGGATCAATGGTGATTACTTTATTACCTGACATCAACTTCCAAATTCTAATATCTCCATTTTCTGCAGAAACCCAAGAAGTAATGGTAAACTTATGGTCCAAAATGTATTGATTGGAAACGCTGGAATTATTAAAACCCTCTTGAGGTTTTAAGGATGAATCCTTTTTACAGGATGAGGTAATTGCAAGAAACGAAAAGCTTATCGCTATTAAAAATATTTTTTTCATGAGAGTAATTTTGATTATACCTCATCAATTCAAACTACATACCATACATAGTCATAATGTAAAAAACATCCAATAGTGCTAATTTTAAAGTCTTTTGTGAAAATACAAGTGTAATTAATCCTCAAAATTCAGAAAGAGCAATCTTCAATAGTTTTTCAATATTTAACTTCAATTATTTAAACCAGCTTCTTCAGGCTCATGATCATTCCTAAATGTATTCCATCATGTAAAAGCAAGAAATTGATGGTTTGTTCTATTGTTGCCAGTTCTATGCCATAACGGTTTGTCCATGCAGGGTATTTGCTGAATAATCCCTTATCATAATCTCTTTGCATTTCATCTATTGTGGTAAGCAACAATTTCTTCAATTGCGCTACTCCTCCCTCATCCACAGCTTCTTGCGGAGTAGTATCTGGCTTATAAAGATCAAAAACCTCTTCATTAACTGTAAAAGGCAATCCAACTCGTCTGTAACAAACTCCTTGCTGAGCAGCAATCATATGCCCTACATTCCAAATGATATTATTCTTGAAACCTTTAGGGGTGGTATTCAACTGCTTCACAGTTAGATCTGCGATATAGCTCAATAGGTAAATTCTTGTTTTTTTAAAAATCTCAAACTGTTTTTCCATGTTATAAAATTTGAAGCAATTTAGGAACAAAAACCAAAAGTCCGATGATTACCGAGGTAATGGTACTCACTAAGACAGCTCCAGCTGCTAAATCTTTAATCACTTTAATCTGCTCATTTCGCTCAGGAGAAATAAAATCGGCTGTTTTTTCTATAGCGGTATTCAATATTTCTATTGAGATCACCAATCCAATGGCAAAGGTGATCATCATCCATTCGATAATGGAAATTTCAGACACAAATCCGGCAATGACCACTAAAATTGCTACAACAAGGTGTACTCTGGCATTGTGTTCTTCCCTAAAAAGAAGTTTTAAGCCATTTATGGCATGTGCAAAGCTTTTAATCCTGTTTATTAAAGAAAATTTCTCTTTAGCCATCACTAAATACTTTGCAGGTTTTTCTTGGTAAGTTCACTGATAGTTTCTCCAGTATTTAAGGTACTAGCAGGTTCAAACAGCATGATCGAAACTTCTGTCTCGGCAACTGGGCGGTGCTCCACTCCTTTTGGCACAATGATAAATTCCCCTTTTGTGATTTCCACTGTTTTGTCCCTAAACTCCATTTTAAAGGAACCATCAATCACCAAAAACAGCTCGTCTTCATTTTCATGATGATGCCACACAAATCCTCCTTTAAACTTTACCAGCTTTACCTCTTGTCCGTTTAATCCCCCCACAATACGTGGATTCCAATGATCATTAAACAGGTTCAGTTTTTCTTCGATATTTACTTTTTCCATACGATTTGAATGATCTAAAATTAACAAAATAGGATGAAATGAGATAATAATTTAATCCAATATAGCCCATGGTTTAAACCATGGGCTA
>JBDSHZ010000159.1:0-8855 GCA_039918235.1 Pelobium sp.
AAATCATTACGGCAATCCTTCTTCCATCCATGCACATGGTAGGGAAGTACGCACCTTAGTGGAGAAAGCCAGAAAAACTGTGGCGAGCTTGTTAAATACTGCTCCTGCAAACATATTTTTTACTTCCGGAGGTACAGAAGCTGATAATACAGCAATAAAATGTGCCATTCATGATTTCGGAATTACCCATGCCATTACCTCAAAAATTGAGCACCACGCTGTTGGTAATCCCCTAGAAATGTTAGAAAAACAGGGTAAAATAAAGTTAAGCTATGTAAATGTTGATGAAAAAGGAAATATAGATTACAAACATTTAGAAGAACTTTTAGAAACCAATGAGCGCACATTTGTGTCTTTAATGCATGCCAATAATGAGTTAGGAACATTAACGGATATTCAAAAAGTTGGCGAAATCTGCGAAGCTTATAATGCTATTTTTCATTCAGACACGGTGCAAACCATGGGGCATTATCCTCATGATTTAAGTAAGTTAAAGGCACATTTTATTGTTGGCGCAGCGCATAAATTACATGGCCCAAAAGGTGTCGGCTTTTTATATGTAAACCCAACCATTAAAATTAAACCAATGATTTTAGGTGGTGCTCAGGAGAGAAATATGCGTGGTGGTACAGAAAATGTTTACGGCATTGTTGGTTTTGCAAAAGCTTTAGAAATGGCTTACGCAGAGATGGATCATCATCAAAAACATATTCAGCATTTGAAAAATTATATGAAAGAGGAATTGCAACAGGCAGTTCCAGAGATTCATATCAATGGAGAATTAGAGGAATCAAAAAGTTTATACACAGTTTTAAATGTGTGTTTCCCTAAAATGGATATGGCAGAAATGTTATTGTTCAATTTAGATATCAGCGGTATTTCTGCTTCTGGCGGAAGTGCTTGTTCTTCAGGCTCTAATATTGGGTCGCATGTACTTACTGCAATTGGGGCCGATCCTGAAAGACCATCTGTAAGGTTTTCTTTTTCAAAACTAAATACTAAAGAAGAGATTGATTTTGTGGTAGGGAAAGTGAGGGAGATTTTTGCGCCTAAAATTCCAGCATAAATTAATACTGGCAGGTTATTTGTTTATTTCTAAATGTAAATCATTTATTTAAACATTTAAAAGGAGGCAAACATGTCACAAAGTCCAGTAGAAAAATTGAATGAGATTAAAGAAAAAGAACTGAAATTAAAAGAAGAACAGATTGCCAATGGCGAAACTGTTGAAAATTCAGACAATAGCTTAAAAGTAGAGAAAAAAGGTTCTTATACGGTAAATGCTGGTGATAAAGCCAGAACGAATAAAGGTGCTATCGGGATAGATAGAGATGTAATTTAAAAACATTCAATTTATAATTTCAACGCTTCGAATTTCGAGGCGTTTTTTTTTGAACTTTTTATAACCGATATTGTTTAACTAAAAAAGAACATCATGAAAAGAAGAAAATTTTTAATGAACGGAGGGTTCACTTTAGGCGCATTGGCTTTAAGCAGCTATACTTCATTTGCTTCTGTATTAGATAACGCCTGGGCTTACAATATCAAAATGATTACAGATAATATTGGGGTTTTTACAGAGCAGGGAGGAACTATTCTTTTTTCCATCTCGGATGCTGGTTTGGTAGTGGTTGATTCTCAATTCCCTGACCCAGCTCAGCATTTGATTGATGAGCTAAAGAAAAAATCAGAAAAGCCATTTAATTTATTGATTAATACGCATCATCATGGAGACCATACCAGTGGAAACATCAAATTTAAAGGTTTAGTAAACCATGTGGTGGCGCATCAGAATTCTGCTACAAACCAAAAAAGAGTTGCAGATGAAGCAATCAAAGCAGGAAAGAAAGTTACAGAGCAATACTATCCTGATATGACTTTTGATAAAGACTGGAAATATAAATCAGGAGGAGAAAATATAAAAGCATATTATTTTGGAGCAGGACATACCAATGGCGATGCCATGATCCATTTCCCTAATGAAAATGTAGTCCATATGGGCGATCTGGTTTTTAACCGTCGTTTCCCATTTATTGATAAAACAGCCGGAGCGGATATCCACAGTTGGATAAAGGTTTTGGACAAAGCAACGGATACCTTCGGAAACAAAACGACTTATGTTTTCGGCCATGCTTTGGATCCTGAAAAAATAACAGGTAATCAAGAAGATGTAAAAGCATTTCAGAATTATTTAGAGAAGCTTTTAAGTTTTGTTGATCAAGAAATAAAAGCTGGAAAATCAAAAGAAGAAATTTTGAAAGCCACAACTATTCCCGGAGCTGAAGAGTGGAAAGGGGATGGGATCAGCAGAAGTTTAGATGCTGCCTATCAAGAATTAACCTAGGTAAAAAGCCATCTTTAGAGATGGCTTTTTTATTTATCATGATGGAATTTTCTATTTTTGACAGATGGATTTGATAGCAGTGAAAAAAGTAGAAGCTGAAGAAGAGTTGAAGAAAGTCTTTAAGATTAGAACAACTGTTTTTGTAGAAGAGCAAAATTGCCCACCAGAACTGGAATGGGAAAACGAAGATGTTTCTAACCATTTTTTAGCAACTTATGATTCAACTCCCGCCGGAGCTTGCAGGTGGAGACCAACGGAAAAGGGTTTTAAATTAGAACGTTTCGCCGTTTTGCCTGAGTATAGAGGAAAAGGAGTGGCTCAAAAAATGGTAAAAACTTTATTAGAAGATTTGCCATCTCAAGCAAATTATGTTTACTTACATGCACAGCTGGATGCGATGCCTTTATATGCAAAATTTAATTTTATTGCGGAAGGACCTCTATTTGAAGAAGCGGGAATCCAGCATTATAAGATGGTTTTGAAAAATAAGGATTAAAATTTCCCGAAGATTCGAGATGAAAATTCCATTGCTTCTTTAAAAGCTGCTGCATTCAAGTCAATCCCTTCATTTCGAGTTAAATAGTCTATTACTAACTCAGTAGCAATATTCCCTGTTAGATCATCTGCAGCCATTGGGCAACCTCCATAACCTTTCAAGGCTGCATCTAAACGGGTGCAACCGGATTCAAATGCCGCTTTTATTTTGTCCGTACTTTCTTCAGGAGTGGAGTGTAAGTGCATTCCCCATTCAATTTTTGGATATTGTTTGGTAAGGTAGGGGTATATTTCTTTTATTTTATCTGGACTGGAAACTCCTATAGTATCTGAAAGCGCTAATATTTTAATCCCTTTTTGGATTAAAGCTTCCGTCCACTGGCTTAAAATTTCCAAATTCCAAGGATCTCCATAAGGATTTCCAAAACCCATAGATAGATATATTACTGTTTCTTTTTTGTGCTTAACACATAAATCCTGAATTTCGGCAACGTTTTCTAAAGATTTGGCAATGCTGGAGTTGGTATTTCTTTGTTGAAAAGTCTCAGATATGGAAAAAGGAAAGCCTAAGTAACTGATCTCCTCAAATTCACAAGCATCTTTTGCGCCTCTGGTATTTGCAACAATTGCCAATAATTTGGTTTTGGTATCGCTTAAATTTAGCTTTTTTACCAATACAGCAGTATCTTTCATTTGCGGAATGGCTTTAGGCGATACAAAACTTCCAAAGTCGATGGTGTCAAAACCTACTTTTAATAGCAAGTTTATATAATCAGCTTTTAATTGAGTAGGAATAAAATTGTGAATGCCCTGCATGGCATCTCTTGGGCATTCAATTAACTTTATAGACTTTGACATGGCTCATTTGTAATAAAGGGAAAACTACAGCTTCGCGATTAAATAAAATGCAGCATTCCCTTGTCTAAAACTATTTAGCAGTAGCTTCTTCCATCATTGATTCCCTGTTAAATTTACGGATGATTACCCTTGTTCCTCTATCGTAACTAAAATAATTAATAATCCAGTTCATTAAAGTGACTACTTTATTTCTAAAACCAACTAAGAACAAAAGGTGGATAAACATCCAAGTTAACCAAGCGAAAAAGCCTTGAAATTTCCAATATTTTAAATCTACAACAGCTTTATTTCTACCTACTGTAGCCATTGAGCCTTTATCAAAATAATCAAAAGCTTTAGTTTTTTCATTGTTGATGATCCTGATAAGATTGGCTGCAAGTTGTTGCCCTTGCTGTATGGCTACCTGCGCCACACCGGGATGACCATGTGGAAAATCTTCCGTTTCCATATAGGCAATATCTCCTATAGCGAAAATATTGTCATATCCATTAACCAGATTAAAATCAGAGGTTTTAAGCCTTCCTCCACGGGCTAGCTCAGCTTTTTCTAAACCTGGAATCATAGCCCCTTTTACTCCAGCACTCCAAATTACGCCTTTGGTAACAATGGTTTCTGTATTATTATAAGTAATCTTTTCTCCATCATAAGCATTTACTCGTGTCTTTTGCATTACAATTACACCCATATTCTCCAAAAACTCCTTTGCTTTCAATGAAGCCTGTTCGGAGAATGGCTCTAACACCCTTTCACTTCCCTCAATTAAGAATATCCTCATGTTATGTATATCCAGCTCAGGATAATCATTCACCAAAACATGGTTTTTTAATTCCGCCAAAGCGCCAGCTGTTTCTACTCCGGTTGGTCCGCCTCCTACAACTACAAAAGTCATTAAAGCTTCTTTTCTTTCCGGATTTTTTTCTACCAAAGCCTCTTCAAAATTCTGTAAAATCAAAGATCGAAGGTTCAAAGCCTCTGGCACCGTTTTCATAGGCATAGAGAAATGCTCTATTTCTTTCTGTCCGAAAAAGTTGGTTTCTGAACCGGTTGCAATCACCAAATAATCGTAACTATAATCTCCTATATCTGTTTTAACACATTTATTTTCTGCATCAATCAGCTGTACATCCGCTACCCTAAAATTAAAGTTTTTTTGATGCTTAAAAACTTTACGCAATGGGAAAGCGATAGAATCCGGTTCTAAACCTCCTGTTGCCACTTGATAAAGCAAAGGTTGAAAAGTATGGTAGTTATGCCTATCTAGCATCAGCACCTCTACTTCTTTATTTTTTAATTTTTTAGCGATCTGTATGCCACCAAAACCTCCACCAATGATGATTACTTTTGGAAATTGTGTCTTTTGATTTTTCATGATTTTATTTTTAATGCTGAAAGCATAATGCCTAAGCTTTCCATTTCAATATTTGCTTTCAGCTTTTAGCCCTCAGCCTTAAGTGAGGTCTCCTCTGATTTTTAGGGTAATGCCTTGTAAATGCTCATTCACTCTCAATTGACATGCCAAGCGACTATCAGATCCTGCATCTGGCAAAGTATCTAACATGTCAAGCTCATTGTCATTGGCTTCGGGCAATTGATCCAAACCCTCTAAAACCTGAACATGACAGGTTGCACATAAAGCCATTCCACCGCAGGTTGCCAAAATATCGTATTCGTAAGCTTTTAACACTTCCATTAAATTGAGGTTGATCTCTTCTGGAATTTCAATTTCCTTTGCTATATCGTCTCTGTCTATTACTGTTAAGTTGATCATGTTAGAAGCTGTTTACACCGTAAACGGTGGTGTACTTGAAAGATAATTTTTGATCGGGATAAACATGTTTGAAAGCACTTTGGCACATTAACGCTGCTTCGTGGAAACCACTTAGAATAAGTTTAAGCTTGCCTGGATAAGTATTGATATCGCCAATGGCATAAATTCCCGGAACATTTGTAGAATAATCCTCTGTATTCACCATTATTGCAGACTTTTCAATATTCAGTCCCCACTCGGCAATTGGTCCTAGTTTAGGGCTTAATCCGAAAAGTGGAATCAAGTAATCCGCATCAAGTTTACTTTCTTCTTTTGCTTTGTTGAGCAAACTTACTTCTTGCAAATGACCATTTCCATTGATCTTGGTAAGGTGAGATGATAAAATCAAATTGATTTTCCCCATTTCAGCCAGCTGAAAAACTTTTTCCGCAGAATCTGGGGCTCCCCTAAAAGTATCTCCGCGATGCACTAATGTTACTTCTTTTGCAATATTTGCCAAAAAGATAGTCCAATCTAAGGCAGAATCTCCTCCTCCGGCCAACACAATTTTCTTGTCTCGGAACATTTCTGGATCTTTTACCATATAATTTACCCCTTTCCCTTCAAAAAGCTCCAGATTTTCAATATCTGGTTTTCTTGGCTCAAAGCATCCTAAACCACCTGCAATCACTACGGCTTTGCAATGTATTTCTGTTTCATCGCTAGTGGTAACTTTGTAAGTGGCATTGTCCAATTTTTCTAATTGCTCTACTCTTTCTCCAAGGGTAAAACCTGGATCAAAGGGTTTAATCTGAGCCATCAGATTATCCACTAACTCCTGCGCTTTAATTTCCGGATAACCCGGAATGTCATATATAGGTTTGTAGGGATAAATTTCTGAAAGCTGTCCGCCAACTTGTGGTAAAGCATCCACCAAATGGCACCTCATTTTTAATAAACCTGCCTCAAAAACGGCAAAAAGACCAACGGGGCCTGCGCCAATGATACATAAATCGGTATGAATAATATTTAAGGTTTTCATGATAAGCTTTGATATATAGTGTTTAAAATTCTTTTTAAATCTAGGTAATCCTTTTCGCTCAGGTTCTCCCAAGCTTTTGTTCTTATTTCAGCAACTTTTGGAGCCCATTCTTTTTGCTTCTGAATTCCATTTGGAGTAAGATGAATGATAAAGCTTCTTCTATCGCCCGCATTTGCTCTTCTTTCCACTAAATCCTTTTTGCAGAGTAAATCAAGAATCCTGGTAAGGGTGGGGTGGTCCTTACCTGTTAATTCAGCCAGCTGACTTTGATTTTGATCATTGTGCAGGCTTAAGTTTTTCAGAATTAGCCATTGATCAACCGTGATGTCAAAATCTTCTTCTTTAAATTTCTGTAGGGCATACTGCTTTATCTTACGGTTTGTCCTGTCTAATAGGTAAGAATAAGTGCTGAATTTTTCTGTTGTATCCATAATAATTAGTATGACAAATATAAGTATAAAAAGTTTATTTAAATATTGTTATAAAAAAAAAGGAACAGCCTAACGACTGTTCCTTTTAAGTTGTATAATTTAAAGCCTAATTGTTTGGCTTAACTTTTACATTATCTTCAGTAACTTTTACTTTGCCATCGTCACTTTTCATTTTTGCGGCATCATCAGTGATTTTTGTTTTGCTATCACCACTTTTCTCTTTATAGGTGTCTTTGTCAATTTTGATTTTGGTAGAATCGGTCTTGATCTTGATTTCATCACCATCAATCTTAATTTTCATATCGTCCAGCTTGTACTTGCCGTCACCTTCTTTAATCAGCATCCTATTTACTACTAAACCATTTTGATAAATGGTATCTAAAGTAACAGGGTCATAATAAAACTGTACAGGTATTTGAGTAATACTGTCCACTGCAATACCTGTAACAGGATCTGCAATAATGTATACTTTCTCTCCTGAGCTTAAATTTATATATTCTCCAGATGTTACGGTTGGCTTTTCAGCTGTCTCCATTCCATCAGAACTGACATTTGTAGTGCTATCTTCATTGCTAGCTGCAGTTTTATCATTGTTACAGGCAGCTAATGCTCCTATACTTATTAAAAGGCTATATAAAATCTTCTTTTTCATATATTTAATTTTTAATTATCGTATTTAACTTTTTTATCATCACCATCAATCTTGATTTTTTTATCATCAGTCTTGATTTTCATTTCATCGCCATCCACTTTAATTTTTACATCTCCCTGTGCTTTCATCTCATCAATTTCTTTCTGTAGGTCACTTTTTGCCATTTCATATCCATCATCTGTTTTAACGATTTGGTTATTTACCACTAATCCTGTTTCTCCGTTAATGGTATCCTTGGTTTCTAGATTAACATAAAACCTCACTGGTTTTCCGCTGATGCTGTCAATTGCTTTGCCCATGTCATTATCTTTTATGATGTAAACTTTTTCACCTGTTGCTAAGTTTTCATATTTCGCATCATTGTTTTTGCAAGAAAACATTACCATTAATGGGCTGATGATCAATGCTGTTTTTAATACTGATTTTAAATTGTTCATGTCTTTAATATTTTAGTTTGTCTACATAAAAAATACAATAAGCAGACCAAAATAAATAAATTAAGGCTGATGTACCTGATGTTAACTATAAGGCATTAGTTAATTGTCCAAGAAAATAAACACTCTTTAATTATAAGGTCAGGGTTTTAAAGTTATAGGGATGATTGAAAAGGCCATTCATGCTCTTATAAGGAATGAAATAAAGGTCCAAAAACACACAGATAAAAAAAATAGAAAAATAAATACATAAGTGTTTGATAATTAATAACAGTTTCCTATCTTTGCCGTCCCTTTTAGGGTTATTATATCCACCTTGAACGAAGCCCTACTGCTTCGATGGGTGTTAATTAAATTAAGAAATGTCAGGAATAATTGGAAAAAAAGTAGGAATGACCAGCATATTCGACGCAGACGGTAGGAACATACCATGTACTGTTATAGAAGCTGGCCCTTGTGTGGTAACGCAAGTGAGAACCATCGAAATTGATGGCTACGCTGCAGTGCAGTTAGCTTACGATGAGAAAAAAGAAAAAAACACTACCGCTCCCTTGAAAGGTCATTTTGAAAAAGCTGGAACTACACCTAAGCGTAAGCTAGTGGAGTTTAAGTATTTTACAGAAGAGAAAACTTTAGGAGAAGTTGTTGATGTTAATCTTTTTATTGAAGGAGACTATGTAGATGTAGTGGGTACTTCAAAAGGTAAAGGTTTTCAAGGTGTTGTAAAACGCCACGGATTTAGCGGTGTGGGTATGCAAACTCACGGTCAGCATAACCGTTTAAGAGCTCCAGGTTCATTAGGTGCAGCATCATACCCAGCGAGAGTATTCAAGGGAATGAGAATGGCCGGTA
>JBDSHZ010000160.1:0-39731 GCA_039918235.1 Pelobium sp.
CACTACATTAAATTTGATACGGCTGTAGCCGATAAAGATGTTTTTGAAGAAGGTAGAGCTATTAGATACAATGAAACCTATAAAAATGAAGGGATCAACATCAATTTTGTGGAAGACAAAAGTGATCATCTTTTTGTAAGGACTTATGAACGTGGCGTAGAAAATGAAACTTATGCCTGTGGAACAGGAGTGACGGCTGTTGCTTTGGCAAATGCCATTTCCAAAAATCTAACAGGAAAAATTGAAACGCCCATAAAAGTTTTAGGTGGCGAATTAACTATCAGATTTGATTATAATGGGGAAAAATTCACCAATATCTTTTTAGAAGGACCAGCGAAAATGGTTTTTGAAGGAGAGGTTGAGTTCTAGAAGATTAAATTTAATAATCAACAGGGAGCATTTTTAAATATTCTGCCAAAGGAATGTGGTTTTCTTTGCTGAAAGGATTTTCTAAATCTTTGATGCTGATGATCCTTGAAACTTTAAAATCGCGGTAATCTTTTCTGAGCTGGCACCAACCGATTAAATGCCAGCTAAAGGCATAAAATATAAGACCTATTGCCTCTATTTTTCTTTTGCTGTGCTCTTCTTTTGCATTTTTATATTCAAACTCGAGCACATTTTTATGGCTGATAGCCGATTGAATGATGCTGAGAAATTCATAATCATTGCTTAACCTTTTTGGAACTTGTAAATACATATTGGAAGCCAGCTGTTCTATTTTTTCCTTCTGACTTTGCTTTAATACCGACTTTATTTTAGAAAGTGCATTATTGTAATTTTTTTGAATCGATTGATCACTGAAAGCATTAAGGAACTGCTCCATCAATAACAATGCGTTGGCTTCTTCTAAATTAAAACTTACAGGAGGCAGAAAATAGCCATTGATTAAATGATACCCCTTATTGGCTTCATAACAAACGGGAATGCCTTGCTGGTTCAAAGATTTTAAATCTCGGTAAACCGTTCTAATGCTGATCTCAAATTTATCGGCAATCTGTTCCGCAGTGGTGAATTTTTTAGATTGCAATAATGTAGAAATCCCAAAAAGCCTATCAATCCTGTTCATATAGTGAAATTATCAAATTTCTTTAATAAACGGGGCTTGATACTATCATTTATAAATCAATTGATGAACGGAGCGCATCAGATCTGCTTGATTTAGGAGAGATGCCAGCTTTGAAAGTTCATTCTTTTGGAGAGCAATAAAAAAATCTGGAATATCCATCTGAATCATAATTTTTTCTTCTGGATGCTGATCTGGCTTAGATTGGTATTTAATATTCAGCTGATTGATCAGCTTGATAAACAAGATAAAATCATCTTCATTTACCTTGAAAATTAAATTCCCAAAGGCTACCATGGCACATCCACAGTGATGGCAAAAGTTGACATTGCCAAAATCATTTTTGTGGAGCTCTATAAATTTATCTTCCAAATCTTTAAATTTTAGCAGTTTTCTTTTTGTTTCTTTTACCCCAATAAATCAGAAAGCCGGTTACGGGCAGGCTGGCAGCAAATAAACTAGCAAAGAAGGCTAGAATTTTTCCCCAAATCCCCCAAATAGCGCCAACATGGATATCATAATTCATCCGTATAATTTTATCAGCTGTTTTTGCATCCTGAAACCTGCCGTAAATATGGTCTACTGAAATCTCCTTCAGCGTATGCTGGTCATAATAAATGTAGTCTGCTTTCCAATAAGTTTCCGTATCTGGATTTAAAGCTACTTCTATGGAAGATTTTTCATCTGCCGGAGGGTGAATTTCTATACTTCCGATATAGTTAGGATTTTCTCTCTTAGTCAGTAGCCAAAGCTCGTCTATGGCTTCATATTTTACATCTTGATTTTTGACTTGGGTGGTATCAGAAAAAGTTTCTTCAAAATTCTTGATTTGATCTCCTCCGGATGCCACCCAATATATTGAGCTGGCAAACCATTGAAAGCCCATTACTAATCCGCTAATGGCTAAAAATATAGCAAACCAACTGGCATAAAAACCTAATACGTTATGCATATCATAGTTTACCCTACGCCAACGGGCATTCCATTTTATTTTGAACCTGTTTTTTGCCGCCGCTTTATTTTTTGGCCACCACAGCACAATGCCGGTAATCAGCATCACTCCAAAAACCAAAGTTGCAGAAGCTAAAATTGGTTGCCCGATTGTAGGGGGCAACCACAAATAATAGTGACCATCGACTACGATTCGGAAGAAATCGTTTTCCATATTTTTCACCTCCAATACTTTCCCTGTGTAAGGATTAAGAAATACGGTGTAATAGTATTCGGGCTCAAAATCAAAGTAAACTACCTGTGAAGATTTTCCAGCTTCATAAGAAATGCTGTGTGCTTTTTTACCCGGCAATTGCTCATCGGCAATTTTTTTTAAGGAACTGGGTTGAAGTGTTGCTTTATTCTCAACTGCAGTAAATCGGTAATCTTGGGTTACATTTTCTATTTCTCTTTCAAAGGCCAAAATGCAACCGGTGATGCCTAAAAAAAGCACCAAAAGCCCGGAGATTAGTCCGAGCCATAGGTGTGTAAAAAGTATGATTTTTTTAAAAGTCATTCCTAAAATTTATATCCAATACTTAATCTATAATTTCTAGGTGTTTCTGTTTGCCAGTAAAAAGCATTCAAATACGAGTAGTAAGAACCGCTATATAAATATTTATCTAAAACATTAAATGCGTTGGCGGTGATATTCATATTGCCTTTCTGCCATGACAGGCCAGCATCTAATTTAAAGTAGTTTGGCAAACGGATGTCAGATTCGCTCCAGCTGTCGGTTTCTCTACCAGCTAGCCAAGTAAATCCTCCAGAAATACCGAACCCTGTTAATATGCCTTCTTGAATTTTATAATTCAACCAGCTGTTAACAGTATGTTTCGCATATCCTGGAACAACGTCGCCAACCGCAATACCAGTAATACCTTCAGTTACTTTGGTAACTTTAGAATCTGTAAGCGCATAATTTGCAATTAGATTAAAACCTTTGAAAATATTTCCCTTGATATCAAACTCAATTCCCTGTGCTCTTTTCTGCCCCAGTTCAACACTTAAATTAGCTGTTGGAGGACTGTTAGGATCGGCAGTTAATTCATTGTTTTTCAGAATTCGGTATGCAGAAACTGTTGTATTCCATTTATGATTGAACCATTCTTTCTTTATCCCAAATTCAAGATTATTACCGGTAATAGGCTTTGTACTGTTTCCGTTGGCCAATATTCCGTTCTGAGGAATAAAAGCTTGATCATATAAACCGTAAAAAGAGGTTTGTGAACCAACCGAGTAGCTTAAGCCAACACGTGGAGAGAAATGTGTTGCTTTTTCTGCTTTGCCACCAAAGTTTGCCTGGGAAAAATCAGTGTACCTGCCGGCTAAGGTCAGTCTAAATCTGTTTTGTAAAAATCCCAACTCATCCTGTACATAGATGGCGGTATAGCGTTGCATCATGGTGCCTCCAATTGCGGTAGCTCTGCTTTCTACATCAGTAGAATAATCAAAAGCAGGGTAGCCATTATTCGGTGATCCTAAATATGGGTTATGCGGATCAAATTCTCCACCTAATGTATCTAATTGATGTGTTTGACTCCAGTCTGCAAAATAACTTTTGTTGCCAACGTCTAATCCTCCTAAAATGCGATGCCTAATATTTCCCGTTTTTACATCACCGTTTAAAAACACCTGTCCCATAGTCATTGTGCTTTTTGCATCCCAGCCAGATACACTTCTTAGCATGGTTCCATCTGCATTTACCGCATTTGGCCATAAATCGCTACCTAATTGCTTATTATAGAAATAAGAACCTTGCGCTGTTAATTTCCAGCTTTTGCTGATTTGGTGCTGTAAATTAATAAATGTACTATGGTCGTTAATCACCGTTGCGGGCATTCCCGCTGATAAACTGGTAAAATCTCTTGGCAATGTTGCATAACCATCAGGAGAAAAAACGTAGAATGAACCTACATCAGACATGTTTGCATGTTGCAAAGTATATTCAGCGGTAAGCTTTGTATTTTCATCTATCTGATAAGAAATTACAGGTGCAATGCTGAAGCGGTTATTATATTCATTCGCTCTGAAAGAGCCTTTGTTTTGGCCGGCTACATTAAAACGATACAGCAACTTGCTGTCTTTGCTTAATTTTCCGTCTAAATCTAAAGTGGTTCTATAAAGATCATAGCTACCTAATGTAAAGGTTGCTTCTGCTTTTGATTGTCCGGTTGGCTTTTTAGTCACCACATTATATAAACCTGAAGGATCTCCACTGGCAAGCATAAAGCCGGCAGGACCTTTTACAAATTCAATATGATCAACAAAACTCATGTCTTCTGTTAATGGGCCCCAGGAAGAGTTTACCACATTAAATCCGTTTCTGAATGCTTGGATCTGAGAACCTCTCATGCTCAAATTGGTGTACATGTCTCCCCAATGTTCTGTTCTGGTTACCCCACTAACATTTCTTATTAAACCGTCGCTCATGCTGATGATCTGCTGATCTGCCAATGCGGCAGCAGTAACCACTTGAATATTTTGCGGTACCTCCAATAAAGGTTCGTTAATCCTCAAAGAAGCTGATGGAAGCTCTTCATTATATTTTTTTGTGCTTCCGATAACTACAACTTCTTGCAATCGGGAACTATTTTTGTTCATACTGAAGTCTAATTCTTTTTGCTCTCCAGCAATTAAAATGATCGATTTTTCCTGCGGATCAATTCCAACAGCACTCAGTTTAAGCGTGTAGGCTCCAGGTTTGATATTTCTGAGTTGGTATTTCCCAAGGTCATCTGTATATGTTCCGTAAGAGGTGCCTTTAAGCATCACACTGATATTGGCTGCCGGCTGGCCATCTGAGGTAGTTACTTTTCCAAAAATTTTAATTTTTTCCTGGGCTGTTGCTCCAAAATAGGTACTCATTAATAAAATGAATAAAAGTAATTTATGTTTCATTGTTTTTATTTAGACTTATTATAAATAATTTGTGCAAATTTGAAAAGTTTTACATAGCACCGCTAACGCTAGACGGATTTTTTGCAACGCTAAAGGGATTAAATGATCAAATTGGTTTTCGAGGAGGACAAGCAGGTAGCTATACCTGAAATGATGAAAGTGCTGAATGATTGGCAACGCTCAACTTCGGAAACTGGGAATAACTTTTTTGTTAGCCAAACTTGCTTTAAAGATTATCAATTAGCGGAGTTAAGGCTGAATGATCCTAGGAGCTTTCATTTCGATTTGACCTCTAAACAAGATTGCATGGTTTATTTGTTAGAAGGGTCTTTAAAATTAAACTCAACGTTAATTTTAGCACACCAACATTATGTATATGTTGGAAACAATAATTCCATTCATATCCAGACAGCACAAGCAGTTTCCTTACTCATCATCCAATTTAATAACCCCCTGCCAGAACATACACCAATATTATTGCGTCCAACATTAATTAAAATTTCACACCAATCACTCATCAGGCAACTGATTGATTTAAATATTAAAAATGAGTTGGAGCTGATTTATCTAGAGGCGAAAATTTTGGAATTAATTTATCTGCATTTTAATAATCTTATTGAATTAGAGGATGAAGGATCGGTAAATAAAGATTTAGAAAAGATGGAACATGCGAAGACCATTATCATGGAAAACATGAGAAATCCTTGTTCTTTAATTGAGCTGGCGCATGAGGTAGGCTTAAACGATTTTAAATTGAAGAAAGGCTTCAAGGAATATTATGGAACTACCGTATTTGGTTACCTACATGATTTAAGGATGGAAAAAGCGAAGATTCTTTTGTGTAAGGATAAAAAAATAATAGCAGTGGCTGACGAAGTAGGCTACAAAAATGCACACCATTTCTCTGCAGCCTTTAAAAAATATTTCGGAGTATTGCCCAGTAAGTTGAAGGGAAAAATGGCTTGAAACTGATTTTTAAGAATAAATAGGTTATTAAGTGCTAATCTGTATTTTTGCGCCATGGCAAATGTGAAAGCAGCTATCCCTAAAGGAACCAGAGATTTCGGTCCGGTAGTGATGATTAGACGTAATTATATTTTTGACACCATTAAGAAAGTGTTTAAAAAGTATGGCTACCAAGAAATTCAGACTCCAACAATGGAGAACTTGGATACTTTGACCGGTAAATACGGAGACGAAGGTGATCAGCTGATTTTTAAGATTTTGAATTCAGGAGATTACCTTTCAAAAGCGGAAAACTTTAAGCAAAAAGCGGAAAGCTTAACTTCTAAAAACTTATTGCCTATAATTTCAGAAAAAGCTTTACGCTACGATTTAACGGTTCCTTTCGCCCGTTATGTGGTGATGCACCAGCATGAAATCACTTCCCCATTTAAGCGTTTTCAGATTCAGCCGGTTTGGCGGGCAGATCGGCCGCAGAAGGGAAGATATCGTGAATTTTATCAATGTGATGCGGATGTGGTTGGTTCTGATTCTTTATTGAACGAAGCTGAGTTTGTTTGCATTTACGATGAAGCTTTAAGTCTTTTAGGATTGAAGGATTTTACTGTAAAAATCAATAATAGAAAAATACTATCAGGTATAGCCGAATTAATAGGCAGGCCAGATCAAATTGTTGACCTCACCGTTGCCATTGATAAACTGGATAAAATTGGCTTTGAAGGAGTAGAAAAGGAGCTTTTAGAAAAAGAATTTACCCAACACGATATTGAAATTTTAAAACCTGTTATTCTTTTATCGGGAACGAATGAAGAAAAATTGGATTCGCTAAAATCGGTATTGGCTAATTCAACGATAGGATTAAATGGGATCTCCGAAATTGAGAAAGTGTTTACTTATCTATCAAATTTCAGTTTGCAAACTGCAAAAGTAGAATTGGATTTAACTTTAGCTCGGGGACTGAACTATTACACCGGATGTATTTTTGAGGTGAAAACTAACGAAGCGGCTATGGGTTCTATTGGTGGTGGTGGCCGTTATGATGATTTAACCGGAATGTTTGGAAAAGATGGTTTAACAGGTGTAGGGATTTCTTTTGGAGCAGACCGGATTTACGATGTTTTGGAAGAGCTTGAATTATTCCCATCCACAGTGAATGAAAGCACTAAAGTTTTAATCTGTGTTTTTGGAGAACAAGAAGAAGCTTTTGCCATCCCAATTTTGAACCAACTAAGACAGGCACACATTAATGCGGAGCTTTTCCCGTTCGGTACAAAAATGAAAAAGCAGATGCAATATGCCAATGATAAAAACATTCCTTATGTGGTGGTGATTGGTGGAGATGAAATGCAAAGTGGATTGTTGAGTTTGAAGAACATGGAAAGTGGTGAGCAGGTAAAAGTGAATGTGAAAGAGCTTTTGAATAGTATTTGTTTATAAGCAGTCTAAATTTATATCAATCTATAATATACTGCAGCATAACAGATTTTTAAGGAGATAGTTATCAATAATTTACCTTCTGCATTTTTTATAATCTGGAGCAGAAAAATTTATCTAAAATCTTAATTTAAGATAGTTCTATTGAGTCGGGCTATAGCCCGATGTACAAAATCTGTTTACTATTTGGCTTTAGCCGAAGCCTGTTGAGCTTTTTGGCTAAAGCCAAACTATAAATGACCTTAAAAAACGGATTAAAGCCCGTTTCAATTGATTTTTGATGCTATCAATTGTATGATTTATACAACATCATACCATAACTGAATTAATTGCAGGAAGTTTTAGGCACTCTTTTCAATAAAACAATTGCGATAATTTCTAAACCTATCGAGATTCCTGTGATTAAACCAGCCATAAAATCGGGTAAATTTAAATAGTGAATTAAAAGTAAATTCATACTTGCAAGAAAGAGCCCTATTGCTAAAAGTATTTTCTGATTGTTTTTTATTTTCATTTTTTTAATTTTCTAAAATTGTTGTTCAATGCATTGTAATTTATCCAATTCAAGATTTAGTTTAGCGGATCCTTTTTTGAAAGATTTCGGTCTGAAATAGAAGAATATCACAGTAAAATAAAGAACCAGAAGCAGATAGCAGGTGATCATCACTATTTGGTTTTTGTACACCAATTCATATAAATAGAGAATTAAACCAATAAAGGAAAAAACCAATCCTGCAACTTGTGTGTATCTGAAATAGAAAAGTTGCCTTAACCTTGTTTGTTTTAAAAATTCGATATACTCTTTATTACTGCATACATTTAGCTTATAAAATCTGTTTAAGGAATTGAGATTGGTGGCAATTAAAATCGCTCCTGAAAAAACAATTAAACCCTCACCAATTTTAGAGCTCAGGAATTTAAAATCATACACATATCCAGTAAACAGCATCAATGCTATCATGAAAAAGGCAGCTACAATTAATAACACTAATCTTTGTAAAGTTTTATTTTTATAAGCCTTAATAATGGCCACCATCTGTTCGGAATTTGGAAGGCTATCCGTTTTTACATTCAGCCAAATTGCTTTTAAATCATTCAAATTGTCCATTTTTTTTAAATTTGGAGGTTAATTTCTCTTTAATACGATGAACTTTTACCCTAATATTTCCTACACTTAATCCAATAATTGTTGCAATTTCTGCTTGAGGTAAATCTTCTAAAACCAAAGAAATAATGAGTCTGTCGGTTTCTTCCAGTTCAGATATGCAACGGTATAAAAACAGCACTTTGTCATCCTGTTTAACTTCCTCTTTCTCCTCAATTTGATAGGGTAATTCTGTAGTGATGATTCTTTTTGCTTTTTCTAAATGACGCAAACAATTATTGGTTGCAATCCTGAAAATCCATGTGCTAATTTTTGATTGATGTCTGAACGAGGAAAGGTTTTTCCATACAGAAATAAATGTTTCTTGCATTAAATCTTTTGCCTGCTCTTGGTCATTTACATAGCCTAAGCACACCCTGTAAATTTGGGAAGAATAGGTTTCGTAAATTTCTTTAAAATTTAGATCGGACATTCAATAATTTATTTTGCTTCTGTATAGATACGAAAGGGAAATAAACATTACAGTTTTTGTGAAAATAAAAAATCGGTGTAAATCTGAAAAAAGCTTTTCCACATTCTTTACAAAATTTTCAAAATAATATTGACATATACGAAACTATTCGTATGTTTGAATACGAAATATTTCGTAGTAAAGATTTAGCATTAAAAATGAGTGTGAAACCAACAGAAGGAGAGATGGAAATTCTGCAAGTATTGTGGAGTAAGGGGAACTGTACAGTTAGAGAAGTGCATGAGGCATTGGATAAGGAAGGCTCTGGATATACCACCACGCTTAAATTAATGCAGATCATGCTAGAGAAACAGTTGGTAGAACGTGATACCAGCTCTAAAAAACATGTTTATACGGCATTGGTCAATCAGGAAAAAACACAACAGCAATTGGTTACTAAAATGATTGACAATGTTTTTAATGGTTCTGCTGCCAGATTGGTGATGCAGGCCTTGGGTAATCAAACAGCGAGTGACGAAGAGTTGGATTTAATAAAAGACTATTTAGATAAACTTAAAAACAAGCAATAATGGGAGCTATTATTGATCATCTGGTAAAAGCAATAGGATGGAGCATCATCCATTCTCTATGGCAAGGAGCAATTATTTACACGGTATTGTTCATTTTGTTAGCAATAGGATATAAAAATAGTGCAAGAGCAAAGCACAACCTGTCTTTTGCTGCACTGGTTTTAATGTTTATTGGTTTTTGTATTACTTTTTTTTCTTTGTTTGAATTGCCCAGCAATGGCTCGTTAATAAATAGTGTCGCTATTAAGGCGGTAGCCGGTCAGGGTTTATCCAGATTCAGCAACAATTATTATTTTAAGGATGAAGTTTATATCCCAATCATAGTATTGATTTATAGTTTGGGAATTCTTTTTCAAACCGTCATTTTATTATCTAGTTACCAAAAACTAAAAAGGATAAAAAAAGAAAATATATTGGCTATACCGGCGGAGTGGAAGTCAATTTTTGATTTTGCCATGCATCAATTAAAAATTAGTAAAACAGTAAAATTTTATCTTTCCACTAAAGTAAATGTTCCTTTAGTGATTGGTTTTTTTAAACCTGTTGTTTTATTCCCTATTGTATTGGCTACTCAATTAGACCATAAACAGGTGGAAGCAATCCTCATTCATGAACTTTCACATATCCGTAGAAACGATTATTTAACCAACCTGCTAAAATCAGGTATAGAAACCTTATTGTTTTTCAATCCATTTGTATGGCTGACCACCAAACTCTTAGCTATAGAAAGAGAACATGCTTGTGACGACTTGGTGGTTAGTTTTACAGGTAGGCCAGTGAATTATGCACAGACCCTTTTAAAATTAGAATTATTAAAAAACAAACAATCTCCAGCGCTATCATTAGCCGCTACGGGAAATAAGCAACATTTATATCAACGCATTAAAAGAATTACCGACATGAAAACAAATTACAGCACTACAAAACAGCAGTTTTATATACTCGCTTTAAGCGTTTCAATCATTGTTTCTTTGGCTTGGATCAATCCATCAAAAAATGAAATAGTGAAGACAAAGAAAGCAACAGCCATTACAATGATTAAATCTAACCTTGCCGATGCAAGGACCTTGTTGGAACGGCCTTTTTTAAAAGTAGATACGGATTCTGTTCAAAAGAAAACCAATAAATTCCATATGGTGATTACCGATAAGGACGGACAAAAAGTGACCTATTATTCTGTAGATGAATTACCTGATAGTTTGAAGCTTAAATATAAAGCCATGGAAGAAAAATTCGATTCTCCAGAATGGAAGGACAAGATGGCCGCCATTCAGAAGAACTCGGAGGAGCTAGAAAAGAAATTCAATTCGCCAGAATGGAAAGAAAAGATGGCCGCCATTCAAAAGAACTCAGAAGAGTTAGAAAAGAAGTTCAATTCCCCAGAATGGAAGGACAAGATGGCTGCGATTCAAAAGAGCTCAGAAGAGTTAGAAAAGAAATTCAATTCCCCAGAATGGAAGGACAAGATGGCTGCGATTCAAAAGGGCTCAGAAGAGATGCAGAAGAAATTAAATTCCCCAGAATGGAAAGCGAAAATGGAAGATTTAAAGAAACTGCAAGAATTACCAGAGTTTAAAGAGCTGATGAAAAAGCAACAGAAAGAATTACAAGAATTGAAAAAGGCAAATGGAATAAAAATAGATATACTTTAAGATATGGCGATATTGATTTATTTCACAAGTAATTAAGCCAATGTTGATTATACCGCAGACTCAAAATAAAAAAAATGAATTTGAAAAATCTAATTTTAACAGCTTTAATATTTCTAACAGCTAATGTTTGTCTTGGACAAAAAAATAATACAGAAAAAAGACTGGACTCTTTATTCACTTCACTTTACGAACAAAACCAATTTAGCGGAAGTGTTTTAATAGCCGAAAAAGGAAAAATAATCTACGAAGATGGAAAAGGATTTAGTAATGAAAAGACAAAAGAAAGGAATAACTCAAAAACTATTTTCGAATTAGCATCTTGCAGTAAACAATTTATAGGTGTTGGAATAGTCCTACTCCATAGAGATGGTAAAATAAATTACACCGATGATATTACAAAATATATTCCAGAACTATCAAATTATAAAGGAGTGAAAATTTATGATTTATTAAGACATACAAGTGGAATTCCCGAATTTTTAGGAAAATTTAGGGAAGATTGGAAAAATGAGAAAATCGCAATCAATCAAGATGTTATTAATTACTATTCACAAACAAAAGACACATTGGAATTTGCGCCAAATTCAGCAAACAGATATTCCAACACAAACTATGTGTTTTTAGCTACAATAATTGAAAGAATATCTAAGCAAAAAATGGAAGATTACTTGTCTGAAAAGATATTTAAACCTTTAAAAATGAAAAGAACTTTTGTTTATAACCGTAGAGAAAATCCCAAAGAGATAAAAAATTATGCTTATGGTTATAGTTGGGTTAAAAATTCTTTCGAAAAAGCAACTCAAGATGACCCTAAAATTAGGAATATGATGAGTTATTATATGGACGGAATTATCGGTAATGCAAAAGTCAATTCAACGGTAGAAGATATTTATAAATGGATAAGTGCCATCAAAAACAATTCACTATTAACTCAAAAAGAATTTAATGATGTAATGGAAATCAGCAAGACTAATAAAAATAAATATATACCTTATGGTTTTGGATTTGATGTACGTAAAAAGGGTTCTAATATAAGCTTTGGACACACAGGAAGTTGGGATGGTTATAGTAGTTTCTTTCATTACAATTCTCTAAATGACAGAACCATAATTTTATTAGAAAATTTCGACAAAGGCGTTTCTCCTTATCAGTCTATTAATGAAATAATAGATAGCAAACCGACTACAAATGAGTTTGCAAAAAAAGTAAATGTAGAAGAAGGTGAAATTAAAAAATACATTGGAGATTATACTGACATAAAAGACAGCTCTGAAAAACATATAATAACTTATTTAAACGGTTATTTAATTTACAATACAGACAAAGCAAGTTGGGATATGAGATTTTTTCCAACATCAAATAACACATTTCAAGCAATAAGACAAGGGGGAAGTGATGGCGTGATGACATTTACAAAATTGAGCGATGGCACTATAAAATTGGAAATGACACAATATGGAAAAGTTATCGGAAATGGTATAAGGAAATAACTGCCAATAACAGCATTTACAAAAAGCGGATTTATGGCTAATTTCAAGTTCAATTGAGCTTTATTTCAAAATTGAAAGTAAGGGCCTTGCAATCCTCCAATCCTCGAAACGTTATAATTCTGTTATAGCTTTAAGTTTTATGCATTTTGCTTTTTAGAATTTACATTTTTTTTTAACCTAAATAGCCAAATATAATGCTACATTGATCAATCATTGGGTGTTTTTTGGTATAAAAAAAATTATTTCAAAGCGTTCAACAGCTCCCTCATAAAATCATTAAAAACCTGAACATGAGGAATATGGCCAACGCCTTCAAATTCTAACAGCTTTGCGTCTGGAATTTTATTGGCAGTGGTTTTACCTAGTTCTTTATAGATCCCGTGTTGGTCTTGCTGTTCTTTACTGAGCAAACCCTTGCCAACAATAGTGTGGTCTTTTGTGCCAACCATTATCACCGTAGGAACTTGTAGGTTCTTAAATTCATAAACCACAGGTTGTTCATAGATCATCACTGCAGTGAGTGCCGAAACCATCGCCCAACGCGGATAATCTGCACTATAAGTTACACCTGCACCTATATCAACTAGGTAATCATAAGCTGGTTTCCATTCTGGGAAATAAGAACTTTGATAATAGCTTTTAATGCTCTCAGCGGTTTTCTTTAGTTCCCCTTGGTATTGTGCTGCTGCATTTTTATAGGGAACAAAGGTGCGGTAATCTTCTAAGCCTATTGCATCCTCTAAAATTAACTTTTCTGTAGTTTCTGGATACAGCAATGCAAAACGGGTAGCCAACATGCCTCCCATAGAATGGCCTAAAATAGTAGCTTTTACAATGCCTAAAGTATCAAGAAGCATTTTGTTTTCTTTCGCCATTTCATGAAAACTGTAATGAATAAACGGCTTACTTGATTTTCCAAAACCAATTTGATCAGGAACTACCACTCGATAACCTTCAGCTGTTAATCCTTTAATCACCTCCGTCCAGTAATAACCCCCAAAGTTTTTTCCATGGAATAAGAGTACTGTTTTTCCATTGGCTTTCGTCGATGGTTTCACATCCATATAAGCCATCCTCACATCCTGATCTTCTATTTTGAAAGAAAGGTAATGAATAGGATAAGCATATTTTACGTTTTCTAAAGTGATGGAAAGGGTATCTACTTGTGCGAAAGCAGTGAAGGTAATAACGGCAAAAGTAAACAGTGAGATCAGCTTTTTCATGAGTGGAAAATGATTAAAATTAAAAACGGCTGCATTGCAGCCGTTTTCAGAAAAGCAAGAATAATGCCTTATAAACTCAAAGGAATATAAACACCAAAAGTGACATCCCGCCCAAGGTTATAAATTCCAAAAGTTGGATCAGATTCATCTAACCTACCGGGTTTAAACCTGCTCAAATGGTCGTAATATTTCTTATTCAATAAATTGTTGCCAGATACATTTAATCTTATCTGCTGCTTGCCCAAATTAAAGGCAGTGCCAATGCCCGCTCTTAATAAAGAATAGCCACTGGTTTTGCTTTCAAAATCATCCACCCGGTTTTGGGCAAAGTAATTGTCTAAACCAATTGAGAAATAAGGACTTTTTAAACCTTTAATTGTTGGCTCAAGCCTTAACTCGTTTCTCAAACTTGTCGCAGGAATAAATGGAACTGGATTTTTGGTGGACAAATTTTGGGCATGGACATAACTAAAAGTATTGTCAAAATGAATGAGCTTTATAGGATGAAAAATCAAGCTGGCATCTGTACCGTACAAATTTGCATTGTCTTGCGAATACCTGTAGAGTGCCAAGGTTTGTGATTGCCCATTATCATCTTCTACATCAATAGTTTCTCCGTTTTTTTGAGATAAAAAGATATAGTCATTGATGTAGTTGTTGTAAAAAGTAGTACTAAAGTCAAACACTTCTGTAGCATATTGAAAAGTCAAATCTGCTTGATAACTTTTTTCTGCCTTTAAGTTAGAATTCCCCTTTTCATATCTAAAAGTGCCTTCATGTACTCCATTAGAAGCTTGTTCTGCTGGATTTGGTGCCCGGTATCCACTGCTTAAATTAGCTTTAAAATTAAATTTCTCATTAAACTGATGCGTGAAACCTGCTGCTCCGCTAACATTGGAAAACTTAGTTTTAAAAGCTGTAAATTTTTGTTCTCCATCAGCCACTAAACCATCGCCTTTATTTTGGCGGTAATCATACCTGGCACCGGCATTAAAACTGGAATTTTCCCATTCTTTTTTAAGGTAATAAAATACACCAACCCCAAAATTGTTGTAAGCGGGTATCAAATATTCAGAACCTTTGTTTTGGCTTTGGCCATGGTCTGTGCTTAAACCAATAACAGGTTGCCATCCATTTTTAGCATTCACATAGTATTTAGCATCTAAACTATAGGTGTTTAAATCAAAAAACAGCGACGGGTCTGGTCCGTCTAATTCTTTCCTCACATTATTTTGGAAACCAAGGTCTAATTTTAAATTTCCTTTATTGAACAGAAAATTATTATTTACCGCCACTTTAAAATGAGATATTGCCTGCTTTGGGAAAGCCAAATTACGGTCTTTGAGTGCAGCATCTGTAAAAGGATCACCATCTTCATTGACCAAAACACCATTGCCATTTACAGCAGGTTCATAAAAGCCAATGTTGTTTTTAAAGTAAGAAACATTTAAATGGCTGTATCCCCATTTTTTATTGAAGCCCACCATCCCTTCGGTTGAGGTCTCATTAAACCCGGAGTTTGGGAAATAATAATCAGGTGTTTTAAAAGAATAGGCATTTTTGTAGGTGCCCCTTCCTCTCCAAACAAAACCGTGTTCGTTTCCGGTAAGCATTGCAGAATTTGAAGTTAAACCGGCGTTGGTAGAGTAATTGCTCAACACCTCACCCTTAATTGTGCCATCTGGTACAGTTAGCGGATCTAAAATATTAATCACTCCGCCCAAGGCATCAGCACCATAAAGTAAACTGGCAGCGCCTCTTAAAACTTCTACTCTATCTGCAGCGTATTGGTCTATTTCTATCCCGTGTTCATCTCCCCATTGTTGCCCTTGTTGCTTAATGCCATTACTTAAGGTTACAATTCTGTTGTAAGATAAACCGCGGATCACTGGCTTTGAAATGGCCTGCCCAGTAGTGATTTGAGAAACTCCTCCAACTTTTGAAATGGCATCTATCAGATTGCTGGATGGCCTATCTATCATATCGCCATGTGTTAATACCCCAACGGAAGTACTGTTCTTTTTACTGTCGGCACCAGTAACGGTACCTGTCACCACCACTTCATTGGCTTCTATTAAACTTGGCTGTAATTCAAAAATCAGTTCTTCTTTATTGGAAAAATCGATGGATTTGTTCTGATATTTATAACCGATATAAGAAATCTGCACTAAAAATTTCCCCTTATTAGGAACATGACTGAAGGCAAATTCCCCATTACCATCAGTAATTGCATTAACTTTTAAATCTGGAATGGTAACCGTTGCACCAGGAAGCGCAGTTTTGGTTTGCGCATCAGTAACTTTGCCTTTTATAACTGCCACGTCTTGGGCATAAGAAATATATGTAAAGCTGCTTAAAAAAAGCAGACATAGAATGAATTTTTTCATTTGAAATAAATAAAACTTGAGTAAAAAATTGATTAAAATTGACTGATCAACAGTTTACTGGTGGTGCTTTATTTTTTGAAAAATGAAAGAATTGGAAGTAATTTTGGGTAGCCTCTATCCTATAAATTTTTTCATGAACCCTAAAGAGATTGAAATTTAATTTAATCTTTGGAATGGTGGCTAAGAATACTGCATCAGATGTGGTGCAGCATGGTTTGCTGTAATTTTTAATATGCTTTTCGCAGTGAAATCCACAGGAATCAGCTTTAACAAAGTAATGTGTATGAACAATATTATGTAAGGGTACCATCGCACTCAGCATGGAGAACATGATTCCCAACGCCAGAAATACCCGGATATATTTTTTTACACTCATATTGATGCTGCAAAAATACTATTCCAGAACTTACTTTGAGTAACATTACTATATAAGAACATCATTAATAACACAATTACATGATTTAATTTCAATTCCCTGACACTATATTTGCCAATTATGAAACCATCAGAAGTTAATATAAAGTTTAAGGAATTACAAAAGAAGCTAGCCGAAGCTTTTGATAATGACTTGCCTGACATAAAGGTGATCTTATTCTTGATTGGTGTGCAGGAATTGGGAAAAGGACCCAGGAAATTCAGCAAAAGGCAGAAAGAAGAGTTGATGCACATTGCCAACTGTAGGCTTTTTTCTGAGTTGGGATTTTATGAACTGGAAGGAGTAGATCAGGACGGTTGGCCGCATTGGAAAAAGCTGATGCCTATCCCAGCTTATAATATTTTAGAACAGGAGATGCTGATGAAGACTTTAATTGTGAAGTATTTTGAGGAGGTGTATTCCTGAACTTATCCTATTTTACAAACCTAAATTGTAGTAAATGAAAAGAATTATTCTGGTTATCCTGTGTTTTTTAAGCCTCAATACTTTTGCATCCAAACTAAATCATACTTATGTTAAAATCTCCACTAATTATGGCGAGGTTTATATCAAGCTATATAGTGAAACCCCTCAGCATAGAGACAATTTTATTAAATTGGTTAAAGAGGGTACTTTGAACGGAACTTTGTTTCACCGAGTAATGCAAGAATTTATGATCCAAGGCGGTGATCCCGATTCAAAAAATGCAGCGCCAGGCAAACAGTTAGGAGAAGGAGATTTAGGTTATACCGTTCCTGCCGAATTTCTTCCCAATCTTTTTCATGAAAAAGGAGTTTTGGCGGCAGCCAGAGATAATAATCCAGAGAAGGCTTCCAGTGCTTCACAATTTTATATCGTACAGGGGAAAAAATATACCGATGCCGAGTTGGATGCGCTAGAAGCTGGAAGATTGAAGGGAAGGAAAATTCCTGCCCCACAAAGAGAAATTTATAAAACCATAGGCGGAACGCCACAATTAGACCAGTCTTATACTGTGTATGGAGAAGTGGTAAAAGGAATTCAGATGGTGGATAATATCTGTACGGTAAAGGTTGATGCTAATAATAGGCCATTAACCGATATACACATGAGGGTAAGCTTTGTAGAAGGAAAAGAACTGAGGCAACTATTGAAAGAGATTGGAAGCAAGTAAGAATTTCTCATCATTAACATTATTTTAAATGAAAATCATTTCTTACAACGTAAACGGAATAAGAGCCGCAATTAACAAAGAATGGTTTGCTTGGTTGCAAGCTACCGATGCTGATGTGGTTTGTTTACAGGAAGTAAAAGCAACGCCAGACCAAATATTAGACATTATTGTTTTAGAACAATTAGGCTATAAACACTATTGGTTTCCTGCGGAGAAAAAAGGTTATAGCGGTACTGCTATATTTTCTAAAGTAGAACCAAAACATGTGGAATATGGTTGCGGAATTGAAGAATATGACAGAGAAGGAAGGGTAATCAGAGCCGACTTTGATGATTTTTCTGTCATTAGTGCTTATTTTCCTTCGGGAAGTAGCGGAGAGGAAAGACAGCTTTTCAAATATAAATTCTTAGATGATTTTGCTGACTATATCGATAAGCTGAAAATTGATTTCCCTAAACTGGTGATCTCTGGTGATTATAACATTTGCCACAAAGCTATTGATATCCATAACCCAAAATCCAATGCCAATTCATCCGGGTTTTTACCCGAAGAAAGACAATGGATGGAGAATTTTATCCATAGCGGTTTTGTAGATACTTTCCGGCATTTTAATCCAGAACCGCACAACTATACCTGGTGGAGCTATCGGGCTGGGGCAAGAGGAAAAAATTTAGGCTGGCGGATTGATTACCACTTGGTCACTTCGGCTTTAGCGCCACATTTAAAAAGAGCAGCTATTTTGCCAGAAGCCAAACATTCTGACCATTGCCCAATTTTGGTGGAATTGAGTTTTTAGGATATTGAATTTTTGATTTAATTCAACTTTATCACTAGCCTTAACAAATTCCCTAAAAATATTATGCGTAAAGAATGTTCATCAATGGCTTTCTATAGTAGAAAGTAAATGTGGTACGTTTTAAAAAAAAAAAATCAATTGAAACGGGCTTCAGCCCATTTTTTTTAATGCAATTTATAATTTGGCTTTAGCCAAAAACTACAATAGGTTGTGGCTCTTTCAATAATTATCGTGAATAAAAGTCAGGGTTCTTTCTACTTCTTTTCTAATTTCCGCAGTTGGATTTAAGAAATTATTATTCATAAAAGAGAATAGGTATTTTTTGCCTGATTTGCCAATGAGGTAGCCACTTAGGTTATAATTATTGCTCAGGCTCCCAGATTTTGCAAACACAAACGACTCGCTCCCTTTAAACATATTTCGGATCGTACCTGATCTCCCTCCGTTTGGCAACAGGCTGAAAAGTTTGTTTTCATCACCAACTTTAGCATGTATTTTCTCCAGCAGGGCAATCATATCTCTGGGCGTAAACAGATTAAGTCTTGATAAGCCTGAACCATCTCTCCATTGAATAGGATCAGGAAGGTCTTTTAAGAAATTTCTTTTTGCGTAGGCAATCACGCTGTCAGCATTCATGGTTAAATGGTTTGCCGCAGCGCAGTTTAAAAGAATTTCTTCCGCCATAAAATTATCACTTGGTTGTAGCATGTGCTGGTACAAACTATCGGCTTTAATGCTATAAACCGTTTTTGCATTGGCGGGCACTTTTCTCCACGGAATAGTTTTTACGGGTTTAATCACCAATCCGGTAGCCAAAAGCGTATCGGTCAGTAAGTTTTCTATAATGCCTTTATTGAGGTAAAGTGGCACAGTCTGACTAAAATTAGCACCTAAACTATTAGGAACGCTAAGGTTATTATTGTCCATGTTTCTTTTCACGCTCTTCGTGTTTTTGGAAGCAATTACCTCACTCAGGTACATAGAAGGTAAATCTGGGGCGTACACCAATCCTTTCTGACTGCCAGTAATATTAATGCTGTTTCCAAATAAGGGCAAATCAGTAATTTCTGTTTGGTAATAATCGTTATAATCATCCCAACTCCAGCCTGGTCCAAACTTCTCTCCCTGGTACCTTCCGTTAACCAGATAAATGCTTTTTCCAGAATTGGCAAGAAAATCAAATGCCTTTTGTGTTTTAAAATCTGGATGAAGAAAAGACGCATCGGCCATAGGCCAGATGATTAAAGAATCTTTTTTAATGATATACTCAAAAGAAGGGATAGAATCGCCCAACATATTTAAGGCAGTATAAAAAGTGTACAGCTTGGTGTTAGAAGCAGGCGTAAAATAATGGTCGGCATTAATGGAAACCATATTGGATGAAGCACCCATTTCTTTCAATACAAAACCTACATTATGTTGCTGGTTAATTGGCGAATTTTTGACCTGATTGCTGATGTTCTGATAAGGGACTAAAACAGGTTTTTGTACCGCACAAGAAGAAAATAAAGCTAAAACTGCTAGGGTTAATGCTAAAGGTGTAAACTTCATCATAGATTTATTTTGGTGTTGCAAATTACTAAAATGTAACATAAATATTTATTGTTGTTTGTTGATGATTTAGCCGTAAATTGCTTGTTAACCAATATGTTAAGCCAGCTCAATAAAATAATCCTTTTATTAATAATCTGCTCTTGCACATTAATCGGACCAGTATTTTCTCAAAACACCTTTAATTTCAAGGGAAAACGCTCTAAAGAAACCATCGCCTTTAATAAATCAAGAGGTTTAATCATATTAACCACCTACATCAACAACAAAGGGCCATTCAATTTTATATTAGATTCTGGAATAGGCTTAATGCTCATTACAGATCCAACTTTACGTGATGCCCTACAGCTGAAACACGTTAGAAAAATCACCATTAAAGGTTTAGGTGAAGGCAAAGATTTAGATGCTTACACCACTCCGTTTTTAAAAGTCAAAATAGGTAATGCGGTTGCTGAAAGTATTTCGGCTGCAATTCTTGACGAAGATATCTTTAACCTTTCTGGTTATGCGGGTATCCCAATTCACGGACTGATAGGGAATGATTTCTTTGAGAGTTTTATGGTAAGGGTATATTACGATGCGGGCTACCTCACCATTTATAATCACCGTAAATCCAGATTGATTAGAAAAGGACTAAAAATTCCAATCAGTATAGAATACAACAAACCTTATATAAATGTCTTGGTGGATGTAGGCGATCAAAAAAAGATACCCTTAAAAATGCTGATTGACACTGGAGCAGGGCTTCCTATGTCATTAGAAACCTATAAAGGAGAAGCCTTCCCGCTTCCAGATAAATTTATTCAGGCTAATTTAGGTGTGGGCTTAGGAGGGAACATCGGAGGCTTTATTGGCCGTGTTGACCATTTAAGGATTGGAAAATTTGATATCAAATCACCTCTGAGCTCTTTTCCTTTTTATGAAGATGCAGCTGCAAAAGTAACCTCCGTTCCCCGCAACGGAACCATAGGTAATCAGTTGTTAAAGAAGTTCGAAATTATTTTTGACTATGAGAAAGCATGTATTTACATCAAACCAAATGCCGAGTTTGAAATACCCATAGCGCATGACATGAGCGGAATGGAACTGGTAAGCGCAGGGGATGGCTATAACCGATATTTTGTAAACCGGGTAGAGCCTTGGTCTGCTGCAGATGAATTTGGAATCTTAAAAGATGATGAGCTTTTAGGGATCAACTTTAAACCTGTAAGTCAGATGAGTTTTGACGAGATTACAGCGCTATTCAAATCAAGTGACGGGCGTACACTTTATATAGAGATGAGAAGAAAAGAAGAAACTTTTATTGGGGTACTTACCCTTAAAAGAAGAATCTGAAAGTGATGTGGAAATTATATAAATACCTAGTTATTGAGATTGCATTTTGTTTAAAGAAATTGTTATTTTGCTTTCAAATGGTAAATAATGAAGCTTAAACCTACCTATCTATTTCTGTTCTTGTCTTTTATTCCTATAGTGATTGGGCTGTTTTGGAATATGCCTGATGCTGATATGACTTTCCGTGGAAATTATTACAGCATAGATTTCTTAGAAATTCAAATGCTCATTACCGTAGTATCAGTGATCATCACCCTATTTTATTCTTGGATGAATAGCATTGAAAAGCCTATTAGTTATAAAATAGCCTATTGGCATTTCGGTTTAACCGTTGCAGGGCTTATTTTTATGCTTCTTTTTTTAAGTACCTCCATCTCGGTAATGAAAGCAGACGATAAGCTGAGCTATTTTCCTTTAATTTCCATTGCGCTCGGATTTTTTCTCTTATTAGCTGGTTTTGTAATTTTTGCAATCGGGATTAGCAAAGCAATCAAAGACAATGATGAAAGTATAGCGGAAGAACCTGAACAAGTATTTTAAAGGTTATGAATAGGTCTTCATCTATTCTAAGTATAAGGTTCATTTGGTCTCATTTCTCTTTTGTGAAGAATGCAAATCATTTCTATTCATTAAGTATCATCTAGCTTTATTGAAAAGGAATAAGCAAACTATTGATCATCGCCTTTTCCCGTTTTAAACCAACATGAAATTGCCCATAGGTTTATGGATAGCCGTAGCGATAGCTTCCTCTGTTTTTTTGCAGAGCGGGAGGCTGATGGAAAACTGGCTTCCCGCTCCCTGTTTACTCTCAAAAGAAATGTCTCCATGTTGCAATTCCATATACTCTTTGCAAAGCACCAATCCAAGCCCCATTCCCTTTTCTTTACCGGTGCCATAACTTGGTTTAACCTCCAGAGAGAATAATTGTTGCTGTAATTCGGCAGCTATCCCAGCGCCGTTGTCTTTAACCGTGATGATACATTTTTCATCATATATAGTGTTGCTTACCTTTATCAATCCACCGGTATAGGTAAATTTAATGGCGTTCATCAGTAAATTACGAACCACCAACTGCAACATATCCCTATCTGCAACTACACAAATACCGTCTTCCAGCTGTATTTCTATCGTAATTCCTTTATCCTTGGCAATATCACTCAATAGCTTTACGGTGGGGAACAGCGTTTCCTTTAATTGCAGACTCACTAACTCGGGTTTGGCTTCGGCCAGCTGATTCTTTGTCCAAACCAGCATATCAGCCAGCATATAAGAAGTCTGTTTTGTTCTCTTCAGTAAATCCAACTCTAAACTGATTTTTTCCTCCTCGCTCAAGCCAACTTCTGTAATCAGCTCTAAATAACTCTGAATAGAGTTCAAAGGTTCTCTAAGATCATGCGCCAATATGGAAATCAGTTTATTTTTAGTTTGATTGGATTTATCCAAATCATCTGCTTTTTTCGCGAGTAATACAAGTTGCCTGTTATAGGCTCCCCTGATGGTGCTAATTACAAAGAAAAATAAGGTCATCACAATGATATAACTCAATCCATGATCAAAGAATTTTTTCTCAGGGCTGTCATAATTATGCATGATGAGGTGAGGATGGGCATAATCTATATAGAGGCAAATGAAAAGTGTAAGTATATTTAGCGTGAGCCATAATGGATATTTCTTTTTAGGCAAAATAGCCACAGTAATGAAGAAGGAGAGCGCAAAAATCCCATAAAAAGGACCGTTAATGCCGTTATTATAAAAATAATGAAGGATAGAGACCACCATGATACTCAGCTGGAAGATGCCTGTAGCAATGAGTAGCTGCTGTTTAAATCTTGACAAATAATAGAGGAAAGCAACTAGGGACATCAATATAAATAATGCCAGCACCAGTTCTTGGAGGCCAAGCCAGTAATTGATTGGAATGGTGATGATGAGTGCCAAAAAGGCAAACAGGCACATAGCATGAAAGATCTGCCCTTCCAGCTTCACCCCAGCAGACTTGCCAGTGAGGTAAGAAATAATTTTAATTGCGCTATTGGTAGAGAATTTTTTATTTACGTTATCCATTCCTGTTTGTTAAACCTTCAAAAATCTAATTTTGCGACTGTAATTTTTCAAATGACCATGATTTTCAAATAGTTATACGAAGAGTAGCGTTCAAAAGATTTAATTAATTGTGTGCTACAACAAAGCAACAAAAGTGTGCCACAAAAATTAATTGCAAGAAGAAGATAAATGTTTTCAGTATGCCATAAAGCGTACGCAGTTTTAAAATACATTTATTGATCCTACCCGAACAATTAAAAAGAGTAAGGGTTAATTTCCATTGCGCTCGGATTTTTTATCCTCAGTTTTAGTAGGGTATTTTTTAAAGGAACCTGCGTTGTTTAGCCCAATGATATTCATTTCTCCTTCTCTTCAGCTTAGCCCTTCGTTAGGGATGCCTTCGCTCATCTTACGTTTCAAGACGTAGGATGAGCGAACAAGTTAAGAATCAAGTATTAAAGAAGCCCCTATACAGCAAGATGCGGTTCCCTATATGCTTACGATGAGCGCAATGGTGCGGTCTCTTGGGCATTGTTTTACTACAATGGTTTTAGCAATCTGGCCGCTAAAACTTTTGAGTAAGGGCTTGTTGGTATTTGCCATGTGTTGAAGGGTTTTACTTATCCCAATTTAGGTAATTTTTAACCTAAAGCTATAGTGTAACTATACTTAACCTATACTGACAGAGGCTTCATCCTACGTTTATCCTATACTCAGGTTATACTGAAGCTATACTGAATGTGTGTTCATTGTTGAGCGGAAAACAGCAGTCGGAGGTTGGAAGAAGCTTCTGAAATTTAGACAAAAACCCGATAAAAATAGCTTGCATGACAAGCTGTATTCCTAATTTTAAAAACATTTTTTTCTCTTAAATAATCAACCGGCAATTATATTGAGAATAAGGAAATAAAACTTAACTTGTTTTTTAATATAATTTCGATTAATGAAAAATATAAAAAGGATTCTCTTACTGGCTTTACTGACTGGTATTCTGTTTTTACCAAAATTAGATGCTAAGACTGCTGTGAGCGAGCTAGTTTATGTGGAGTCTAAATCGGTTAGTGTTTATGTGACTAAAACAGGAAAAAAATATCATCTATCAGATTGTTCTTATCTACGTCAAAGTAAAATTGAGATAGATCAAAAAGATGCTATTAAACAGGGCTATACCGCTTGTAGCAGATGTAAACCTTAACTTTTGATAAACATGATAGAGCCAGAGAATGATTTGGACTTGGATAAGGCCTTCCTCCAAATCTCGAAAATTGAGCAAATAGATGAATCACTAAAAAATATTGCAGCATTTATCAGTAGAATGAATTTGAACAGGTTTGAGTTTGATGCTTTGGTAAAACAAGGTAAAATCAATAAAGAGGATTTGTTGGATTTACTTTTATATTATATCAACCTCATCTTAAATGATCACATATTAACTGAAAAGGAGAAAAAGAATGTGGATTTATTAAAACTTCTTTTCAGGATTAAAGAAGGAGACTTCTTTAAATTAAGATATCATGATGTGAAAGAAATCATTTATAGGCAATTGAAAATTATCTATAGAAATGATGATCGCATCAGTGATAGCGAAGCTATTTTTAAAGTTGACTTACAGCATTTGTTTAATTTGATCTATGACCAGTTTCTTCACTTTAATGAAAGAGAGATCCGTTTGGCAATAGAAAGAGGTGCTCATATTTCAGTATTGGATACGGTAAGGTTTCCTCATAAGATAAAGCACAATGAAGAGGCAGAGGGACTTAATATTTTTCAGGAGATTAAAGATAAGGTTTGGGAAAGAGACGGAGGTGCTTGCTTGAATTGTAATTCCACAAAGAATATTGGCTTTTTCCCTATCATTCCTTTTGAGCAGGGTGGTTCTGCGACTTATAGGAACATGCATTTATTATGTTTAAAATTTGCTGGATAGTGATATTATGGAAGTGAAATTTTAGTGTTTATCAATTAATTTAAATCAGCACTATCTTTTTTTCGGATATACTGATCATAAATGTGATCGGTGACCAATTTTAGCCCTTTCTCTATATGAACAGGATGCTTCCCACTACCTGTAAAAAACTCCACCTCCGTATCTATTTTAGAATACCAGATCTTTCCGATACAATCTGCTGTGAGTGTATCTATCCTTGTGATTTTTTTGAGATTTTCCTGAATAGGATTAAGCGCAATGGCAACTTGTTCAGGTGTTGCTTGATCACAGGCGATGGGTTCGTAATGATCTGTTGCCCAATACATGCAATGATTTCCAAATAATCGGTTCAAATAGCCGTTTTCTGTAAAGAAGCTGATGGAAAGGCCGATAAAGATGAAGGCTATAAATGCTACCAGGTAACCTAAATGTAAACGTTTTTTCGATACGGTTTCTATTACTTCATTCAAATCGTTCTCTTTAACTATCACTTCTTCAGTAGGCGTGGTATTGGTTTCCTGTTTTGAATCCGCATCTTCTGATTCACCAATATTCGTTTTTCCTTCTTCTTTCGCAAAAGTCAGCATTTGGTGAGCTTGCACAATACCCTTTTCAACATCATCTTCTTTAGAAGCTGTATTGATCTTTCCCTTTTTCTGATCCCAGAGCCAATACGGTCTTAGTTCAAATTTTATGAGCCAAGCAAGTAACTCAATGGTTCTTTCCTTTGGATCTTCTATCTCCCCATTTAAAAAATTATATAAAGGCCTGCACCTATCAGCACCTTTTGCTTTGATTGCTCGCTCATAAGTTAAAAGGTCATCTTTTGGTCCAAAAAAATCCCTGAGTAGGACATCGTCATGCCGTTGGTCATAAGTTTCATTCAGCACATTTAACCATTCATCTTTCAGCTTTGCTGTAGTAGGATTTAACAAATTAGGAGGTAAATCTCCTTTTTCCATCTTTCTTTCATAGGTATTGATGACTGCTTCTTTGTAATCTGAGAACATTTCTTTAGGAATTTTCGGAATAAAGTTAGGCGGAATTTACGGAATCTTTTACGGTTTTCCGGAATTCCCGGCGGATTAATAAGAATGATCGGAATCTCCGGAACGGCTTGCCCCTAAGCTGTTTGTGATGCTGCACCTTTGTTTCAGAAAGCGGTTGAAGATTTCTGATGAGCTATCGGAATTAAAGCCTTCACCCCCATTCTAAAAGGAGTAGAGATTGCGGCAACAGGTCATTGGTTTGGGAAGCAGTTATGTGTTTCCGCAATTGAATCTCCATCCCTTCCCAAAAATTTTAAGAGGCGCCTCTTAAGCAAATGCATATCCCGCCGAAACGGTTTGGCGGGACTGCGAATGTATGACCCTTAATTTTTTTGAAAATGATTCAATTATTAATCGCAATCCTACTAGGATTGGCATGTCCAAAACATCATACCGTGAACTCAAACGGAACAGTAGTAACTACCAATAGCTTTGGTGAAGACCAAGCATGGAAGTCCTTTCAAATATTAATGCTTATGAACTATCTGAAGGTCAATCCGACATTGATTGGAGCATTCAACCTCAAATAAAGGATGGAGGAATAGGGACAATGCTGAAAGGAATATTTATACAGATTATTCCATTTGCAACACTAGTGGTATTGTTTCAGGGGCTTCATTATCGTAAGAAAACAAGGACAGCTATTTATAAAAAGTTACCAAATGAAGTGCCAGACAGAAGGTATAAAAGCAATTATAGAATTGAAGGTTACCGTATAGTAAAAAGTGATGAATGGAGGCCATTGAGTGAGGCGGAGTTGAATTTTTCCAGAAGAAGAGGTAAATATTACTTGCTTTCCATTCCTTTGTTTTTTATACTCGCTTATCTTATCTATAAGAATTGATTTATGGTAAATGATTAAAAAATCTGAAGAATTAAATTAGCTAAAAAAATCAAGACGGCTAGGAGGGCAATTAATATCAATATACCCCGAGTTGAGGTTTTGGTGGCCCCATTTGAGGGTTCAAAAAAAGACACCAGAATGGTAGACAGCACTAGCCAATTGATGAACAGCATAAATGTCCCAACAACTTTTCGCCAAATGATAATTTCGGTAAACCAAGGATAACTTAAACTTGCAATCAAGACTAGCGCAGAGATCACAAGTACGATGTACTTGAAAATTTCTGTTTTCTTTTTAACCTGAAAATTATAACGGATGTTTAAATTCTGAACCGTAGTATAGGGTATGATAAACATATCCCCTGGAATTGCCTTTACCTCACCTAATGTCTGTGAATAGCGTGTAGAACCAGTTAAATATAAAGATTCCAATTCGTTTTGATGATTCAGTGTGTACTGGGTCAATAATCCTGAGAAGAGATTTGATTTTCCATCGTCATCTTTAAGCATCACGTCTACTTCTGTAGAAATGACTTTCCCTCTGCTATTGCCACTAAATTCTTTAGTTTGTAATATCTCTCCTTTAAAGTAATAATGCCAATGGTTATTGAATCTGAACGCAGGTAGATTGATGTCTAGTTTTAATGACCTCACAATTTTGAAAAACAAAAAGCCTAAAACTGCAGCTAAAAAAACAGAATAGAGCGCATAGAATAAAGTGTTTAAGAGCTGTGAAAGGCTAAGGTTTGGAAGCTGATTAGATAAAACATCTGTGTAGAATATTAAAAGACGTGTTTTGAAATCTACATATTTGATATTGATGAATCTACTGAAGGAGATGAGGCTGATGATTTGAACTAATATGCCCCAAAATAGACTGGTGATGATCCTGTCTGCAAACAGCCCCGAATTAAACTGCTTAGAGAAAGCTCCCTGAAAATAAAATCTTTTAAAGATGATGCCCGGGACAATTAATATGACAATATAGGCAATGCTAAATATGGTCACACCTGCATCCATACTTTGTATTTAGGTAGTTAGAGTGATGGTTTCCTTATTACTTAAGGTGACAATCTCTGTGCCTTGTTCTCCTGTTTCCTCCATCTTTTTAAGGTTCTCTAAAGCTTTTAAGTAGCTTTTTCTGTCCTCAGGATTTGCCATGATGTCCTTTACTTTGTGGCTCATCAAGTCTGTATCAGAGCCAAAGAAGGTATCTAAAACACTTAACATATTTGTAGATAATTCTTTAATAAGCGTCATTTGAGTAGATTTTTAATTTAACTAATATACTGATTTTTGGTTAAACAAAGAAAATGCCAGTATCATATTAATAAAAATGACTTTGGTTTTAAATAATATCGCCTTTTTCGTGGGATCTGGAAAAAGGAAGAATGATGTTATTCCTCCTTCTTTTTGTATTAGCAATTACAAGCTCCTCTTTCTACATAGGTTTTTTTTCCATTTTTATTGTAATAATAACAACCGCCTTCTGGTCCTTTATACAATTGTTGCCCACTTTTATAAGTGCCGCATTTAGTGGTGATGCCACTACTGGTAGTACCGCTACTACTGCTATCCTCTTTTTTACAAGTTGTGAGTGAAAGCATTATTAATACGGCAACTAATAAGGTCTTAATCATTGGGTTTATGTTTATGTGGTTTTAAGGGCGGATATTGCTCTTTTTTCTCTGGCGTCACTCTTCTTCTTTTGTCCAATTCTCCGTCTTCTTTTTTTGGTTTTGGACCTGGTTTAATGGCTTGGATTTTTTCCATGATTTCGTATTTAATGGTTTTAATGATGAGCCACTAAAGTAAAATACACCAAGTCCGTTTCCTTACGGTTTCCCGTAAGGAATAGGGGATGTTAAGGATTAGTTTTGATTCATCAAGCAAAGAATAGATGGATTTTAAAGACGAAGTCAAACAACTGGGTTTACGTACCGAAAAGATGATCCCACAGGTGCAAACGGAAGAGGCCACCAAAAATGCGCTCATCATGCCTTTTATTAAACTATTGGGATACGATGTTTTTGATCCTTTTGAGGTAAGTCCGGAGTTTGTTGCAGACATCGGGATCAAAAAAGGGGAGAAGGTGGACTATGCCATTATGAAAGATGGGGAGCCCATCATCATTGTTGAATGTAAGCACCATCTGGAAAAACTGGACCCACACAATTCACAGCTCTTCCGTTATTTCCACGTATGTAAAGCAAAATTCGGCTTATTGTCTAATGGCTTAACCTATCGTTTTTATACCGACCTCACGGATGCCAATAAAATGGACGAAAAGCCATTTTTTGAGTTCAACATTGCAGAGATCAAAGATGCTCAGATTGAGGAGTTGAAGAAGTTCCATAAGTCTTATTTTGACATAGAGAACATCTCCAATACCGCTTCCGACCTTAAATACACCAACGAATTAAAAAATCTCATCACTTCAGAGCTGAAAGACCCTACCTCTATCTTTGTAAAACATTTTGCCAGTCAGGTTTATCAGGGGAAGCTCACCGAAAAAATACTGGCGCAGTTTACCGAACTCGTGAAACGCTCCTCTAACCAAGTACTGAATGATGCCATTACTAATCGCTTGAAATCGGCTTTGGGCAAAGAGGAGGAAAATAGCAAGCAAACCGAAGGCAAAGTGACCAGTGAACCCGTGATGGCCATTGAAACTGGAGTGGTGACCACTGATGAAGAGCTGGAGGCTTACCATATTGTGAAATCCATTTTGCGTACCAAGGTAGAAGCAAAGCGAATTGTTGCCCGGGATGTGCAGTCCTACTTCGGCATCCTGCTGGATGACAATAACCGAAAGCCCATTTGCAGGCTTTATTTCAATAGTTTGAGCAGGAAACAGATTGGCATTTTTGGAGAGGGTAAAGCTGAAGTAAAATATGACCTCACGTCTTTGGACGATATTTATAATTATAGTAGCGAGCTGGAATTGGCGGTGGGGAATTATTTGGGGTGAACAGGGTTGAGGCTTGAGTAATCAGAGATCAGCAGTGAGCAGTCAGCTTTGAGCTTTATGCTTAAAAAGGCATACCAATAAACTGGTATTTTTTTAAATATAAGTACCTAGTATTTAACTGTTAGTAGAATTATTGTTTATCTTGCTGTTGCCAGAATTTTAAAGCGTATAGATAGGAATGGAGTGCGATAAGGATCAGTGAGGCACTTTTTAAATTGCCGGACAAAGCCTTGGACTTATAAAAGAGCTTAATTTCCTGGAAAAGGAAACCTTAAACGTGGGGGCAGTGGGGAATTATTTAGGTGAAAAGCTATGAGCCCTCTGCTTAAAAGGCATACCAACAATCCTGTATTTAGTTTAAAGAATTACGTTTGTATTAAATATGAACAATAAAGGAGCTGTTGATGTGAATTTTCACCTAAGAATCGGTTATCGTTTTTAAAGGGGAAATCAATACGTATATTTAAGCTCCTACAAATTCTGTTAAGGTAACAAAACAGTGATGGATTTCTTCTTTTTTAAAGGATTGCTTACTTTGGTGGATTAGAAAATAACTAAACCCTTAACATGAAGAGAAATTTACAGACTTTAAAGCTGGTGGGGCTATTGTCGCTATCAATAGCTGTAGCTGCGTGTTCGGCACAGAAAAAGAAGTCGGCAGCAACGGCAACCGCTACAGCCAGTACGGCTGCTAAACCGGCTGGAGGCACAGGAGCTAAAAAAGATGGCATGAAGCCTTATAAAGAGGTGATCACTGCCAAAGCAAAATCTGATAAAGGCTTATTTACCGTTCACAAACTAGACGATAAATACTATTATGAAATTCCTGATTCCTTGTTCGGAAGAGAGATGCTGGCGGTAACCCGTTATGCAAAAGTACCGGCAGAAGACGGAACTTATGGAGGTGAAGAACTGAACGAGCAGGTTTGGGTTTGGGAGAAAAAAGGAACTCAGGTTATGATTCGTGTTCCGGCTTATACCAATATTGCCGCTGAAGGAACTGATATGTACGAGTCGGTAAAGAACTCCAATCTTTCTCCAATCTTAGCTTCTTTCGATATCAAATCTTTAAGTAAAGATTCGGCAGGGGTAGTCATTGATGTGACCGATCTTTTTGCTAAAGATGTACAGGCTTTAGGTTTGCAACAGCGGACAAAAACACAGTATAAAATCACCAGACTGGATGATGCCAGGTCTTACATTGATACCATCAAATCTTTCCCAATTAATATTGAGGCCAGAACGGTAAAAACGTACGCGGCCGGAAGTCCTCCGGGAGATGGTTCATTAGGTTCGGTAACGGTAGAGTTGAATACTTCTATGGTACTTTTACCTATACAGCCCATGCAGGCCCGTTTATACGACAGTAGGGTTGGGTTTTTCTCCAGGTCACAAACAGATTATGGAATTGACGCACAGAAAGCTACGGTAACCCGTTACGTTTCCCGTTGGCGTTTAGAACCAAAAGACCCTGAGGCTTATGCCCGTGGCGAATTGGTGGAGCCTAAAAAACAGATTGTTTATTACATAGATCCGGCAACGCCTAAAAAATGGATACCTTATTTAATTGAAGGAGTAAAAGACTGGAACAAAGCTTTTGAAGCCGCAGGTTTTAAAAATGCCATCACCGCAATGGAAGCACCTAAAGACGATCCAGATTGGTCGCCAGAAGATGCCAGGTATTCTGTCATCAGGTATTTTGCTTCCAATATTGCCAATGCTTACGGTCCACATATTTCAGATCCACGTTCAGGTGAAATCATCGAGTCTGATATAGGTTGGTACCATAACGTGATGAACTTGGTAAGAAACTGGTTCTTTGTACAAACTGCAGCGGTTAACCCAGAAGCCAGAATGCCTAAATTTAAGGATGAGGTGATGGGGCAATTGGTGCGTTTTGTGTCTTCTCATGAAGTAGGGCACACTTTAGGTTTAGCACATAACTTTGGTTCTAGTGTGGCCTACCCTGTTGATTCTTTACGTTCAGCCGCATTCACTAAAAGAATGGGCGGTACTGCACCATCCATTATGGATTATGCCCGTTTCAATTACATTGCACAACCAGAAGATAAGGGCGTATTGCTTTATCCAGGCATAGGCCCTTATGATCAGTGGGCAATTAAATGGGGATACAGCTATTTTAACAATAAATCTGTAGATCAGGAGTCTGCCATCATCAACAAATGGACGGTAGAAAAAGCCGGAAATCCTTTGTATTTCTACGGACAGCAAGGTGGTAGCCCGGTTGATCCAAGAGCACAGTCTGAGGATTTAGGGGACGATGCCATCAAAGCATCAACTTATGGAATAGCCAATTTAAAACGTATTCTTCCGAACATTGAAAAATGGACTTACGAAGAAGGGAAATCTTATGATAACCTAGAAGAATTATATGGCGAGGTATTGAGTCAGTTTAACCGTTACATGGGCCACGTAAGATCAAGCATTGGCGGAATTTATGAAAACGATAAGACCTATGAGCAAAAAGGTGAAGTATATACTCACGTAGAAAAAGCCAAGCAAAAAGCCAGCATGAAGTTTATTGTTGACCAGGCTTTTATGACCCCAAAGTGGATGTTTGTAAATGAAGAAACTGCCAAATTCGACAATGCCGAAATGGTGGATAGAATCAGAAGAATGCAGACTGGTGTGCTGAACGGAATCTTAGATTTTTCAAGATTAGGGCGTGTGATTGATAATTCCGCTAAGAACGGCAAAAATGCTTATGCAATTGATGAGCTTTTCGCCGACTTACATAAAGGGATTTTCACAGAACTTACTTCAGGGGCAAACATTGATGTGTACCGTAGGAATCTGCAACGCGGTTATATTGAGCGATTGGAATACCTCATGACTCAGGATACTGATGCACCTGCTGGTGCTAGGTTTGGTGCACCAAAAATTGATGCTTCCCAATCCGACATTAGGCCAATGGCTCGTTTAGAGCTCATGAACTTACAGTCAGACCTAAAAAGAGCATTGCCAAGATACAGCAACACCATTATCAAAGCACATTTAGTAGATGCTTTGGCAAGGATTGATGTCATCTTGAATCCGAAAGGATAATTATATAGATGCTGAAAGCAAAATGCCAGTCTGCCGACTGGCAGGCACAAGGCTTAAAGCTAAAAATTAGCAAATAAAAATCAATCAGCATTGGAGTATTCCACTGCTGATTTTTTGCTTAAGAGTTTTTGCAATTCCTGTATAGCCCCTAGTTTAAACCATGGGCTATACAGGAAATTATAAAGGTAAAAATAGGCTCAAAAGCTTTTTTGATTGCAGGTTGTATTTTGCGCCAAAGCACCTGAGCGACAAAAAAATGGTTTGGTTCTTCCCCTTATGAAAGAATAAGGAACAAGGAAGAAAGAGGAAATAAAAATAGAATACCTTGCACCATTATCTTCCCAAATTCCTTAATTTCAAATTCTAAAAAATCAATATGGACACTATCAAAAGATGCCACTGGTGCGGAACTGATCCGTTATATATGAAATACCATGATGAAGAATGGGGAAAAGAAGTGCATGATGATCAAATTCTATTCGAATTCTTGATTTTGGAAGCTGCGCAGGCAGGATTAAGCTGGATCACCATTTTGCGAAAACGGGAAAATTATAAAAGGCTCTTCGCCAATTTTGATGCAACGGAAGTAGCCAAATTTACTGATGAGGATATTCAACGTATCCTGCTCGATCCTGGAATCATCCGTAACCGTTTAAAAGTGGTGGCGGCAGTTAACAACGCCAAGCTATTTTTAGGCGTTCAAAAGGAATTTGGCAGTTTTGCTCAATACCTTTACTCCTTTATGCCCGATGGAAAGGCGATGAGGAACAATATCAGAAACAGCAAAGAAATAGTTGCTACCACACCCATTTCTGATGCAATTGCCAAAGACATGAAAAAAAGAGGCTTTAAGTTTTTTGGGAGTACCATTTGTTACGCTCATATGCAAGCCACCGGTATGGTGAATGATCATGCAATAGATTGTCATTTTAGATAATATTAAGAACGATAAGTGGTATTTTTTGTAATTTGCTTTTACCTATTCTAAACTTCGTTCTTAAATTTTAATAAAGTTAAAACATGAAAGTATTTTATGGATTAATGATGGCCACTATTGTAATGGCATCATGTAATCATGATCAAAAATCTGAAGCTGATTCAGATGTAAATAATAACCCTTTTTTAGCGCAAAGCGAACTGGCCTATCAAGCACCTGATTTTAAAAAGATTAAGGACGGCGATTTTAAGCCGGCAATGGAAGAAGGGATGAAACAACAATTGGCAGAAGTGCAAAAGATAGCAAATGATACTGCGACGGCAACATTTGAAAACACCTTGGTGCCATTAGAAAAAACAGGAGCGCTATTGCATAGGGTAAGCAACGTTTTTGATTTACTCACTGGTGCTAATACCAACCCAACACTTCAGGCGGTACAGGAAGAGATGGCGCCAAAACTGGCTGCTTTAAATGATGAGATCTTTTTGAACAAAGCCCTATTTAAAAAGGTAGAAAGCATTTACAATGGATTAGGAAAATCTAACCTGGACGCAGAGTCTAAAAAATTGGTAGCATACTACCAGCAAAAGTTTGTGATGGCCGGGGCTAAATTGAATGATGCAGATCAGGACAGCTTGAAAGTCATAAACGGCAAATTGGCATCTTTAAGTGCCAAATTCACCAATCAATTATTGGCCGCTTCTAAAGCTGGTGCATTAGTGGTAAACAGTAAAGAAGAGTTGGCTGGCCTTTCAGAGGAGGCTGTAAAAGCAGCGTCAACAAATGCAGATGGTGCCAATCAGAAAGGAAAATTTTTAATCTCCCTGCAAAATACTACTCAACAACCTCCTTTAAAATCTTTGACCAACAGGGCAACCCGTCAGAAACTTTTTGAAGCTTCTTATAACAGAGCCGAAAAAAGTGATGCCAACGATACACAAGCAACAATTTCCGAAATCGCAAAATTAAGGGCTGTAAGGGCTAAGATACTTGGTTTTGATAATTACGCCGCTTGGAACTTACAAGATCAAATGGCAAAAACACCTGCAGCCGTACAATCTTTTTTAAGTAGACTAGTTCCGGCTGCCACTGCAAAAGCTAAGACTGAAGCTGGAGAAATACAAAACTTAATAGATCAGCAAAAAGGAGGTTTTAAATTAGCGCCATGGGACTGGAATTTTTATGCAGAGCAGGTACGCAAAGCAAAATATGACCTGGACGATAATGAGGTGAAACCTTATTTCGAGCTAGATAAAGTATTGCAAAACGGTGTTTTTTATGCCGCCACCCAACTTTATGGCATTACTTTTAAAGAACGTAAAGACTTGCCCGTTTATCAGGAAGATGTACGTGTTTTTGAACTTTTTGATAAAGACAGCACCTCTATAGGTTTGTTCTATTGCGATTATTTTAAAAGAGATAACAAATCTGGTGGTGCATGGATGTCTAATATTGTCAACCAGTCTACACTTTTAGGGACAAAGCCAGTAATTTACAATGTATGCAACTTCACCAAACCCGCTGCAGGATCGCCAGCGCTCATCAGTTTTGACGATGTAACCACCATGTTTCATGAATTTGGACATGCATTACATGGTTTTTTTGCTAGTCAGAAATATCCAAGCTTATCAGGTACTAACGTTGCCAGAGATTTTGTGGAGTTCCCTTCCCAGTTTAATGAGCATTGGGCTTTAGAGCCTAAAGTGTTTAAAAACTACGCGGTGCATTATAAAACAGGAGAGACCATGCCTCAGGCTTTGGTTGATAAAATCAAAAAATCGGGTACTTTTAACCAAGGCTATGGTTTAACAGAGTTATTGTCTGCGGCTTCCTTAGATATGCAATGGCACACCATTACTGCAAAGGAAGGTTTAAAGAAAGTAGATGAATTTGAAACCGCTTCTTTAAAGAAAACGGGTTTAAATTTATCAGAAGTGCCTCCAAGATACCGCTCCAGCTATTTTCTTCACATTTGGGCAAACGGATATGCAGCGGGTTATTATGCGTATCTGTGGACAGAGATGCTGGATGATGATGCTTACACTTGGTTTGAGGAAAACGGTGGAATGACAAGAGCCAACGGTCAACGTTTTAGAGATATGATTTTATCAAGAGGAAATACAGAAGATTATAATAAGATGTTTGCCGATTTTAGAGGGCATGCTCCCGATATTACACCAATGTTGAAGAACAGAGGGTTGGTTTCTAAATAAAAAACACAAATATGACGGACATAGCCCATTATTTAAACCATGGGCTATGTTTTAAAAACAAGTAATGTAACCGTTTCAACGGTTTATTTATGCTATTGATGAATAAAGTTCTAAATGATTTTCTCCAGTACGTAAAAAAGCCAGATCCATTTATCAAAGAAGATAAAGCTAAGGTATTTTTTAACCAGCTTTTTCCACTGGTGATCATCGCCCTTTGTTTTTCTTTTTGTTCGGTGATGTTTACCAGTATTTTGGAGCAGCTCCATTTGATTAGAAAACTACCAGATTTTGAGCTTTTTAAATTGAAAGAAAAAAAGATATTACTCTTTTTTATGGTGGTTGTATTTGCACCTATTGTGGAAGAGTTGATTTTTCGCTATCAGCTTAAAAGCTATCGTTTGGCAATCCTGCTCTATTTTTTATTTTTAGCAGGAATGCTCTATCGTTTAACATCGGTTTTCCTATTGTTTGCCATTTTGACTCCTGTTTTTATCCTTTGCTTGTTCGTTTATTTGGCGATGAACAAAAATAGCTTTCAGAGATTTAAGATCATTAACCTCACTTTTCCATCTCATTTTTATTTAACAGCCATTTGTTTTGGACTGGTGCACATCAGTAACTATTCTAATCCCTTAGATTATGGCTTCCCAATTATACTTTTGGTCCTTCCGCAACTGTTTATCGGACTAATTTTAGGTTATGTAAGAATGAGATTTGGCTTGTCAAAGTCCATCATCATGCATGCGGGTTACAACTTTATTCCGGCTTTAACTTTATTAGCAGGTTATTAATTTTATATAGCGTATAGCAACTAATTTCACAAATAAGTAATTCATTATATTGTTAGATAGTTTTTAAGCTTTAAGCTTTTTGCCTGTTAGGCGACAGACTGGCATTTTACTTTTAGCCTTTATATAATAAATTCAATATTCTTCCCTAAGAATATTAAATTTGGGAGAAACCCCTGAAAAGGAAATCTCAAATTAAAATCATGTCGAAAAAACTCTTTCTTTTAGATGGAATGGCGCTTATTTATAGGGCACATTTCGCATTAAGCAAAAATCCAAGATTCACCTCTAATGGGATCAATACCTCTGCAGTAATGGGTTTCACCAATACTTTGTTAGAAGTGCTAAGGAAAGAGAACCCTTCCCATATCGCAGTAGTATTTGATACAGATGCCCCAACAGAACGCCATACAGATTACGAAGCTTACAAAGGTCATCGGCAGGCAATGCCCGAAGATCTTTCTGCAGCATTACCTTATGTTTTCAAACTGATACAAGGCTTTAATATTCCAGTCATCACTTCTGATGGCTTTGAAGCTGATGATGTAATTGGTACTTTGGCTAAACAGGCAGAGAAAGAAGGATTTGCCGTTTACTGTATGACGCCCGATAAGGATTTTGCACAATTGGTATCAGAAAATATTTTTGTGTACAAACCCGCAAGAATGGGCAACGACATGGAGATTATGGGGGTAAAGGAAGTATTGGCGAAGTGGGAAATTGAACATGTGCACCAAGTAATAGATATTCTAGGCCTTTGGGGTGATGCTGTGGATAACATCCCAGGAATCCCAGGTATAGGAGAGAAAACTGCCAAATTGTTGATTAAGCAATATGGCTCTATGGAAAATATTATTGCCAATAGTCATGAGCTGAAAGGAAAACAAAAGGAAAATGTAGAGAATTTTGCGGAGCAAGGATTACTTTCTAAAAAATTGGCAACGATCATATTAAATGCTCCTGTTGAATTTCATGAGGAAAGTTATAGGATTGGTCCACCGGATAAAGAAAAATTAGAACCGCTTTTTGCAGAATTGGAGTTTAGGACTTTAGGAAGAAGGGTTTTTGGAGAAGACTTCTCTGTTTCAGAAACCAAAGCGCAAACCAGTGGGCAAATGGATTTATTTGGCAACCCTAACGCATCAGCCGGAATTACCAATATTAACATTACGCCTGCACAGGCTGCAACTTTTGTAGAAGGAGGGAAGAATATAGAAAATACAGCGCATGCGTATCATTTAGTTGATGATGATGCCAAGAGAAAAGAACTCATCCAAAAACTTGGTAATCAAAAATCAATTTGTTTTGATACGGAAACCACTGGCATTGATGCTAATAATGCCGAATTGGTGGGCCTATCCTTCAGCTATGAAAAGGGAACGGCTTATTATATCCCTGTTCCGGCAGATTTTGAATCGGCGAAAGCCATAGTACATGAATTTAAGCACATTTTAGAAAACGCCGACATCAAAAAAATTGGTCAGAATATTAAATATGATATCCTGATTTTAAAATGGTATGAAGTGGAAGTAGCTGGTGAATTATTTGATACCATGCTGGCACATTATCTTTTAGATCCTGATACCCGCCATGGAATGGATGTACTGTCTGAAAATTACTTAGGCTATACCCCAGTTTCTATTACGGAGTTGATTGGTAAGAAAGGAAAGAACCAAGGCAACATGAGGGATGTAGCTATTGAAGTAGTAAAAGAATATGCAGCAGAAGATGCGGATATCACGCTACAGCTCCATGATGTTTTTGCACCGATGCTGATTGAATCAAAAGCACAAAAACTGGCTGTGGAAGTTGAAAATCCATTGGTTTATGTGCTTGCGGATATGGAAATTGAAGGGGTGAAGATTGACATGGAGCAGTTGCAGAATTATTCAAAGGAACTGGAAATAGAAATTAACAGGTTAGAGAAAACAGTATATGAAAAAGCAGGGGTGAAGTTTAACCTGGCTTCACCAAAGCAGTTGGGCGAAGTGCTGTTTGATAAACTTAAACTGGATGATAAAGCGAAGAAAACAAAAACAGGTCAGTACCAAACTGGTGAAGATGTGTTGTTAGCATTGGCGCCAAAATCAGATATTGTGCAGGAAATATTGGATTTTAGACAGTTGTGTAAATTAAAATCTACCTATGTAGATGCTTTGCCTTTGCTGGTTAATCCTAAAACGGGGAGGGTTCATACCTCTTACAATCAGGCGGTTGCCGCAACGGGTAGGTTGAGCTCTAATAATCCTAATTTGCAGAACATCCCAATAAGAACAGCTAGAGGACGGGAAGTAAGGAAAGCCTTTATCCCAAGGGATGAAAACCACATACTGCTATCTGCAGATTATTCTCAGATTGAACTACGTATCATTGCCGAGATCAGCAAGGATGC
>JBDSHZ010000161.1:0-50940 GCA_039918235.1 Pelobium sp.
ATGAAAATTTTTGAAGAAGCTTCTTTAATTGATTTAGCCAAATTTTTAGAAGACGAGGATGGTTATCAATAAATTCGAGATTTGGATTTCAGATATGAATCCTGGAATGGGCACTGAGCCTGGTAAAATCCGTCCTGTATTAATTGTCCAAAGTGATTTGCTACATCAATTGGGTCATATATCAACCATTGTTTGCCCAATCAGTTCACAGAAAAGAGGGATTTCAAAACTTAGAATTTCTGTAGAGCAATCAAAATTGAATGGACTGCAGAAACCATCATCAATTGTAATTGACCAAATTAAAGCGGTTGATTTTTCGAGATTGAAGAATAAGATTGGAGAATTGGAAACCAAATACCATAATGCTGTTAAGAAAGCTTTACAGCTTGTTTTAGATATTTAATTGATATCAAATCATCAAAAAAGCTTTAAAATCTTCAAAGCTATTCCCCATTTCTACACTTAGTTTCTCCTTACCGTACAATTCTTTCACCTGTTCAGGCTCTTCAATCGCTATTCCTAATTCCTCAAAAACATCAGGGAATTTACAAGGATGTGCCGTTGCCAAAACTACATAAGCAGTTTTATCTAAGTTTGGATGTGCAATTTTATCAGCTACAACTGCTAAACAACCTGTTGCTGTATGCGGACAAACCACATAATCTTTAGTTTCATAAACGTCTGAAATTGCTTTTTTGATTTCATCATCATGATATGCATAAGCAGTGAGCATTCCTCTCAATTCTGGTAATTGACCGTCAAATAAGTCCAGAATTCTTACAAAATTACTCGGGTCGCCAACGTCCATGGCATTGGCTAAAGTTTGTACAGATAGGCGGGCATTGTATATTCCGGTCTTCAAAAATTCGGGAACAATATCATTGCTGTTTGTAGCGGCTATAAATCTGGAAACAGGCAACCCCATTTTCCAAGCAATCATTCCAGCTGCAATATTTCCGAAATTACCACTGGGAGTCACAAAAACTAAATCATCAAATTGGTCTTTCAGTTTTGCATATGTATTGGCATAGTAAAACATTTGGGGAATCAATCTGCTGATATTGATGGAATTTGCAGAAGTAAGATTCAGTTTCTGATTCAATTCCTCATCATGAAAAGCCCGCTTCACCAAAGCCTGACAATCGTCAAAAGTTCCATCAATGGCAATGGCTTTAATGTTATTTCCATTGGTAGTCAACTGTAATTCCTGTATAGGGCTCACCTTTCCTTTTGGATATAAAATGGTCACTTTAATTCCTGGAACATTTAAAAAACCCAATGCCACCGCACCGCCTGTATCTCCGGAAGTAGCAACCAAAATCTGTATCTCTTTCTGTTCTTTTTTAAGAAAATGGGCCATAATCCTACTCATAAAACGGCCACCAAAATCTTTAAATGCTAAAGAAGGTCCGTGGAAAAGTTCCAATACAAAAACATCTTTTTCCAGTTGATGCAAAGGCGCATCAAAATTAGCCGCCTCATCAATAATAGCTTTTAAATCTTCTGCAGAAATATCATCCTTCAATAGTGCATAAGCGATATCAAAAGCAATTTCGGGTAAAGATTTTTTGTCCCAGTTGATCATTAACTCTTTATCTAGCTGAGGCAGAACTGTTGGCATATATAAACCTTTATCAGCCGGAAGGCTATTGAAAACCGCAGTTTCAAAATCAACTGATAAGTGGTGGTTTTTGGTGGAGTATAATTTCATTCTTTTGAGTATCGAGTAGTAAGTATCAAGTATCAAGACAATATAAGCGTCTTGATACTTGATACTTAAATCTTGTGTCTATAAAACAATCGGTCCGTTTTCGTTAATTTCTGATAAATAAATATTACTTTCTATGCCGAGTTTCGCCAGCATCTGTTTCATCTCCTGCAAAGATTTTTTTGCTTGATCGGGAGATTTGAACAAAGAGAAAACCGTTGGGCCAGAACCGGAAATTCCGAAACCTAAAGCACCATTTCCCATCGCCATTTCTTTCATTTTATCAAATTCAGGGATCAGAATAGACCGAATAGGTTCAATGATCACATCCTTCATACATCTTCCTAATAATTCGTAATCTTTAGTATAAAGAGAACTGATTAAACCTGCAATATTTCCCCACTGGGTTACCGCATCCTTTAATAAAACCTTTGAACGGATAATTTGACGGGCATCCCTGGTGGGTACATCCACATGAGGATATAGCAAAGCGCAATATAATTTTGGCACCGGAAGCGCAATCACTTCTAAAGGTTCATAACTTTTTATCAGGGTGAAACCTCCAAATAAAGCTGGGGCAACATTATCTGCATGTCCATGACCACAAGCCAATGCTTCGCCTTCCATCGCGAAAGGCAATAACTCCATTTTAGAAAGCGGTTTCCCCAATAACTCGTTAGCAGCAAATAAACCTGCAACCGCACTTGCAGAGCTTGAACCCAAACCACTGCCCATTGGCATCTTCTTTTTCAGTTTGATGTTTAAGCCTACCTCTTCTCTTTCCAGCTTTTTTAGCAGACTGATCACACTTGCACTCACCGTATTTTTAGTGGGATCCAAAGGTAATTTCCCTTCGTCTCCTTCAATTGAAATAATATTTACGCCGGGTTTGCTTGTCATTTCCATGATGAGCTCGTCACCTGGTTCATTAACAGCAAAACCCAAAATATCGAAGCCACACACTACATTGGCGACTGTTGCTGGTGCAAAAACTTTTATTGATTCCATTAATTAGCCTCATCCTAAATCCTTCTCAAAAGGAGAAGGACTTGCTTACATTATTTATTAATTTGATTTTCGCTTTAAGCCTTACTCGCCCCTACTTTAACTAAATCTGCAAATACGCCCGCTGCGGTTACGGCTGCTCCTGCTCCCGGTCCTTTCACCACCATCTGCGTTTCATTGTACCTATCGGTAGTAAAAGCAATGATGTTATCACTTCCAGATAAAGCGTGAAAAGGATGGTTGGCACCTACCGCCTGCATACTGATTTCCACTTTCCCGTTTTCTAGCTTCCCAATGTATCGCAAAACCTTTCCAGCTTTTTCAGCATCCTTTTTTACCTGCTCAAAATATGCATTTGAATTTTTCAGCTCCTGATAAAAATCAGCAACACTAGGTGCTTTAGCACAACTTTCTGGTATGATTTCTCCCAATTTCACATCGCTAGCTTCCATTTCTAAACCCGTATTTCTTGCCAAAATCAACATTTTACGCATAAAATCTACACCTCCTAAATCATCCCTTGGATCAGGTTCTGTAAATCCTTTTTCTTGAGCCAACTTCACTACATCATGAAAATTGGCATCTCCTTTAAAATTATTAAAAATGAAAGAAATAGTTCCCGAAAGAATGGCTTCAATTTTTGAAATTTTATCCCCACTGACTATCAAATCATTCAAAGTTTTGATGATAGGCAAGCCTGCACCCACGTTGGTCTCATAATAAAAATCAACACCATGCTTTTGCGCCGTATTTTTTAGATCAGCGAATTGAATGTAATCTCCAGAATTGGCAATTTTATTACAAGTCACCACAGAGATGTTTGCTTCAAAAGCTTCCTTATAAAATTTAGATGGATAAGGACTGGCTGTATTATCTATAAAGACACAGTTTGGCAGATTCAATTGCTTCATCTGTTGTACAAACTCTTCCAGATTTGCTTCTTCTTTAGAAGTATTCAATAGCTCCTTCCAATTTCCTAAATCTATTCCATCAGCACATATCAACATCTTTTTGGTATTGATTAATCCCAATATTTTAATGTTGATAAGGTTATTTTTTGCTAAAAATGCTGCATGTCCTTTTATTTGGTTCAATAATTCTGTACCTATATTCCCTACCCCAACTACAAATACGTTTAATGTCTTTTGCAACTCTGCGAAGAAAGCATCATGAACGGCATTTAAAGCTTTAGATAAATCTGAATGGTAAATAATGACCGAGATATTGTATTCTGAAGAACCTTGCGCAATGGCTACTACATTCACCCCATTTCTGCCTAAAGCATTAAAAAGCTTACCAGAAATACCTGGCGTTTTCTTCATGTTTTCGCCAACAATTGCCAATATAGAAAGGTTGGCTTCAATCTTCACGGGTTCCAGTTTACCAGCACCTAATTCTAACTCAAACTCCTGTTCAATCAAAATCTTCGCTTTTAAAGCTTCGTCTGGATTCACTGCAAAAGTGATAGAATGTTCTGAAGATGACTGCGTAATTAAAATTACATTCACCTGCTCACGGGAAAGTAGAGAGAACAAACGGCCACTAAAACCTGCCTTTCCTACCATCCCGCTACCTTCAATATTGATGATGCTGATGTGATCAACAGAAGAAATTCCTCTGATGGTTGTAGTTGAAAGTTTTAAATCATGCTTAATAAAAGTGCCTGCAAATTCAGGTTCAAAAGTATTTTTAATCACTATTGGGATCTTCTTTAAAAAAGCCGGAATCATGGTAGGTGGATAAATAACCTTGGCTCCAAAAAAGGAAAGTTCCATCGCTTCGGTATAGGAAAGTTCTTCCATAGAGAAAGCTTTTTTCACTCTGCGGGGGTCAGCAGTCATCATTCCGTTAACGTCAGTCCATATTTCAATTTGGCTTACGTTTAAAGCCGCACCAAAAATTGCTGCGGTATAATCACTTCCTCCTCTGCCCAAAGTGGTGATTTTATTTTCTGCATTGCTGGCTATAAACCCTGTAGCTACCACTAAATTTTCTTTGTGATGCGCAAAATAATCTTGCACCAATAAGTTTGTCTGTCCAAAATCTACCTTTGCATTCCCAAAACTACTGTCGGTTTTTATGATCGAAGTGGTATCTAAAAATTCGGTTTGCGGATTGATGCTTCTCAAAATCCGACTAATCATAAATGCCGAACTCTTCTCTCCAAATCCCAAAACAGTGTCTTTAGTTTTGGCACTCAACTCCTGCAAAGCAGTAATTCCCTGTAAAATATCTTCCAGCTCCTGAAAGTATAACTTCAGTTTTGTAATCACTTGATTTTGCTGTTGCAGCGGAACCAATTGTTTGACCACAGCAAAATGTCTTTTTTCTAGATCTGCCAACTCAGACATAAAATCAATGCCTTCAACAGCATTTTCAGACATTTTAAGTAATTGATTGGTCACGCCACTCATTGCCGAAACCACGACAATTACCGGTTCTTTCTGGTCCAATTCACTTTTAATCACGCCCATCAGGGCTTTTAATGCTTCTACGGAACCTACGGATGTTCCACCGAATTTTAGAATTTTCATTTTTTAGCTATATATAAAAAAAGCGCCTTCCGTTTATCGGAAGGCGCTCAAATATGTGAATCTCGAACATATCTACCTTCCGCTACGCATTAGCGTTGTGGTTGTTGTAGTATATGTTGTTGTTAAAATCATGTCTTTGTGTAATTGATACACCAAAACTAAGCTTTAGATTTTTAAAAGCAAATTTTTTGTTACAATTATTTTATTTGGGCTTTTCCCGATAATTATTTGGACAGGTTTTAATTTATATCCTCTTTTTGATGATCACACTGAGCGGAATTGAAATGCAAACAAAATAAGGATACCACTTCAATACTTAAGCCATCCATCAACGTTTCAGCATAATAATTATCTTTACAGCAAAGATGCAGGGACTAGTTATAAAATCTACAGGCAGTTGGTACACCGTTTTAGGAGATAACCAACAATATTACGAGTGCAGAATCAAAGGGAAACTAAGGATGAAAGGTTTGGTAAGCACCAATCCAGTTGCGGTAGGCGACCGTGTTGATTTTGAATTAGAACCTGACCAAGAAACCGCGGTAATTTCTAATGTACATGACCGCAGAAATTACATCATCCGTAAATCTATCAATCTTTCTAAGCAGGTTCAAATTATCGGCGCCAATTTAGACTTGGCTTGCTTGGTGGTTACATTGGCTTCGCCAAGAACTTCATTAGGTTTTATAGACCGTTTTTTAGTGACTGCCGAAGCTTATGATGTTCCAGCTATTTTAGTGTTCAATAAATTGGATCTATTTAGTGAAGAAGGCTTGGAAATTTTAGCCAACTGGATGGATTTGTATGAAAGTATTGGCTATCCATGTTATGCTGTTTCGGCGATGAAAGGGTTAAATATAGAAGAGCTGGAGGAAAAACTGAAAGACAAAACCACTTTATTCTCTGGACATTCTGGCGTTGGCAAATCTAGTTTGATCAATAGATTGATTCCCGGAAAGGAATTAAGAACAGGCAAAATTTCTAATTGGAGTGAAATGGGTAAACATACCACTACTTTTGCCGAATTGTTTGAATTGCCTTTTGGCGGAAAATTAATTGACACACCAGGAATTCGTGAAATGGGCATCACTGATATCGAACCTCATGAATTAGGACATTTTTTTCCAGAGATGAGAGCGCTAATGAATCAATGCCGATTCAACAATTGTGTTCACATTAATGAACCAGGCTGTGCGGTTTTGAAAGCTTTAGAAGAAGATAAAATAGAACCAACTAGATATGACAGTTACCAAAGTATTTATTTCGGGAACGACACGAGAGGGTAAGAAGATTTAAGATATTAAGGTGTAAGAGTCAAGAACTGAAAACCGGAAACCAAAAACTATTACCTGAATACACAAGAACTGAAAACTATTAACTGAATACACAAAAACTATTAACTGAATATGAGAGCAGTACTACAAAGAGTTTCGGAAGCCTCCTGTAAAGTAAATGGAGAAATCACTGGAGAAATTGAAACAGGATTTTTGATGCTATTGGGTATTGAAGAGGCAGATACAGATGAAGATTTGGTTTGGCTAGCTCAGAAAATTGTAAACATGCGGATTTTTAGTGATGAGAATGATTTGATGAATAAGTCTTTAGCAGACATTAATGGACGGATTTTATTGATCTCTCAATTCACTTTATTTGCACAAACCAAAAAGGGAAACAGACCCTCATTTATAAAAGCAGCAAAACCCGAGAAAGCCATTCCCCTCTATAAAAAAATGATTGCAGAATTGGAAAAACTGACTGGAAAAAAAACTGAAACTGGGGTTTTTGGTGCTGATATGAAAGTGAGTTTGGTGAATGATGGGCCTGTGACGATAATGATAGATAGTAAGAATAAGGAATGATTTTTTAACACAGATTATAAGGATTTCACAGATTATTAAACATAGAATTGTGGGTTTTATTTGTATAATAATTTAAAAAACGGATTAAAAGCATTTTACAGATTAATAAACACAGCATTGTGGATTTTAATTGCAGAATGATTTGAAAAAAGTATTTTATAGATTAAAAATCTAATGCTATTTTTATAAAACCAATCATTAATTATATGTCTGAGCTTTTATTTCAAAATCAATCTTATGAAATTATTGGTGCTTGCATGAAAATCCACAGTGCATTAGGAAGTGGGTATAAAGAAGCCATTTATCAGGATGCACTGGAAGTTGAATTTTTAAATAGAAGAATCACTTTCATAAGAGAGAAAAAATATGAGGTCATTTATGAAGGCATAATCCTAAAGCATCATTTTATTGCTGATTTTGTGGTTTTTGATACGATCATTGTTGAATTGAAATCCACAAAAGAAATTATAAATCCTTTTATTGCACAAACCATTAATTACTTAAAAGCATCCGGACTTAGTGTTGGCTTAATCATCAATTTCGGAACTGCTTCCTTACAAACGAAGAGAATTATTTTTTAAATCCTGTAAGGGATAATTACCATCCTATCAAGAATCTGTGAAATCCTTATAATCTGTGTTAAAAATCATTTCGTAAGAATCCGTGAAATCCTTATAATCCGTGTTAAAAAATAAAAAATATGACCATACAACAAGCCCAAGAAACAGTAGATAATTGGATCAAAACAACAGGCATCCGCTATTTTAACGAACTCACAAACACCGCAATTTTAATGGAAGAAGTTGGTGAAGTGGCCAGAATTATGTCCCGCAAATATGGAGAACAGTCCTTTAAAAAATCTGATGAGGAAGTGAATTTAGCTGATGAAATGGCCGACGTACTCTTCGTTTTAATTTGTTTAGCCAACCAAACTGGCATTGATTTAACAGATGCATTGGCAAAAAACCTCGATAAAAAAACTATTCGTGATGCTACCAGACATCAAAACAATGAAAAACTGAAGTAGTGATTAAACTTTAGCTTTTTGATGCTTTAGGGATAGTAGCGGCTACCGGCTTGCGCATAAGGCCTTGTGCAGCCTGCCAGCCGGCAGGCAGGTATGAGCGGATAGCCCGCCCGAACGCCCAAAATCATCTTCTTTAAAATTTAGCTTTTAGCAAACTCCTTCTCGGCTTTTAATTTCTTTTTATGAACCCTGTTTGAAACTGAAATACTGATTTCATACAATAAAAATAGCGGGAAACTTACCGTTAGCATAGTAGGAATATCTGGAGTTGGCGTTACAATAGCGGCTATGATAAAAATAATAATGACTGCATATCTTCTCTTTTCCCTCATGAACTTTGGGGTCATAATTCCTAAGCGGGAAAGAATATAGATGATAATTGGCAACTCAAAAACAGCACCCGTACATAAAGTTAGGGTAGCAACGGAAGAGAAATAAGAATCTATAGTAATGGTGTTTTCAATATCCGGACTGATAGAATAATTAGACAAGAAATTAACAGATAATGGTGCCACGATATAATAACCGAACAAAAGCCCAATGATAAAAAGTAAACTTGCATAAAATACAAAGCCACTGGCAGATTTGCGCTCATTATCTTTCAATGCTGGTTTTACAAATCTCCAAATTTCCCACAAAAGATAAGGGAAACCTAAAATAACCCCCGTCATTAACGCAGAGTTGATCTGCAAAGAAAACTGACCAGCCATTTCTGTATTGATGATTTTTCCTGGAATGTTGGTAATACAGAATCCAGGTCCCATATTAAAATACTCCCCAACTTTACACATCATTCGATAGGTCCAGAAGGTAGGTTTATGAGGCCCCATGATAATGGTATCAAAAAGGAAATCATAATAAAAAAAACAAATACTTGTAAATACTATCACGGCAAGGGAAGCCCTGATGAGATGGGAACGTAACGCTGCCAAATGATCAAAGAAAGACATCTCTGCTTCTATACTTTTACCTTTTCTCTTAATAGATTCTACTAAATCTGTTTTTCTTTCTGTGCTCATGCTATATTATCGGAAACAAAAATACCATTTTGAATTACGTCAAAATGGTATTTTTAGTTTTAAGTTTTTCCATTATTCTTCTACTCCCAAATCAAAGGTTTCCATGAATTTGGTGGTGAAGTTTCCTGCTCTAAAATTAGGGTCTTGAAGTAATTTTAAATGGAAAGGAATAGTTGTTTTAATTCCCTCGATCACAAATTCGCTCAATGCCCTTTCCATTGTACTTAAAGCCTCTTCTCTGGTTTGCGCCACACAAATCACCTTAGCAATCATACTATCGTAATTTGGCGGGATATTATAGCCAGCATAAACGTGAGTATCTACTCTTACTCCATGCCCTCCGGGCGAATGGAAATGGGTAATTCTACCAGGGCAAGGCCTAAAATTATTGTAAGGATCCTCGGCATTTATTCTACATTCTATGGCACACATTTCAGGTTCGTAAGATTTTCCTGAAATAGGAATCCCGGAAGCTACCTTAATCTGCTCCTTAATTAAATCAAAATTAATCACTTCTTCCGTAACGGGATGCTCTACCTGAATACGGGTATTCATCTCCATAAAATAGAAGTTTCTATGTTTATCAACCAAAAACTCTACCGTTCCGGCTCCTTCATATTTAACAGCAGTTGCGCCTTTAATAGCGGCATCTCCCATTTTTTTTCTCAATTCTGGAGTCATAAATGGAGAAGGTGCTTCTTCAACTAGTTTTTGGTGCCTACGTTGAATAGAGCAATCTCTTTCTGATAAATGACAAACTTTTCCGAATTGATCACCTATTACCTGAATCTCAATATGCCTTGGATCTTCAATATATTTTTCCAAATACATTCCATCGTTTCCAAATGCAGCAGCTGATTCTTGACGGGCAGAATTCCAGGCGTCTTCAAAATCTTCATCTTTCCAAACCTGACGCATTCCTCGTCCGCCACCACCTGCAGTTGCTTTTAAAATTACTGGGTAACCTATTTTTTTAGCGATTTCAATTCCTTCTTTTACGCTGGTTAATAAACCTTCTGAACCTGGAATAGTTGGAACACCTGCAGCTTTCATGGTGTCTTTGGCAGAAGCTTTATCTCCCATACCGTTAATCTGATCTGCGGTAGCTCCAATAAATTTTATCCCATATTCTGCACAAATGGCTGAAAACTTTGCGTTTTCTGATAAAAAACCATAACCAGGATGAATGGCATCTGCATTGGTTAATTCTGCTGCAGAAATAATATTTGGGATATTTAGATAAGAATCTTTACTTGGAGGAGGACCGATACAAACTGCTTCATCTGCAAAGCGAACGTGAAGGCTCTCTCTATCTGCTGTTGAATAAACTGCAACCGTTTTAATACCCATCTCTTTACAAGTACGGATAATACGTAGTGCAATCTCTCCTCTATTTGCGATTAATATTTTTTTAAACATGTTATTCAATTTGACGATTTGTTGATTTGTTGATTATCCAATTCACTAAAAAATTGGCCCATTTACTAAAGTCAAATTGATTTATGCTGGTTCTACTAAAAACAAAGGCTGATCGTATTCTACAGGCTGAGAATTGTCTGTCAAAACTTTAACAATCCTTCCAGAAACTTCCGATTCAATTTCATTGAAAAGCTTCATCGCTTCAATGATACAAAGTACCTGACCAACCACAATTTCGTCTCCAACATTTACAAAACTAGGTTTGTCTGGCGTTGAAGAACGGTAAAATGTACCGATCATTGGAGATTTTATGGTGATATAATTAGAATCGTCTGAAGCTGGAACTGCTGGTGTTGCAGCTGGACTTGCCGGAGCAACTGCTGGTGTTGCAATTTGTTGAGGTACTAACGTTTGAGGAACAGAAGCAGTAACATATGTTGGCTCCTGGGTAGTTTTTATTGTGATTTTAAAATCTTTTTCTTCTATTGACACTTCATTCACGCCTGACTTTGATACAAATTTAATCAGATCTTGAATTTGCTTAATATCCATTCCCATTCAATTGGTTTTTATTGTGAATAATTTAGAAATCTAATATAGCAATTATAAATAAATACAAATTGCTTAATATGCCCATTTTAAATAAATAGACCCCCACGTAAATCCACCTCCAAATGCTGCTAAAATAAGATTATCACCTTTTTTTAACTTACTTTCCCATTCCCATAAACATAAAGGTAAAGTTCCATTGGTAGTATTTCCATACTTTTCAATGTTGATCATCACCTTTTCTGATCCTATTCCCATTCTATTGGCAGTGGCATCAATAATTCTTTTATTGGCTTGATGTGGAACTAACCATGTTACATCTTCTGATGTTAAATCGTTCTTCACCATTATTTCGGCAGCAACATCTGCCATATTGGTTACCGCGAATTTAAATACTGCTTGCCCTTCTTGAAAAACGGAATGTTCATTGGCATCTACTGTGGCATGAGAAGCAGGTTTCATAGAACCGCCAGCTTTTTGGTGAAGATAAATCTTACCCGAACCGTCACTTTTTAGAATAGAATCTATCACTCCGTATCCTTCAGTATTGGGTTCTAATAATGCCGCACCACAGCCATCTCCAAAAATAATACAAGTTACCCTATCTTGATAATTAATGATGGACGACATTTTATCTCCTCCTACTACCAATACTTTTTTATGTTTTCCAGTTTCAATGAACTGCGAAGCAGTTGCCAGCCCGTATAAAAATCCTGAACAGGCAGCCTGCAAATCATAACCCCAGGCATTTTTCGCTCCAATTTTATCTGCTAAAATATTCGCTGATGCAGGGAAAGGCATATCGGGAGTAGAAGTGCAGAAAATGATTAAATCTATTTCTTCGGCACCAATTCCTCTTTTTTTCAGCAAACCCTCTACAGCTGGAACAGCCATATCACTTACGCCTAATCCTTCTCCTTTTAATATTCTTCTCTCTTTTATTCCTGTTCTGCTGGTAATCCATTCATCGTTGGTATCAACCATGGTTTCCAATTCCTGATTGGTCAAAATATAATCAGGAACATAACCATTTACAGCAGTAATTGCAGCATGAATCTTACTCATAATTTAGGTGCGTTATGAATTGAAAGCTTTCTTAAACTTTTCAATTATCTTGGTTTCAACCATGTCTTTAGACAATAGAACCATATTCTTAATGGCCTCAGGACTAGATATCCCGTGACCAATGATTACTGGAGCATTTACCCCTAAAATTGGGCTACCTCCATATTGCTCGTAATTAAATCTATCAAAAAATTCATCTTTTAACCCTTTTTTCAAGGTTAGAACATAAAAGGATTCGGCAAGCTTTAGCACTACATTTCCTGTAAACCCGTCACAAACCATTACATCAGCTTTATCGTTAAACAAGTCTCTTCCTTCTATATTTCCAATAAAATTGATGGAAGCGTGTTCCTTTAATAAAGGAAAAGTAGACATTGTTAATAAATTTCCCTTTTCTTCCTCTTCACCAATATTCATCAAACCTACTTTTGGCGATTCTATTCCATAAACATGCTTTGCGTATAAACTTCCTAAAATCCCAAACTGAATTAAGTTCTCGGGTTTACAATCTGCATTGGCACCTGCGTCAAGCAAAATCCCGAAACCTCCCTTAACTTTTGGAATGATGGTAGAAATTGCTGGCCTTGACACACCTGGAATTCCTTTTACACTAAACAAAGAGCCTACCAGCATAGCACCGGTATTCCCTGCAGATGCAAAAGAATCAATTTTTCCCTCTTTTAAAAGGTTGAAACCGACGGATATGCTCGAATTTGGTTTTTGGACGATGGCCTTGGTTGGGTGTTCTCCCATACCAATCACTTCTGTAGTGTGGATGTATTGGAAATGGTCTGGATTGAAATTCTTATCCTTAAGAATGGGAAGAATTATTTCCTTATCCCCTATAAGTACTAAATGCTGATTTTCTGAAAGATGTTCCTGTGCTGCTATTGCTCCTAAAACTGTTGCGTTAGGAGCATAATCGCCACCCATAATATCTAAGCCAATTTTCATTGAGATTATTGAGATAAGTAATCGCTCTTACTAAAGAATAAACCTTTAAGCTTTTGCTTTTTGCTAATATAAGACAATAAAGAACCCTTGTGCAAGTTTTTCAGGTTTGATTGTGAAACACTAACACAAGGGTTATTCATGTGTATCTTCTTTAAGATATAGAAGTATTTTCTATAATTAATTTCCCCTTAAAGTAAAGGTTACCATCTACATTATAAGCTCTGTGTGGCAAGTGAACTGCACCAGTTTCTTTATCAATCCATAATGATGGAGCTGTAGCTTTATAGTGAGTTCTTCTTTTATCTCTTCTTGATTTGGAGATTTTTCGTTTTGGATGTGCCATTTTTTCCTATTTTTAATTTTTCCTAATGTTCTTTAAAATATCCCAGCGGGGATCACTCTTTTCAATTTTCTCCTCTTGTCCTTCAGAAAGTTCGGCCACTTTTGCCAGCATTTCCTGATCACAAGAATCCATATTTCCTGGGTCTTCACACAAATTGATGTAAGGAGCAGCCAGATTGATCATCTCATAAATAAATGGAGATACATCAATTTCATTTTCATTCTTTGTCAATATCACCACCTCTTCGCTATCTAATTCTTCCTCAATATCTGAGAACTTAGCAATAAGCCTGTCTTTTGTATCTAACTGATATGGAAAATCAGCTAAACACTTGTCACAACTCAGGAAAATGCTCCCTTGGATATGGAATTCAAGCACCATCATGGTTTCCTGTTTATCCAACACCAAATCAACTTTTAACAAACCGTTTTTCACCAAAGAATATTCAAATTCATTGAAGAAATGGAAATCAACATCATAGTTAAATTGATGCTGCCCATTCTTTAATCCCGTAAAGGGAATTGAATATTGCTTTAGCGCTTTCAAAGTTCGACAATTAAGCCTGCAAATTTAGGAAAAATAATTAAGGTGTAAAGGTTTTTTTCAAAAAGAGCTCATAATTCAAAGCTTCTTATTAAGCTGTTCTTTCGCAATGAATCAATAATATAGCTTCAATATAGAATTAACCATACAATTAAACAAAAGCTTTTCATGATAAATAAATGTTTTTAATATTGAATTGGCATCCTTTTTATATTTTTATAAAAATTTTTACATGGATTGGATTAGTAACCCCGAGATTTGGATCTCTCTTTTAACGCTTACCGTACTTGAAATTGTTTTAGGTATTGACAACATTGTTTTCATCTCTATTCTATCTGGCAAGCTTCCAGAAGAGCAGCAAGCCAAAGGGCGCAGAGTAGGCTTAGGCTTGGCGATGATCACCCGTGTACTTTTATTGCTTTCTTTAAATTGGATCATGACATTAACAGCTCCAATATTTAATATGGGCGATTGGGTTGGGTTAGAAAGTGGTGATTTATTAGACAAGTTAGCCATTAGCGGCAGAGATCTCATATTGATTATTGGAGGATTATTTTTAATTTATAAAAGTACTCACGAGATTCATGAGAAATTAGAGGGCGAAGAGGAAGACCAAAGTTTAAAGAAAAAAGTTTACTCTTTTAGCGGGGTTATTTTTCAGATATTATTATTAGACATCGTTTTCTCGCTTGACTCTGTAATTACAGCTGTTGGTATGGCAGATGAAATTTGGGTGATGATTGCGGCAGTAATTATTGCGGTTATTGTCATGATGTTCTCCTCTTCAGCAATTTCAAATTTCGTGAATAACCACCCTACCGTAAAAATGTTGGCACTTTCCTTTTTGTTATTGATTGGGGTTTCCCTATTGGCCGAAGGCTTTGAACAACATATCCCAAAAGGATACATTTATTTTGCGATGGCGTTTTCTGTACTGGTAGAAGTGCTTAATCTTAGAGCCAGAAAGAAGAAAAGTAGCCCTGTTGAACTACGTAAAACACCCATTGATAATAAATAGCCATTTGTTTAAAGCATTAATTTTTCATTTCAAATTCAATGTGCTATTTTTGTGCTAAATAAATATCATGGCAGAAATTAACATCAGCACCCAAAACTGGGACCGGTTAAAAATAAAACTACAAAGAAAGTACAATCATTTAAGTGATGAAGACTTAGTTTTTGAAGCTGGACAAGAGGAAAAACTGATCACCCATTTGCAAGAGCGCTTAAAAAGAAAAAGAGAATATGTGGTATTTACCCTTAAAAAAGGATTGCTAAATATCGAAAATAACCGTCTTTAAATACCGGTTAAACCCAACAAGATATAGGCCTTCACAAAAGGCCTTTTTTGTTTCTTTCATCAATGATCTATCTATTTTGTACATTTATTTAAAATGTAGTTTATGAATTTTTTGAAGACCTATAAGAAATTAAGTCTGAGTATTGGTTTAATCACTTTTGCTTTACTTACTTTTTCTTTCCGTGAAGACCTGTTCCAGATTTCTAAAAACCTAGATATTTTCGCATCTGTATATAAAGAATTGAATATCAATTATGTGGATGAAGTAAATACCTCTAAATTGATGAAGACCGGCATTGATGCCATGTTAGAAAATTTGGATCCTTATACTGAGTTTGTTCCTGAATCTGAAATTGAGGATTACAAAATGAAGTATATCAGCACCCAATACGGCGGTATTGGGGCGGGCGTGATCCATAGAGATGGAAGGGTTTTTATTTCTGATCCTTTTGAAGGGTATCCCGCTCAGAAAGCGGATATTAAAGCCGGTGATGAGGTGATTTCTATCAATGGCGAGGTTTTAAAAGGAAAAAGTAACGAACAGGTAAGTCAGCTATTAAAAGGCCCTAAAGAAACTCCATTAAAAATTGTGGTTGAGCGTTATGGAAAAACCATTGAAAAGGAATTAAAAAGAGCAGAAATCAGTCAGCCCAATGTGAGTTATCACGGCATAGTTGAAGGCAATATTGGCTACATTAAACTAGATAAATTTTTAGAAAACTCCGCACAGGAAGTGAGAGAAGCTTTAATAGACATTCAAAAAAACAACCCTGCTGGTGTAGTTTTAGATTTACGTTTTAACGGAGGTGGTATTTTGCAGGAAGCCGTGAAAATTGTGAACCTTTTTGTAGATAGAGACGTGGAAGTGGTGATCCAAAAAGGAAAAAATCCTGAAAAAACAATTACTTACAAAACTTTTATGAGCCCTTTAGCTGCTAATGTGCCGCTGATTGTTCTAGTAAACAGCCGTTCTGCTTCTGCATCAGAAATTGTTGCTGGCTCCTTACAAGATTTAGATAGGGCAGTAATTGTTGGGCAACGGAGTTTTGGGAAAGGACTGGTTCAACAAACGTTTAACTTGCCTTACAACAGTTTGGTGAAGATTACGGTGGCTAAATATTATACGCCTTCTGGCAGATGTATTCAGGCTTTAGATTATACCCATAGAAATGAGGATGGTTCGGTAGATAGGGTTGCCGATTCTCTAATGACCATTTATAAAACTAAAGCAGGTCGTTCTGTTTATGACGGTAGCGGAATTTTCCCTGATTTTTTTATTGACCCTTACAAATACCATCAGATTACACAAGTATTGGTAGGTAAATATTACATATTTGATTATGCTACCGAATTTGTAAAGAACCACGCAACTATTGCACCTCCAAAAGACTTTAAATTGAGTGATGCCGAATATCAGGCTTTTGTGAGTTACCTGAGTAATAAGGATTATAATTATGAAACTGCTACAGAAAGAACAATCCAAGAACTTAAAACTGATGCTGAAAAGGATAAAAAGTTTGAAGAGATTAAAACTGAGTACGAAAGTCTAAAAACAAAATTGAGCACCAGCAAGAAGAACGACCTTAATAATTTTAAGCCAGAGATTAAAAGAATTTTAGAGAGCGAAATTGCGCAACGCTATTATTTTGAAAAAGGCAAAGCAGAACAGGCTTTCCAGTATGATTTAGAGTTAAAAAAAGCAGCTGACCTCATCAACAATAAATCTATGTTAGCGGCTATTTTAAAAGGAGAAGGAAGTTATAAAATTATTGGAAAACCAGGACAGGTAACTGCTCAGGTTGGGGAGTAAAACAAAAAAGATCAGCATCAAAAAATGCTGATCTTCTCTGCGTAGTTGCTTTTAATGATTTATTTTTCTTTGGTAGTAATAATTAATACCCCATTTTTTCCTTTATTTCCATACTTTTCAGTAAGCGGGCCCTTTTTCAGCACATTAATGGACTCAATAGTATTAGTGTCTATACTGTTTAATTTTTCTTGATCAATTTTTTTGCCATCCAAATATATCAAAGGCACTTCTTTGCTATTAAATACTATTTTATTTGAGGTCAACATATTTCCGTTTGTATGATCAATTAGTTTTAGGGAAGCATTATCAGATTTTTCCAATGAGAAAATTTCTTGTGCTTTTTTTGAGCTATTGATAGCACCCACCTTATTCCCTTTAGCTTTCAAAGCAAACTGAATAGGAATACTAAAACTTACTCTTACTGCTTTTCCATCTTGCTTTCCGGGAATCCATTTTGGTGATAACGATAATAGCCTCACCGCTTCTTCATTACAACCAGATCCTATTCCTTTTAACACTTTAATATTGCTCAAAGTACCATCCTTCTCCACCACAAAACTGCAAAGAACTTTTCCTTGAATATTATTTTTTCTTGCTTCTTCAGGATAGTTGATATTGTTTCCCAAAAATTCTCCAAAGGCTTTGTAACCTTCAGGAAATGAAGGATAAACTTCTACTTTTTTGAAAATTGGTGTGCCAGTGGTATCTTGGTTTGTCCTATCATTTTGGAAAGTAACATTCTTCAATAAATAGATTTCATCAGTTTGTGGATGAGCAGATATAAGTATTTCACCAGCCAAATTTTTAATTTTTGGAAATTTTCCTGTAAACTCTTTAGGTATTTTAGCACCTTTAATCAGAAAATCTAAATAATAGAAATACTTTCCGGGTTTAGCATCAATTACTTTGTCAAAAGTCTTCATACTTCTTAAAGCCTCATTAGTAAATGCAGTTGAGATACTACCCAAATATTCTAAATTATTTATTTTATGGTCCTGGCCTAAAGTAAATTTTAAAATTACTCTAGCCATTTCCTTATTGTCTTTAGCAACTTTTGGATATTTCAAAGTTTTGACTAAATAGATATTCAATTCTTCAAATTCAGTTAAACTCTCATCATCAGTCGGCTCATTACCCGTTGTGCTTGGAAAAAAAATATCGCTTATTGTTTTTGATGGTTGTACTTCATCAGATAATTTATTTAAGGACTTATTATCACTTATTTTAGCAGATGAAAGGATCATCGCTAATAAAAATAAGGGTACGGAGAGGCTATACTTAACTATGGCGGTTCTCTTTGATTGTTTTTTGTTCATCATTTCGATTCGTTTTTTTAAGATAGATTGGTTAAAAAATGTATTGGTTAAACTATGCGGATTTACCCCGAAGCTTTTACTAAAAAGAAGCATCGCATATTCACTTTTGTCTATTTGGTTTTCCAAGGCATGCCGGTCTGCAATAAATTCATGAATGTGTTTTACGGATCTTTTATAAAAATAAACAACAGGGTTAAACCAATTGATAATACTCAGCAACTCAAAAAAAATCACGTCTGCCGAATGGAATTCTTTGGCATGAGCCATCTCGTGTTTTTCAATAATTTCCTGCTGTGGCAAATCTTTACTAATCCTTATTTTTTTGAAAAATGAAAATGATTCAAAAGATTCATTGATTTTTAATAATCTGGAAACTTGAATAAGGCGATAGATGAGCCTGAACAGTAATATGGATACCATTACACAATAAATTAAAGTGAGGTAATCTCCAAGCGCCCAATGGCTATCTTCTTTTAACGGACCGGCAAAACCTTCAGTCACGATGATATTTAGGTTTGTCCAGTTCTGCTGTACTTCCTTGGTAATAAAAAACGACTGCATAAATTCGGTTTTCATTAAAGGGATCAATGCCGAGAAAAAAGCAGAGCCCACCAGATAAATCCTGTTCAATTTGAAAAAGGTTTCTCTTTTCAAAAACAGCCAATAAAAGGTGTAAAACAATACCAAATACAGGTTAACCTGAAGAAGATAGCTTGTCCAGTTCATGAGCTATTTGTTTTTAAGTTTTTCAATCAGTTTCATAATTTCGTCAGCTTCCGCTAAATCAATTTTCTCCTTTTTCACAAAGAAAGAAAACATGCTTTCTACCGAGTTTTCAAAATAACCGTTCATCAGTTTATCAGTTGCAAAACTTTTGTACTCGTCTTTACTGATAATGGGGTGGTACTGATGGCTTTTCCCAAAAGCAGTGTGGTCTATAAAACCTTTAGTCTCTAAAATCCTGATAATTGTGGATACTGTATTATATGCTGGTTTTGGATCAGGTAATTGCTCAATAACTTCTTTAACAAATGCTTGCTCCAAATCCCAAAGCACTTGCATTATTTGTTCCTCTGCCCTTGTTAGTTCTTTAATTTCCATTTCTTAATCGAATAAAATTCATTAATCTAATATATAACTAATATTTTAGTTTTACAACTATTTTTTTAGTTTTTTACTTATGGCTAAATATTTGTTTAATTTAGAACGTAAACCTTTATACATGAAAATTACCTTTCACGGCGCAGCCCAAACAGTTACCGGCAGCAAGCATTTAATTGAATTAAAGAACGGGACACGCATTTTATTAGATTGCGGTTTGTTCCAAGGTCAGGGTTCAGATACAAACACAATGAATAGGGATTTTGGCTTTGATGCCAAGTCTATTGATTTTTTGGTACTATCCCATGCGCATATAGATCACTCTGGTTTAATCCCACGATTGGTAAAAGAGGGATTTAAAGGTAATATCATTTCAACACCAGCAACTTATGACCTTTGCAAGATTCTATTAAAGGATTCTGCCAAAATTCAAGAATCAGACATAAAATACACAAATAAAAAAAGAGCAAAACAAGGAAAACCATTGTTTGAACCTCTTTACAGAAATCAAGATGCGCTAACCGCATTAAGCCTTTTTAAAAAGGTGAAGTACAATGAAATTTATCAAATTACAACTGGCGTTACCTTACTATTTAAAGATGCTGGACATATTATAGGCAGTGCCTCTGTTCATTTAAACATTGAAGAAGATGGCAAGAATACTAAAATTTCTTTTAGTGGAGATGTTGGCCGTTATAAAGATTTGATTTTAAAAGCACCTGAATCCTTTCGTCAGGCGGATTATATTTTAATTGAATCTACTTACGGAGATAGTTTGCATGAAGATGCCAATCCTGCTGAAGAAAAACTGTTGCAGATCATAAAAGAAACCTGCGTTCAAAGAAAAGGAAAAGTAATTATTCCGGCTTTTAGTGTAGGCAGAACGCAGGAATTATTGTACTCTTTAAACAACTTGGAACTAAAAGGCAAATTACCAGATATAAAATATTATGTTGATAGTCCGCTATCTGAAAAAGCCACTTTGGTGGTAAAAGCGCACCCATGGAATTTTAATGATAGCGTACAGGAAATAATGAAAGTTGATGATGATCCTTTCGATTTTAAAGGATTACATTTTATTGAAGATACTGAAGAATCCAAAGCTATAAATGATGATCATTCTCCAATGGTGATTATTTCATCAAGCGGAATGGCAGAGGCAGGGCGAGTTAAACACCATATCAAAAATAATATAGAAAACCCAAATTGCACTATTTTGATGGTGGGATATGCTGAACCTGCTTCTTTAGCAGGTAGATTAAAAAATGGGGTAAACCCTGTTTCTATTTTTGGAGATTATTATCCTGTAAACGCAAAAGTAGCATCCTTACAATCGATGAGTGCGCATGGAGATCAGTATGATTTATTACATTTTTTAGCTTGTCAGGATAAAATTAAAATCAAGAAAATATTTTTAGTGCATGGCGAAATAGACGTTCAAAGTAATTTCAAAACCAAATTACAAAAAGAAGGATATGGGGAAATTGAAATTCCTTATCGTCACCAGAGTTTTGAGCTTTAAGGTTTAAATACTAATTTCCCGAATAAGCCAATTCAAATTAGTGAATATTTGTGTAATTCGTGGCAAACAAAAATGTGGCTGCATTAACGATAGGAGCGGATACCGGCCTGTGAATAAGGCCAGAAGCTGTATTAGCGGATAGCGTGTTAAACGCCCAAAACAAAAAAGCCATCCTCAAAATTATTGAAGATGGCTTTTAAAGCTTAAAACTAATTTGTTCCTACTTGTGCTTTTGGAAGTTCTTTCCTTGGGAAAACTGTTTTCATTTCCGAAGTATTGTAAACAAAAGTAGCTACAATTGTTGCTGCCTGTTTTAAATCCGCTTCGCTTAAACGGTCGTAAGTATCTTCATTACTATGGTGGGTTCTATTTCCATATTCCATTCCGTCCTGTATAAACTGAAAGCCGGGAATCCCTATGGCATCAAAAGACTGATGATCTGTTCCTCCTGTGTTTCTTACGGTAACCGTTGTTGCTCCTAAATCGTGAAATGGTTTAAACCATTCTGTAAACATTGGACCTGCCGCTTCGTTCCCTTGTAAATAAATTCCCCTGATTTTTCCAGTTCCGTTATCTAAATTATAATAAGCAACCAGTTTCTTTTGCTCTGGTTTTAACACCATTGTTTTTGGATCACCAAAATGATTTAACACATAATTTCTTGAACCGAAAAGACCTTGTTCTTCTGATGACCATAAAGCAACCCTAACTGTACGGGAAGGTTTTATGCCACTAGTTTTTAAGATTCGCATGGCTTCCATCATTACTGCACAGCCTGCTGCGTTATCAGTTGCTCCGGTTGCAGCATGCCAAGAATCTAAGTGACCGCCAATCATAATGACTTCATCTTTCAGCTTAGGATCTGCACCCACAATTTCGCCAACTACATTGTAACCAGTTAAATCTTTGTCAAAAAATTTAGTTTTAATATCTGCTTCAAACTCTACTTTAATTCCTGCTTTTAACAAGCGTTGCAAGCGTAAAAAATCTTCAGATCCCATTTCCATTTCTGGTAAAACAGCAGGAGCATCTTCAGCATAAGAAGCGCCGTTACTGGTGAAGAAAGTACCGTGTGTGCCACGGGCATAAGTTAAAATCAATGCCACACCTTCTTCTTTTAAAAATGCGGTAGTCTGATTTCTCACTTCCATCATTTTTCTTCTAGTTTCCATAAAGCTGGCATCTCTAGGTGCTCTGCCTCCTCCTGCTCTGGCTTCCTGTGGCTTTGTCATTGCTTCCAGTTCTTCATCGGTATATCTACTCCCGTCTGATTTGAAAGAAGTTTCTAAAACATTGCTGGTTTCATTTAAAACAATTTTTCCTTTTAATTTTCCTTTATACTGATCTAAATCAGAAAGAGAATCTATTTTCAATAAAACAATATCAGATTTCACCAAACCATTGGTACTTGGCGTCCACGCTTTGGGAGAAGCAATAATATTATGATAGTAAGGCACAGTCATGGCGGCGTAGTATTTTTCAATTTCCCATCCTTTACCAAACTTTCCCCAAGGCTCTATCTTTACATTTTGTAAACCATAGGCTTTCATTTGTTGTGCAGCCCATGCTTGGGCTCTTGCCAAACCTGGCGAGTTGGATAATCTTGGACCAGAAACATCTGTTAGATAAAAAGCAGTTTCCATTACTTTAGAATGGTTCATCCCTTCCTCATTTATTTTCTGTTGAACTGTTACATCCTGCGCAAAGGATGCTGATGCTAAAAATGAAGTTATCGCAACGCTGAGAAGTAATTTTTTATTCATGTTATGAGATTAAGACTTGTAAATCAAATTTATTCATTTGCTGTTTAACAATTGCATGCTTATTTTAACAAACTTGTTACCTTACAACTGCTTATATTTTAAGAAATTAGAAATTCTTAAGCCCAAATAAATAAACACATGAAATTTTTAAGACTTATTGCATTTATTTTTATTGCTCATCAGGCTACTGCCCAAACTACCATTATTAAAAAAGACCCCGATATTAAAAAAATGGTGGAGGAAGTCTCTGAAAAAAATGTAGAGGCAACCGTTAGAAAATTAGTGTCTTTTGGCACAAGACATACGTTAAGTGATACTTTGAGTAAAACTACTGGAATTGGTGCCGCCAGAAACTGGATCAAAAGCGAATTTGAGAAATATAGTGTGGCAAGCGGAGGAAGACTAAAAGTAGCATTTGACACTTTTGTTCAACCTGCCGATGGTAGAAGGGTGACCCAAGACGCCATCTTAAAAAATGTTGTTGCTACTTTACCGGGGACAGACCCAACAGACGATAGGGTATTTATTGTTTCTGGCCATTATGATTCTAGGGCTTCTGGTGCAAATGACGCTACTTCTACAGCCCCTGGTGCGGTAGATGATGCCTCTGGAACTGCTGTTTCCATGGAATTGGCCAGAGTGATGAGCAAGCAGCAATATAGTGCTACCATTATATTTGTGGCCGCAGTTGGCGAAGAGCAAGGATTATATGGCGCAACACATCTGGCTAAAAAAGCCAAAGAAGAAAAATGGAATGTAGTGGCTATGATTACCAATGATATTGTTGGGAATACTTACGGTGGTGAGACAAATTTGAAGGACAACAGATCTGTAAGGGTATTTAGTGAAGGCGTACCGGTAACAGAAACTAAGGCAGAAGGTAATTTAAGGATTTCTGTAGGTGGCGAAAATGACAGCCCTGCCCGTGAATTTGCCAGATATGTAAAAGAAGTTGCGGAACGTTATGTTGACCAACTGGATGTAAAATTGATTTACAGAAGGGACCGTTACCTTAGAGGAGGAGACCATACTGCATTTTCTCAGGAAGGTTTTGCAGCAGTACGGTTTACCGAAATGAATGAAAACTTTAACAGACAGCATCAGGATGTTAGGGTTGAAAAAGGAGTAGATTACGGAGATTTACCTGATTTTGCAGATTATACCTACATCCAAAAAGTATGTAGAATGAATTTAGCGGTATTGGCAAATATTGCAAAAGCACCCGCCGAACCACAGCAAGGTGGAATTGTAACTTCTGATTTAACCAACAATACTACGCTGAAATGGGAAGCACCAAAAAGTGCTAAGCCTGCTGGTTATTATGTATTAATGCGTGAAACGACAGCTCCTTACTGGGAAAAGAAAATTTATGTGACTGATACCCAAATTACATTGCCGTATTCAAAAGATAATTATTTCTTTGGACTACAATCAGTTGATGCAGAAGGACATGAAAGTTCCATTGTTTTTCCAAAACCGGTTAAGTAAGGCAGCTTAACCAATAGAAGTGGGTTTCTATAATGTGAATTTAACCTAAAGAAATTTTTGTTTTAGTGCTGGAGAGGGTATCATACAAGCATCCTTTTTTCCAAACCAACGGTAACGGTTTTTAGCAATAAAATTATAAATCCCATCTCTGAGAAAAGCAGGGAGCACATAACCTGTTTGAAGCAAAGGCCAAGCACCTTTTAAATGCTTAGCAATTTTCAAAGCCGCAGTTGAACGCGTGTAAATTTTATCTTTATCGATAAAAATAATAGTCTTTAAATCTTTAAACTCGGGGTGGTTTTTTAAAAGTGCTATCGCTACTTCTGACTGTAGAGAAGCAAAGCGGAAATAATCATGAAGATCTGCTGCAATCACTTTTTGCACAAAGCTATTGCACAAGTTGCAAACTCCATCAAATAATATAATTCCTTTTTGTTGCTGCGTTTCCATCAGATAGTTAAGATAGACATTTGTTCTTAATGCTAATGACTAGCTATTTCACGCTTCTTTTGGTAACAATGAAATATCCGAGAGTAAAAAAGCCTGCAGCATAAGCCAAACTGATCCATAATTCTTTGGTGAAAAATACCAGTTCTTTTTTACCTTCCATAATTGATCTTATTGGCAAAGCAAATGGAGACAAATAGCTATACTCCCATTGAAATGCAATAAGTGAGGCTACCAAAAGTACAAATCCTAATCCCATTGGTTTCATAAAATCTTGCCAGATTAAACTAAAAAGGAATTGAACGGCTATAATTCCAAATGAAGCAATATAAAGTTTCACATAAACCTGTAACAAATCTTTACTGATTTTTGATACATCCGCATCCATCATGTTAAGTTGTGGGCTTAATTTCCCCAATAATAAGCCTAAACCTAAGGATAAGCTCACAAACAGCACCATACTGATTAACACCAATAAAAGAGTGTATAAAGCTTTACTAAAATACACGGTTGTTTTTGGTATCGGTAAAGAGAAGAGCGATTTCCAAGTCTCCGCCTTGTGCTCTATACTATTTACAGAATAAGTCATAAAAATGAGATAAACGGGCAATAATAATGTCCCCATTGGACCCATAATGGCGCCAATATATTGTGACCATATTAAATTGCCATTAGCCGGTACACCTTTAAACCTTGATACAATGTCTTCCGTTTTTAAATAAAAACCTAGAAAAACCAAAAAACATAAGGCAGTAGGAAGAATAATGGCTCCCCAAAAAGACAGGGTATTTCTTGATTTAAAATATTCTGAGCGGAGTGAAAGAAAAAATGTTTTCATATTATGCAGTTTGAGTAATGTCTAGGAATATGGATTCTAAATCTTTCTTTTCTTTATAAATGCTGTACACTTCAAAACCATTATTCACTAATGTTTTGTTGATCTTAGCAATCTGTTGCTGACTTTCAAAAGGTACACGCAACTGATTATTCAGACTGATGACTTTATGGCTCACAGTTAGCAAATCAACTGCGGTTTCGTTATTATTGGTTTCAATACAAATATCAGCAGTTTTTAAACTTTGCAATTCTTCTATACTCCCTTCAAAATTCAATTTTCCTTTGTACAGAATACCTACATGGGTAGCTATTCTTTCTACCTCCGCCAATAAATGGCTGGAGATAAAAATTGTTTTCTGATGTTCTGAGGAAAGTTTTTTGATAAGGTTTCTAATCTCTATGATTCCGTTGGGGTCTAAACCATTGGTAGGTTCGTCTAAAATTAATAGTTCTGGGTCGCTCAATAATGCCAGCCCAATGCCTAATCGCTGTTTCATCCCCAAAGAATATTTTCCTGCCTTCTTTTTGGCGGCATCTGTTAAACCAACAATCTTTAAAATATCATGGATACGCTGGTTATCAATCCCTAAAATGATAGCTTTAGCTTTCAAATTATCAAACCCAGAAAGGTGATGATATAGAGCAGGTGCTTCAATTAAAGAACCGATTCCTTTTAAAATTTCTTCTCGGTTACTGTTCAGTTCTTTTCCAAATAACTGAATATTGGTATTGTTATTCTTTAAAAGATTAAGCAAAAGCTTGATGGTAGTTGTTTTTCCAGAACCATTTGGACCTAGGAAACCATAAATGCTTCCTTTGGGTACATTTAAAGTAATGTGATCCAAAACTTTTTGTTCTCCGAAAGAATAACTGAGCTGATTTACACTGATGATTTGTTCTTTCTCCATTTAGCTAACCTATTTTTTAATAGGATGGAAATTTGAAAGTTTTGTTACAAAGGGGATAAAAAAGCTAACATGTTGTGATGCTTCCTTTTAAAATAAACGAAAATTTAATTTTCTGATTGATGCTGAAAAGAATTACTCTGATGGCAGATTTGTTTTTTAAAAGCGATAATTTCTCCTCAGCCTTTGTCCTCACTGAACAAAAAAATGGTCTGTGAAAACAGATGAAATGGATAGAAAAGCTAGATTTTCCTTAAAAATCCTGTTTGATTATTTAATGGAAATTACTGCTGATTATTGTTTTTGAGGATCAATTACAGTTGTTCGAGAAGTTTGAACGTTTTATATAAACTCATACTTTGGAAATGTGCACCTGCAATTCTTAAAGATTGATATTTCTAAGATTTAAGAGAAGAGTTGATTTTTTTAAAATTAATCTTTTTATAAAATATTTCATTCCTAAATTAAAAAGGAAGATCATCTTCTTCCGGTGCTTTATCTAACTTCTCAATATTTCCGATTACTTCATCACTATTTACTGAACTAAGTAGAGCATCCATAGTTTCATCCACTTTATAATATTGATCACTAGCAACTCCATGAAAAGTTGCCAATAATTGATAATCTTTACTTGTACTATTATTATCAGTTACGAATCTTTGAATAATATTTCCATTGCTGTTGAAAACTAAAACCTCAAAATGATCATTCCAATTGTCTGTCCAGGAAGATATAGTCACAGCAATTCCTTCAGCAACAGAAATTTTAAACTGACTATCACCACTGCCCTTACTCCAAATTGCTTTTTTATTTTTTGTCTTCTCTGTTAATAACTCAATTAACTTTGCAAGTTTTTCAGGTATCATAATTCAGGGGTTTTAAGTTTGATTTCGAGATCTAAAAATAGTGTAGATAAATTTTCAAAATTTTTTATTACAACTGCCATATCCATCTTTTTTTTGTTCTCTAAATGACACGTTTGAAAGTTATACAAATCAATATTAAAGTTTTCAAAAATCTCTCTAAACTGCTTTTTCGATACTAACGAATAATATTGTTCTTGATTTTTTAAATTGTTTATTAAAATTTTCAAGTCTTTCATTCTTAAAATGCAAAGATCTATTTTATCATTACGCAAATAGCCTAATATTTCATCAATCATAGCCGCTTTTCTAGAAAGATCAGATAAAGTGAGGATTTTATTATTTTGAATAATATTTTCCTTTATCCTATTTTGAGTTTCAATCGCAACATTTTTTACTGATAAAATCTGAAAATATGCGATTAATATTCCTAAGAGTGAAAGTATAACTCCAATAATAGTTATAAAATTAATAATAATTCTATCCCCCTTAGGAAGAACAAAATAAATTATTATAAATAGAAAAACTGAGGCTAATGCTGATAATAAAACCTTTATTCTATAAGTCACGAAATAAATATATATAAAAATTGTGAATTATATTTAAAAAACTCAACCAACTAGAAGGGTTTATAAAAGCATTCTTATTAGTATCATAAACTTTTAATAATCGGTATGTGTTGTTACAGAACGAAAAAAAATATTGAGGAAAAGAAATTAAAAAAAATGGTCTGTGAAGCCACAGACCATGGAGGTTGTTATTTTATTGACAATATAAGCCGAGGCTTATATCTACTTGCTCAAATACATTGATTTCTCTTTGTAAAGGTTAATGAAATGCGGGTCTTCCAAATCTTTAATGAAACGGATGGCTTCGCCAGTTGATTTCATTTCTGGACCTAATTCCTTCTGAATTTCTGGGAATTTATGGTGTGAGAAAACCGGTTCTTTAATGGCATAACCTTTCAACTTTCTTTCAATGGTAAAATCTTTCAGTTTCTTAGTCCCTAACATTACTTTTGTAGCAATGTTGATGTAAGGAACATCATAAGCCTTTGCAATGAATGGAACTGTTCTAGATGCTCTTGGATTGGCTTCAATTACATAAACTTCTTCATTCTTTATCGCAAACTGCATATTCATCAGTCCGCGGATATCTAAAGCTCTTGCGATTTTATCGGTATACTCTTCCATTTTGGCAATTACATTTGCAGAAAGGTTGAAAGGAGGCAAAACTGCACTGGAATCTCCAGAGTGAATCCCGGCTGGCTCAATGTGTTCCATTAAACCAATGATGTGAACGTCATCACCATCAAAAATAGCGTCAGATTCTGCTTCTTCTGCCCTATCTAAAAAATGGTCAATCAGTACACGGTTTCCAGGAAGGTCTCCCAATAATTTCACCACTGCTTTTTCAAGATCTTCATCGTTAATCACAATGCTCATTCCTTGTCCGCCCAATACGTAAGAAGGACGAACCAGAACCGGATAACCAACTTCTTGCGCCACTTTAATGGCTTCTTCCGCATCTTCGGCAACTCCGTATTTAGGATAAGGAATTTTAAGCTCTTTTAACAGATCAGAGAAACGGCCGCGGTCTTCGGCAATGTCCATGTTCTCATAAGAAGTCCCTATAATTTTGATGCCTTTCTCATGAAGTTTTTCGGCCATTTTTAATGCGGTTTGTCCGCCGAGTTGCACAATCACACCTTCTGGTTGCTCTAAGTCAATAATTTCTCTTACATGTTCCCAAAAAACTGGCTCAAAATATAGCTTATCTGCCATGTTGAAATCGGTAGAAACCGTTTCTGGGTTACAGTTCACCATAATGGATTCGTAACCTTCCTCATGTGCGGCTATTAAGCCATGAACACAAGAATAATCAAACTCTATACCTTGCCCAATTCTATTCGGGCCAGAGCCCAAAACAATAATTTTCTTTTTATTTGATGGAATCGACTCATTTTCTCCCTCATAAGTGGAATAGAAATAAGGCGTTTTGGCTGGAAACTCCGCAGCGCAGGTATCCACCATTTTATATACTCGGCGTAAGCCTAACTCTTTTCTTCTTTCGTAAACTTCATCTTCGGTCACATTTCCTAAAACCCAAGCAATCTGCACATCAGAAAATCCTTTTTGCTTAATGGTGAGGAAAAAATCTTTTGGAATGTTATTTAAAGAATAACGTTTCAGCTCTTGTTCCATGGTATCCAAATCCTGAATCTGGTTAAGGAACCATTTGTCAATCTTGGTTACTTTACGGATTGATTCTACTGGAACACCCATTCTTAAGGCATCTTTTATGGCAAACAAGCGGTCCCAACTTGGGTGCTCCAGCTTGTGCATAATATCTTCAATATTTCTGTTCTGCTTCCCATCTGATCCTAAACCTGCCCTGCCGATCTCTAAAGACTGACAGGCTTTCTGCAAAGCTTCAATGAAGGAACGTCCAATTCCCATCACTTCACCTACAGATTTCATCTGCAAGCCCAGTTCGGTATTCGCTCCTTTAAATTTATCGAAATTCCAACGTGGAATTTTTACGATGACATAATCTATTGCAGGCTCAAAATATGCGGAGGTAGTTTTAGTGATTTGATTTTCTAATTCATCTAAATTATAACCTATGGCCAGTTTAGCGGCAATTTTTGCAATTGGATAACCTGTCGCTTTTGAAGCTAAAGCCGAAGAGCGGGAAACCCTAGGGTTAATTTCAATCGCAATAATTTTTTCATCTGCTGGATTTACGGAGAATTGTACGTTACATCCTCCGGCAAAATTACCAATTGCCCGCATCATTTTGATGGCTTGATTACGCATATCCTGGTAGCAACGGTCAGAAAGCGTCATGGCAGGTGCAACAGTAATGGAATCTCCGGTATGGATTCCCATGGGATCAAAATTCTCAATAGAGCAAATAATGATCACATTGTCTTTATTGTCTCTTAAAAGTTCTAGTTCATATTCTTTCCATCCTAAAACGGCCTGTTCCACCAATACTTCGTGAGTTGGAGAAGCTTGTAAGCCGTGAGAAAGAGCGGCGTCAAAATCTTCCTTTTTATGAACAAAACCGCCTCCATAACCACCAAGTGTATATGATGGGCGAATCACTAATGGAAAACCTATTAACTGTGCAGCTTCTTTACCTTCTAAAAAGGAATTGGCAATTTTTGATTTGGCTACACCAATACCAATTTCTACCATCAGCTTTCTAAACTCTTCGCGATTTTCGGTTTTCTCTATTGCCGCAGTATCAACACCAATGATTTTTACACCGTATTTTTCCCAAATACCTCTTTCCTCTGCCTCTATGGCTAGGTTTAAAGCTGTTTGGCCGCCCATAGTAGGCAATACTGCGTCAATTTTGCGTTCCTGCAAAATTTCTTCTAAAGAAGCAACAGTCAATGGCTTTAGATAAATATGATCTGCAATCACTTTATCGGTCATGATGGTTGCCGGATTGGAATTGATGATGGAAACTTCAATCCCCTCTTCCTTTAAAGACAGGGAAGCCTGAGAACCGGCATAATCAAATTCACAGGCTTGGCCAATAATAATAGGACCTGAACCGATGATTAAAACTGACTTGATGGAGTTATTTTTTGGCATGGCGTAAGTTTATGGGATTTTACGCGTTTTATATGAAAATCCCGAATGCTTGTTCGGGATGCAAAGATAGGAATTGAAAAGTTTTTTTGAGGATTTTATTTGGATTTTTTATCTTCTTCCTTATTAAAAATCTTTTTGGATTAATCTTTGTCTTTAAAGCACAAAAACCAACATTATGAAAAAATTAGCATTGGGGTTATTTGCCCTTACCATTTTTGCGAGTAGTTGCGCTACTTTGCAATCTATCGTTAAATCTACTTTTCCTTATACTGCCACTTTAATTGTTCCTGCATCTTCACAAACAGGTAAAACATTTTCTGCAACCAGCTCTGCCAGTAGTTTTGATGAAATCTTCACAGGAAGTGGCTCCAATACGGACCAGATTAGCCAGGTAAGAATGTCTACCGCTAAAATTGATGCTATGAGTCCTTCCAATCAGAATTTAGGAGTTTTCAAATCTATAAAAGTTTATCTTTTAAGTGGTTCTAAAGAGGTTTTGGTAGCTTCCAGAACTGATATTGCTCCTTCCGTAGGGAATGCTTTGGTGCTGGATATTGACAATAGTAAGTTTTTAGACGATTTTGTAAAATCAGGAACGGTACGTGTGAGAATGGATTATGTTTTGCAAAGCGGTTTAAGCGTAGATTTAAGTGTGAAAACAAGTTTAGGCCTTAATGCCAGCCCAGCCACTGCCCAATAGAAAATATTTTACTTATTTAGTTTTGCATATAGCCAGTTAGAAATTTCTAACTGGCTTTTTCATTTTATAATAAATGCTTTACAAAGTTTTATCTTTAATCTATAAAAGTAAATTTGGTTTAAATCAATTAGAAATGAGTAAGGTGATTTATAATTCCATTAAAAGTATTTTCCTATTAGGTGTTTTAGCACTTTCAGCTTGCTCAAATGCTAAAAAGGATTATAGTGCCAATGACATTGTTCTTAGAAATGTTGATAGCACAGCAAATCCCGGGGATGACTTTTTTAAATATGCCAATGGTAACTGGATTAAAAATAATCCAATTCCTGAAGCTTACTCTTCTTGGGGAATTGGAGATTTTGTGGAGAACGAGATTAGTGACAGGCTTAAAAAAATAAATGAGGATGCCATGAAAGCCAATGCCGTTAAGGGTAGCAACACTCAGAAAATTGGTGATTTCTATAAAAGTGGAATGGATTCTTTAGCTATTGAGAAGTTGGGAATTAAAGCCATTAAGCCTCAGCTAGACAGTATTGCTGCTATAAAAACTCCTCAAGACATTTTAAACACTTTAGCCTATCTTACTAAAATTGGTTCTGAAAGTATTTTTGGAGTTTACGTATCTCAAGATAATAAGAACAGCGACAAAATGATGTTGAAGCTTAATCAAACTGGCTTAGGCTTACCAAACCGAGATTATTATTTCAACGCTGACCCCAATACTACAAAAATTAGAGAAGATTATGTGAATCACCATTTACCCATGATGTTTAAGCTTTCTGGAGAAGATGAGCCTACAGCGAGAAAATCAGCAAATGCAGTTTATGAGATAGAGAAATTTTTGGCTGGTAATTTTAGAAAACTGGAGGATTTGCGTGACTCTTACAAAAACTATAATAAAATGGCTATCTCAGGATTAGATGCTATTACTCCAAATATTAAATGGAAGCCAATTTTAAATAAAATGAATTATGCGAAAGCAGATAGTATAATTATTGGTCAGCCAGAATTTTATAAAGCCGTGAACAATGCCATAACTAAATTTCCGGTAGACAGCTGGAAATCTTATTTAAAATCTCATTTACTTTATGATTACGCCCCTTATCTAAACAAAGATATTGAGCAAGAGGATTTCCGTTTTTATGGAACAGTGATTTTTGGTGTAACTGCTCAACTTCCGCGTTGGAAACGTGTACTAGATACTGAGAATAGTGCCATGGGTGAAATTTTGGGACAACTTTTTGTAAAAGATTACTTCCCTGAAAAAACAAAGAAAAGATATACTGATTTGGTAAACGCAGTGAAAATAGCTCTAAATGAACGTATCCAAAAATTGGATTGGATGACACCTGAGACCAAAGAAAAAGCTTATGATAAATTAGCGAAAATTACGTCAAAAGTAGGCTATCCTGATAATTGGAAAGATTATTCTGATTTAGAAATTACAGCTGACAATTATGCTAAAAATGTAATGAGGGCCAAAACTTTGCAATTCAAACAAAATGCTGAAAAATTAGGTAAGCCTGTAGCTAAAAATGAATGGGTCATAACTCCGCAAACCTACAGTGCTTATTATAATCGATCAAATAACGATATTGTATTACCGGCAGCCATATTCACCATTCCGGGCGTAAAAGATGAAGAAGCGGATGATGCCATTATTTACGGCTATGCGGCAGCTTCCACTATCGGACATGAAATTACACATGGTTTTGATGACCAAGGAAGACAATATGATGCCAAAGGAAACTTAAAAGGCTGGTGGCAAGCGCAAGATTCTATTGCTTTTTCAAAAAGAGCTCAAATGTTAATCAACCAATTTAATAGTTATGTAGTTTTAGATAGTTTACAGGTTAATGGTAAAGCAACTTTAGGTGAAAACATTGCCGATTTAGGCGGAATAATGATTGGTTTAGATGCTTTTAAAAAGACAGATCAATATAAAAAAGGAGAAAAAATTAATGGATTCACGCCATTGCAACGTTATTTTATGGGCTACGCTATGGGTTGGTTAGGACATCAAAGAGATCAGGCTTTGGCTAATCAAATCTTAACAAATACACATGCACCAGCTTTTTTAAGAGTAAATGGACCATTTAGTGATGTTGATGATTTTTACGAAGCCTTCCATATTAAACCAGGTGATAAAATGTATTTAGCACCTGATAAAAGAGTGAGAATTTGGTAAATAAATTCAAGCATTTTCAATTGAAAAGGTCGGAGGATTTACCCTCCGACCTTTTCTTATATTTGAATCATAGAAATTATATCATTTGAAAGAATTAATACCACATATTATTGAGCAATTTTTAGCCATTACCTGGATAGAATGGTTTGGCACCATCACTGGCGCTTTATGTGTTTATTTGGCCGCTAAAGAAAATATCCTCAACTGGCCAATCGCCATTTTAAGCGTGGTCACTTATATCTACATTTTCTATAACGCTAAGCTTTACGGTGATACCATTTTACAATTCTACTTTTTAGGAACTTCTTTTTATGGATGGTATTATTGGAGTTATGGGAAATCAAACAGCTTAAAATCTGAAAGGCCAGTAAGTTCTTTGGTTAAAAAAGATTGGTTGATCATCATTATTATTCAAATTATTTTGAGCGTAATTATTGGCTACTTATTAGATAAGTATACCGATTCAGACGTTCCTTTTATTGATTCCTTTTGTACGGTGATGAGTTTTATCGCTCAGTATTTAATGACGCGTAAGAAATTGGAAAACTGGCTAATCTGGATTTTTGTAGATATCATTTACATTCCTTTATACATTCACAAAAACCTTTTGGCAACTTCTGTATTATATTTTGTATTCCTTTTTATAGCATTAAAAGGATATATTGATTGGAAAAAGACTTTAAAAAAACAGCTGGTCCATGGATAAAAAACTGATTAAAATAGCCATTGTAGGTCCGGAATCTACAGGAAAATCAACCATATCTTCTGGATTAGCAAAATATTACGATACCGTTTGGGTGCCTGAATATGCCCGCTATTACTGTGAAGGATTAACTGAGCCCTGTACTTTACAAGATGAATTGAATATGTTTTATGGGCAAGTTGCGCTAGAAAAAGCAATGGAGACTGTAGCCAAAAACAATATCCTTATTTGTGATACTACATTCCTCACCGTAAAAATATGGAGCGATGAACAGTTAGAGAAAACGCCTGTTCAGGTATTAGATGCATTAAATAAACACACTTATGATTTTTATGTCCTCTTAAAAAATGACCTGCCTTGGGAAGAAGATCCTTTGAGGGATTTTAAAGGTAGGGGCGACTATTTTATGGGTATCTGGCGAAAAGAATTAAAAACTTTAAACGCAAATTATACGGAAGTTGGAGGGCAAGAAGACCGTTTAAAAAATGCCATTGAAGCAATTGCGCATTTTTTAAACAGCCTAACTGCTTAACTATCTCTTCTCTAGAATAGATAGTTGTCCCAGAATGTCATTCTGATTGATAAAGTAATTCCCGTCTCCTCTTATGGCTTTATAAACTTCATCAAATAACAATTTATAATCACCCGTTTCGCTGGGCAATGGCTCGTCTTTTAAGGCTCCTTTATCATCAAAAGTAAAAAGATGCCCTTCAGAATCATCCTTCTCTTTGCCATAACCGGTATCCGTAGGTTTCATTCCGGCCTGTAATTGGTTTTCCTGTTCATCTGTTCTATCTTTAATTAAAGTGCCTTTACTGCCATAAAACGTATAAGCCGGTTGTGGTTTTACCACCAACATATTGGTAGTTAAAAAAACATTTAACCCGTTTGAATATTTGAGATGGGCATGGGCAAAGTCATCTACTTCCGTACCCGGACGGTATTTGCCATAAGTTTTATCAAATTCACTCGGAATACCGAACAAGGCTATTGCCTGATCTATCATGTGGGCGCCTAAATCGTAAAAAATACCAGCACCGGGCACATCTTTTTCTTTAAATCCTTTAAGGCTGATCTCGTTTCTGTAACGGTCAAAACGGATATGTGCTTCAGTGATTTTTCCGAGTTTACCAGATTTTACAACTTTTTCCACCGTCATAAAATCACTATCAAACCTTCTATTCTGGTAAGCCAAAACTTTCAGTCCTTTTCTAAATCCCAAAGAAAAAAGTTCTTCTGCCTCTGCTTTAGAAACTGAAAAAGGTTTTTCAATCAGCACATGTTTTCCCGCATTTAAAGTGGCTTTGGCAAATTCGTAATGTGTGAAATTGGGTGTGTTTACTACAATCAATTCTAAACTTTCATCAGCCAATAACGCTTCTACATCTCTGTAGGTATGAATTTTGGGATAATCTTTCGCAGCATCATTTTTTGTTCTTTCGGTAACAGCTCTCAGTTCAAAACCTTCATGTGCGTGAAAGAAAGGTGCGTGAAAAATTTTTCCCGACATTCCATAGGCCATTAAACCAACCTTTATTTTGCTTTCCATCATATAAATAACGTCAATTTTTTTTTGTTGGCTAAAATTGTGAAGAAAAATTCGATTATAAACCAGGTATATTAATTTACCAAAGCTTAACAAATCTTTAAAATCTTAAGACCTACATTTGCGGCGAAATATTTACTCAATGAAAAAAGAATTAAGCTTTGCTTTACAATTTACCGCTATCTCTGTTGTTTCTTTAGCTATCGCTTTCAGCGTTGAAGCCCGTTCACCCAAGAAAATTAAACATAAACAGGCAGTGCCTTTAGAAATGAAAAAGTCTGTTACTAAGTAATTGGCAATGCTATTGTTGCGTTTGGAATAAATTCTTTATGCTCATCCGTTAGAAAGCTCATCGGTTGCTCTGGATTTTTAATGATTTCTAACAACAAAAAACCCCATCTTTTCCAGAAATTTTCTACCACTTGCCCGTAAATCTTAAAGTTCCAATCGTCAAAAATAGGCTTGGCATTCATCCCTTTTAAAGGCATTGCTTCTATAAAAACAGCCTCTTCAGTTGGGATAATATGATATTCAGGTAGGCGATTAAACAGGTAAGCCGAATAGAATACCTTGGCACAGAGCTCCTCAAATTGTATGGGATGCAGTGTTTTTCCAGCTATTTTATTCCATATTTCTTCGTGGTATCTTTTATTTGCTCCGTTATCCTGCAAATTAACCAACAGTCCAAAATCCTTCATCCTTAATGAAAAAGTGAGGGTATTAATTTCATCGCGATAAGCAAATTCGTTTTCGGCATTGTTCACTTTACAAATGAAAATGCTGTATGGCTTAAAATCTTCAAAAACCATATTTTGATTTATGGACTGTAGCATGATATGCAACATGCTGAATTTATGGATTAAGCCTTGCGACATGTTAAAACCTTCAGCAAAAGTATGCTGTTGCTTGATAGCCGACTGTATTTCTTTAAATATTACTCCATAAACCATTTTGGCTACCCATTGAAAAATGAGTTTTTCATCCAAATTTTTGACCCCTTCAAATCCTTTTTCAAAAGCATCCTGAATTTGATTTTCTAAATGCTCAAATTTTTCTTTAACAGCAGTAGCACATGGAATCGTAATATCGGCGTAAGTCAAAAAACTTTCATCCAACATTTTAAAAGGCATGTCTTTTAGCTGATAGCTTTCAGAAAGCCAATCAGAGAAAATAGCTAAAGATTCTCCTTTCTCAATTTTTTCTCCGCTTAAAAAGCAATGCGCATCATCAAAACGCATTTTTTTGAAAGGATGGTAAAGATTTGTTTGCATGGGTGGTAAAAATACAAATGCCATCTGTAATTAAAAGACGGCATTTGATTTATGACAATCAGCTGTGCTTAATAGCTGGTATAAAACCTTCTTACTTTATTGATAAGTTGATCATAAATAGGTTTGGTAAATTCTAAAAACAAAGCCTGCGGAGCGGGAGGAACGGTTTCCTTTCTTCTTAATAATACTTTGTCCTCATTGGTTAATGCCCGTTCATCTCCTCTATAAACTCCCCAACTATCTTCCCAAACAAAAGTTCCCGGCATTTTCTCATGAGTGATCATTTTTCCATTCATATCTCTAATCTGAAAATCCAATAATCCAGAAGAGGTGATGGTTTTTTGAAAAGTAGTCAGCTTTCCTGTAACGGTAGCGTAGATTGGTTTTTTTAGGGAATCCCTAGTCACGCCAATTTTAATGTTATCTTTTTTGATGTTTTCTATCCTCTCCTTAACATAAGTTTGACCCACTACAAAATCATCAAAGTTTAAGCTTAGTATCTGATCAAATTTAAATTTGCTCAGCATGGCTTCTTCAGGGGTGTAAAATTTAACAAAGCTCCTACTTTCATAATTCCTCATGAACTCATAAATCTTATCCTGAAAATATTGGTTGCTCAGTTTATACATTCTTGAATTCACCAAAACCGGTTCCACCAAAACCCTTATGAGTGCTCCAAAATATGCGGTATCCATCATTTCCTTTGCGTCTTTAAAATTAGGAGAGAGTTGTTCTGCCCGCTCAAAATCAAAATAGGCATCTTTAGCAGCTAGTCTGTTATTCTTTGCCAAAAGTTGTTTTCCATCCTCATATCTTGCCTCCGCAGCAAAATATTTAGCATCGCTTAATTCAGCAATAAATTTCTCAGGCTGAGGAACGGCTTCCATACAAACCGGGCAATCGCCAATAGCATTAGCCAAGTAATTGATGTTTTGATATTCGGTAATGATCCCTTCCCACTTGAACTTATCATCAGTAAGTTTAATATCTTTAATCCTATTTAAGTGACGGTTTAAAGCATAGTTATAACCCTTACTTAAGGTTTGCAGTGCTTTTTCTTTATTGGGATTATTTTTTAGACGATTAATTGCCGTGTAAACCGCCTTATCATAATCGCCATTTTGTAAAGCTTTTTCTCCGCTACTACAAGAACCTAAAACCAGAGTGATTAATCCAATCAAGAGCACTCTAAAACCGTTGCTTTTCATCTTATTTTTATTTGCTAAATAGACGATTTTAAAACATCAATGGTTACATTTTATTTCCATTCATCATTCTAAAAGTAAGGTTTACTCTTGGGCTTTTTACTTTTTTAGTAGGTGGCAGCCTATGTAACCAGTAAGTTTGCGTTTTACCTTTCATCACCAGTAAACTGCCACTTTCTAACGTTAAGGAAACAGTTTCTTTACTTTGTTTATGCTTAAAGGCAAACTTCCGCTCGGCACCAAAGGTTAAAGAAGCAATGCTACTATTTTTTGCCAGTTCCTTTTCATCATCACTGTGCCAAGCCATTCCCTCATCGCCATCATGGTAAAGATTTAACAAACAGGAATTGTAAGTTACACCGGTAATTTCCGCCACAAGTGCTTTCAGTGATAACAGCTCCTTAGTCCAAGGGAGTGCTTGTTTTGTAATATTTGAATACGTATAGGAAAAAGCCTGATCAGCGTACCAAGCCACTTTTCTTTTGGTGATGATGTGCTTGCCGAAAATCACTGCCTCATCATTTTTCCATGCTATATTTTCTAATAATAATTGAAAATATTCCTGAGCTTTTAAAGCAGCCATTATTTTTCCATGATAGATTGCTTCTCCATCTTTAGGTAATAAATTGGTCGTAAAATCAGGATTAAATAAATTCATTTTTTGAATTCGATTGTTTTTTACTTTTAATTTATTGTTCATTAACCTGTGCTAATTCCCAGCCAATAATAGCCGTTTTTCTGGTATTTCCCCACATATATCCACCAAAATTTCCGGTAGATTGTATTACTCTGTGACAGGGAATTAAAAAGGCAACCGGGTTACTTCCTATTGCAGTCCCCACTGCTCTTGAAGCATTTGGATTTTGAATCTGCTGTGCAAGCTTACCATAAGTGCTGAGCTTCCCCATTGGTATGCTTAGCAGTGCTTCCCAAACTTTAAGCTGAAAATCTGTTCCCCTTAAATGCAGTTTAATCTTTTGTTGTTCGCTCCAATCATCTTGGAAAATAGCCACGGCTTTTTGATGTTGCTCATGATTGTTTTCATTAAAAATGGCTTTTGGAAATTGCGCTTTTAACAGTTTAAATGCTTCCTGATATTCCTCGGCGAAAGCCATATAACAAATTCCTTTTGCAGTTGAAGCGATGAGCACCTCTCCAAAAGGAGTGCTTTCCATTCCATAATCAATAGCAAGGTTTTCACCTCCATTTTTATATTCTCCAGGGGTCATCCCCTCAATATTTATAAATAAATCATGTAATCGGCCAGTGCCAGAAAGTCCTGTTTTAAAAGCGGCATCAAATAAGGTAGCTTGGTGTTGTTGCAATAATTGCTTTGCATGTTTGATGCTGATGTACTGCAAAAACTTTTTGGGGCTCACGCCTGCCCAATCTGTAAACAATTTTTGAAAATGAAAAGGGCTCATATTTACGCTAGAAGCAATCTCTTCCAGGCTAGGCTGTTGCGTAAAATTAGCTTTGATGAAATTGATAGCTTCCGCAATACGGTAATAATTCAGCTTTTCCTGCTCCTTCATAATCTCAAATAATTTATCGCTAAACTAATTCACTGCTTTTGGAAAAGAAACCCAATTCTTGCGATGTTAATTTTGTTCCGTATCTGAATATCCTCATATTTACCTCAAGAATAAAACCCCATGCAAATTACATACAAAGCTTTTGAATTAGCATTAAAATATCCTTTTACAATTGCAAAATTCTCACGTACCTCTACTCCATTAATTTTATTGGAAATAAATTATGAAGGTTTTACAGGATTAGGGGAGGCTTCTATGGTTCCTTACATGGGCGAAAGTGTAGTAACTGCCACCAGTTTTCTGCAAAAAGTAGACTTAAACCGGTTTTCTTATCCTTTCCAAATGGAGGAAATTATGGCTTACCTAGATGATATTGCTCCGGATTTGCCCGCTATAAAAGCAGCCCTTGATATTGCTATACATGATTTAATCGGAAAAATAGAAAATAAACCGTGTTATGAATTATTTGGGTCTTCGCCCGATTTAATGCCCCCAACAACTTTTACCATCGGGATTGATACTCCCGAAATCATCATCAAAAAAGTGAATGACGCTTTAGCTGATAATTTCAAGCTGCTAAAGATAAAGCTTGGAAGAGATAGTGACAAACAATTGATAAAAACCATCCGATCTGTTACTGATTTACCTTTGTATGTTGATGCCAATCAAGGTTGGACAGATAAAAACCAAGGTTTAGAAATGGCACATTGGCTAAAGGAACAGGGGGTATTACTGATAGAACAGCCAATGCCCAAAGAAGATGTGGATGGTAATGCTTGGCTAACGGAAAGAAGTCCAATCCCAACTGTGGGTGACGAAGCGGTACAACGCTTAAGCGATGTTGCCAAAGCTGAAGGAGTTTACCATGGAATAAATATTAAATTAATGAAGTCGGCAGGGATGCATGAAGCCTTTAAAATGATTGAAGCGGCTAAAACAGCGGATCTAAAAATCCTGATTGGTTGTATGAGTGAAACAAGTATTGCAACGTTGGCCGGGGCAGCTTTAGCACCTCTTTGCGACTGGGCAGATTTGGATGGTCCTTTTTTAACGGCTAACAATCCTTATGTTATGCCTTATTTTAAAGACGGTAAATATATACTCCATAAAAAACCAGGTTTAGGGATAGAATTAAAACAGGGTTAAAAATTTACATAAATTTATCCATTTTTATTTCTTTTAGATTAAGTAATATCACATTTGTAAGCTTTATAAATCTTAAATTTGTTGAAAAATTATTTGCATGATTTTTGCAGATTTTCATTGTTTTTAAATAGTCAGATGGAAAATAATATAAGAGTAAGATTTGCGCCTAGCCCAACCGGAGGATTACATATTGGTGGTGTAAGAACCATTTTATTTAATTATCTCTTTGCTAAAAAGCATAACGGAAAGTTTATTTTAAGAATTGAAGATACCGACCAAAGCCGTTTTGTAGAAGGGGCCGAAGATTATATTTTTAATTGTTTGAGCTGGTGTGGTATAAAAGCCGATGAAAGCCCGAGAGACGGAGGAGATTATGCCCCTTACCGTCAAAGTGAAAGAAAATCCATTTATAGACAATATGCCGAGCAACTGGTAAAAGATGGTTATGCTTATTACGCATTTGATACCTCAGAAGAATTAGAGAGTAAAAGACAGGTGATAGAAAATTTTAAATATGACCATCATTCCCGCCAAACTTTAAGAAACTCATTAAATATTCCGCATGAAGCGGCAGAAAGTTTAATCAAAGAAGGTGCTCCGCATGTCATCAGAATTAAAATGCCGAAAGATGAAAATATCCATTTTACAGATATGATTCGTGGTGAGGTAAGTTTCAACAGCAGCGAGGTTGATGATAAAGTACTTTTAAAAGCAGATGGAATGCCCACTTATCATTTGGCAGTGGTAGTTGATGATTACCTGATGAAAATATCCCATGCTTTTAGGGGCGAGGAATGGTTGCCATCTGCACCGGTACATATTTTATTATGGAAATATTTGGGATGGGCAGATGCGATGCCACAATGGGCACATTTACCCTTAATATTAAAGCCTAATGGTCATGGAAAATTAAGCAAAAGAGACGGTGAAAAATTTGGCTTTCCGGTTTACCCAATTAATTGGATTGAACCTTCTAGTGGTAAAAAAGCTGATGGATTTTTAGATGTTGGTTTTTTACCAGAAGGTTTCATCAATATGTTGGCGATGTTAGGTTGGAATGATGGAACTGAGCAGGAAATTTTTAGCATGGAAGAATTGATTGAAAAATTCTCGATGGATAGAATTCATAAAGTTGGCGCAAAGTTCGATTATGAAAAGGCAAAATGGTTTAATGCAGAATGGATTAAAAGAAGCACCGCCGACCACCTTATGCCCTATGTTAAACCTGTTTTAAGTAAACACGGCATTCATGATGCTGATGATGAATATGTAAAAACAATAATTGATATGGTGAAGGAACGTTGCCATTTAATAGGCGATTTCTATGAGCAATCTGCCTTCTTTTTTACTTCTCCAGATAAATATGATACCAATGCAGTAAAACCGAAATGGAATGAGGAAAAAGCTTCTTTCTTTAAGGCTTTTGCCGATGATTTGAAAGCTAGTGAGATTTCAAGCAGTTTGGAACTAGAAACAAAATTTAAAGATTTAGCCGATGCAAAAGGATTAAAAACTGGAGATGTAATGCTTCCTTTTAGAATCATGCTGGTAGGCGGCAAATTTGGTCCACAGGTTTTTGATATTGCCCAGAAGATTGGGAAAGCAGAAACTGTAGCTAGAATTGAAAAAGCATTGGCTGCCTTTAATTAAATTTAAATGGCTAAAAGAAAAGTCTCTTGAACCAATGGGTTTAAGAGACTTTTTTTATTGAACTGTCATCTATAGATCAGTTTAACATTGTATAAAGTGTAAATCATTAATCTTCAAAATTTATTCAGAATTTAAGTCGATTTTAATAAAAAAATGTAGAATATAAAAATTCTTAATCGAATACATCTTTTTACATACAACACACCATTCACTCGCAATAATCTCCTTATATATTCGTAAAGTGATAATTAATAAAAGACATGAAACTACTAAGCATATTAATCTTATCATTTTTTGCAATTGGAAACACTTGGGTTTTAGATTTTAATAACGCTGAAACGCAAGCCCGAGAAACACACAAAATGATTTTAATCAATTTTTTTGGATCAGACTGGTGCGGACCATGTATTAGAACTCATCGTGAAATTTTTGAAAAAGAAGCATTTGAAAATTATGCTAAAGACAGTTTAGTTTTAGTAAGAGCAGATTTTCCCAGGTTAAAAAAGAATCAGCTTCCTGCTGAACAACTAAAGAAAAACAATGAATTAGCTTTAAAATATAACCCTGAAGGTGATTTTCCATTAACTTTATTAGTAAATGAAGAAGGAAAAGTGATCAAAGAATGGAAAGGTTTCCCTAATGTTTCTCCAGAAGAATTTGTAAATCAGATCAAAAATGCAGGACATTGAATTAGCTTCTGAACTTCAGGTTTTTAAAAAGAAAATGAAATTGATGGGCAACCAGTTCGAGATTTCTATAGTGGATGAAAATCAGGCCAATGCAGATGAAAAAATACAGTTGGCAATTAATGAAATTAAGCGGATTGAGCAATTGCTCACGACTTTTAAGCCAGACAGCCAAACCAACCATATTAATGATTATGCCGGAATTTCACCTGTAAAAGTTGACGCAGAAGTTTTCCATCTTATTCAAAGATCATTACGTATTTCAGAAATTAGTCAGGGTGCTTTTGATATCACTTACGGTTCTTTAGATAAAAGTCTGTGGAATTTTGATATAAATATGACCGCCTTACCTGATTCACAAACAGCCAAAAAGTCGGTGTCATTGATCAACTATAAAAATGTGATTTTAGACCCGGAAGTTAAAACGGTTTTCCTTAAAGAAAAAGGGATGCGGATAGGTTTTGGAGGAATTGGAAAAGGTTATGCCGCAGATAGGGCAAAAAAAGTTTTGCAAGAAGCAGGAGTTGCCAATGGTATTGTTAATGCTTCTGGCGATTTGGTCACCTGGGGAGAACAGCCAAATTCAAAACCATGGACGGTTGGCATTGCAGATCCATCTCGTAAATCTCAACCATTTTCTTATCTGAATATCAGCAATATGGCCATCGCCACTTCTGGTAATTATGAAAAGTACGCTGTTGTTAATGGTAAAAAATATTCACATACCATTGATCCTCATACTGGTTTGCCAGTTTCGGGGATTAAAAGTGTAAGCATCATTTGCCCGCAGGCAGAATTGGCAGATGCCTTAGCAACTCCTGTTACCGTAATGGGTGTGGAAGTAGGACTAGATCTCATCAATCAATTAAATAATGTTGCCTGTATTATTATTGATGAAAACGATAGATTATTTACTTCAAAAAATATAGAAATTAAATAAAGCGGAAAGCCTCAAGCCGAACGCTAATAGCTAATTTAAAATGAAAAAATTATTCCCTTTAGCAATATTGCTCGCTTCCTTATTTGGTTTAAGCTCTTGTAGCAATTTAAAAGCCTACGAAAAAATAAAATTGAAAGATGCAGAGATGGAATTGGGTGCAAGAACAGCCGAGAAATTTGAGCAGAACTTTCAATTGTACAGGGAAGGTTCTTCCGGAGCAAACGGTGGTAAAAGTGGCGGTGGTTGTGGCTGTAACTAAATTATAAAATTTATTTATGAAATACATATCGCTAACCTTAGTTGCATTATATTTTAGCATCATCTCTAGTTTTGCACAAACTTCAAAAAGAGATTCTGTACCATATGAAAAGACCAAATTAAAATTTGAACAGGCGGATTTAGTCAATAGCTATTACCATCAGGATGGAAATAATTCGGCAGTAACCGGTGGCATAGGAACAGAGAAACTGACAGATTTTTCTAACACCTTTGATTTAAGAATGTCGCGTTATGGTAAAACTGGATTAAAGCATACCTATAATTTTGAGTTAGGTGTAGATACTTATACTTCTGCCTCGTCAGATAAAATAGATCCAACTACCATCACCTCTCCTTCTTATTCTGACGTTAGGGTTTATCCTTCGCTTAGCTGGGATATTGCCAATGAGCAAAAAGGACATAGTTTTGGCTTTAATGTTTCCGCATCTGCTGAGTTTGATTATACTTCTATTGGCGGAGGAGTCCACTATTCTAAATCTACTGCTGATAAGAATACTGAATTTGATTTTAAGCTCAACGCATTTTTTGATACTTGGAAAGTTATTTTGCCGGTAGAATTAAGAGCCCCTGAAAATTATGGAGCCGGAGGTTATTTACAAAATGATAGAGCGCCAAGAAATTCCTTTAGCGCTGCCTTTAGTCTTTCACAGGTTTTTGGTAAGAACTTTCAAGGTTTATTGATGTTTGAACCGGCATACCAGCAAGGTTTGTTGGCTACCAGATATCAAAGAGTTTATTTTAAGGATGCCTTAAATAATCAGCCCAGAGCAGAGTTGCTACCAGAACAAAGGGTGAAGTTTCCTATTGGGGCCAGACTCAATTATTTCTTAGGTGATCAGGTAATATTAAGAACATTTCTGAGGTATTATTCTGATAATTGGGGGATCAGCTCACAAACTGCAGAAATTGAAACTGCTATTAAACTCAGTCCATTTGCTTCAGTCAGCCCTTTCTACAGGTATTATCAGCAAAGTGAATCAGATTATTTTGCTACTTATGGACAGCATTCTTTAACTGAAGAGTTTTACTCTAGCGATTATGACCTCTCTAAATTCAATAGTAATTATTATGGTGCGGGTTTAAGATTTGCCCCTCCTGCCGGCGTTTTAGGCATCAGTAGAATTAGTATGATTGAACTGAGGTATGGGCATTATACCCGGACCAACGGATTAAATTCAAACATATTAAGTATGAATTTAAGATTCAAATAAAACAATAAAAAAGAGCTCTCTGATAATCAGGAGCTCTTTTTTATTGGTCTTATTCTTTTATTTATTGATTTTCAGCTTCTTCTTTCGCTTTCTTTTTAAAGAAGCCTCTTAACAAAAAGTTATGCTGTAAAGCTTCCAGATTTTCATCTAATTTTTTACTGCTAGTTTCCAGATTGTTGATCATGCCTTTTATCTGTGCTGCTGCTTTTGGATCATTCAATAAAACCCCTGCAACATTATCTGAATTGTTAAGCTTTGCAGAAGCTTGATTCAGGTTATCCGTGAGCATAGCCGCTGATTTTGCAGTTTTCTGAAACTCATTTACAGAAGCCTGCAATCTTGCAAATACCATGGTATCAGTCAGCATTTTATCTGCTAAACCTCCTTTGGTATTCAGTTTGTTCGAAAATTCATTTAATTCATTTGCCATTTTATTGGCTGCTACTGTAGTACTTTGTAAGTTTACCACAATGGCTTTAAAATTATCAGCTATATTCTGATCTGTTAATAATGCGCCGATAGTCCCTTTTCCATCCACCAAATTTCTAGCTAATACCCTAAAATCAGAAGTCACACTTACCAAGTTCTTATTATTTACCTGTAAGGTTTTCATAATATCATCAGTGGATAAGGTGGTATTCACCATCAGTAGATCTCCATCCTCCACAAAAGGAAATTTTGGAGAACCTCCGTCAATCACCACAATCTTATTTCCAATAAGTCCGTCTGAACCGATACTTGCTTTTGAATCCTTATGGATATACTTGTGCGCTTCTTCTTCAATACTCAAGAAAACCTGAACTTGAGATGTGCCATAAAATTGTATTTTTTTAATGGTTCCAATTTTTACCCCTGAAAACCAAACGTTGTTTCCAACCTTAAGTCCCTGAATATCGTCAAAAACAACATTTAAGGAAAAACTCTTAACAAATGCCTTTTTTTGGCTTCCCAGCGTAAAAACGCCAAGCAAAAAAATCGCTAAACCTATAAACAAAAATATGCCTACGGTTATCGCCTTTTTATTATCTGATGATTGCATAATAGCTATTCAATAAAATTATAATCATAAAACGGAGTCACTCTTTGATCGTCCGTATCAAAAACCTCTTCAAATTTACCTGTACGCTGAAATTGACCATCCAATAACATGGCAATCCTATTTCCTGTCTGCTTTGCGCAGGTAAGATCATGCGTAATAATGATAGAGCTTGTCTTAAATCTTTCCTGCACCTGATTGATCAGGTTATTTATCTCGATGCAAGTAATTGGGTCAAGTCCTGCGGTTGGCTCATCATAAAGCATAATCTCAGGTTTGAGTATCAATGTCCTAGCAATCCCAATTCTTTTTCTTTGCCCGCCTGATAATTCAGATGGCATTTGATTGATGGTTTGTAAAAGACCTACAGCATCTAAAAAAGTTTCAACAGATTTATCTATTTCTCCTCTTGTTAAATTCTTCTGATTTCTAACCAAGGGAAATTCTAAATTCTTTCTCACCGTCATGCTATCGTAAAGCGCACTATTCTGAAAAGAGAACCCAATACTCAGCCTCAATTCCAATAGCTCTTTTCCAGATAAATCGCTTACCTCTTTCCCTAATACTTTTACAGAACCGCTATCTTGAGTTAATAATCCACAAATAATTTTAATTAAAACAGATTTCCCAGTACCTGATCTGCCCAATACCACCAGATTTTCTCCCATATAAAGGTCTAAATCTGCACCACGCAAAACATGATAATCTCCAAAAGATTTCTCTACATTTCTAATGCTGATAACCGCTTCCTGTTCTTTCTCCATCTGTTTATGTTCTAAACAAAAAAGTAATCTGTGTGGCAATTACTTCTTCAATAAATACTAAAAACATACCAATTACTACAGCAGAGTTAGCTGCTTTTCCAACTCCCTCTGTACCTTTTGAAGAGTTAAAGCCCTGATAACAACCTACCATTCCAATGGTAAAGCCAAAAACTATGGCTTTTAAAGTAGATGCGGTGATATCTAAGAAAGTAATAGATTCTAATGATGTTTGAATATAAGCCACAAAACTTGTGCTTTCTGCTAAAGTAACGTTTAAAAACCCCCCTAGTATAGCCAATAAAGCGGTGTAGAAAGTTAAAATAGGAATGGTGATGGTAGTAGCTAAAACACGGGTAACCACTAAATACTTAAATGGATTAGTAGCAGAAACTTCCATGGCGTCAATCTGCTCGGTCACTTTCATAGAGCCTAACTCTGCACCAATGCTAGAACCCACTTTTCCTGCAGAAATTAATGCTGTAAGTAAAGGCGCTAATGTTCTTAAAAGGGCAATTCCTACTAAAGATGGTAACCAAGAGGTAGCGCCAAACTCTGCCAAAGAAGGACGAGATTGTTTGGCGAAAACAATTCCTGTAATGAAGCCCGTTAAAGAAATTAAGGCTAATGACCTATAGCCTACTTGGTAACATTGCTTTAAAATTTCTTTGCCTTCATAAGGAGGAACAAAAACTTCCTTGAAAAATTTCATCACAAAAATATGTACCCGATAAAGCTCGAGAAACATATTATTGAACTTTTGCGAAAACCGCGATTTTTTTATTGCCAAAATATTATGTGTGCCGAATAGCTATCTCCAAATTCAACAATTCGGATTACTCAATAACTATTCCAGTAAGCTTTAAATTTCTGTAAAAGTATCAATATAAAATTTTATTACGACTGATTAAAAGTAAGCGGAATGTAAGGATTGTAGGAAACAAAAAAAGCCCCACCTGAATAAGGTAGGGCTTTCGTTTTAAGTTTTTATTAAGCCAACAATCTAATTGGTTGTTCCAATAAAGATTTAAGGGTTTGTAAGAAAGCCGCACCTGTTGCGCCATCTACCACACGGTGGTCACAGCCCATGGTAAGTTTCATTACATTCCCAGGTACTACCTGACCATTTTTAACTACAGGTACTTGTTGTATCGCTCCAACGGATAATATAGCTCCGTCAGGTGTGTTAATGATGGATGTAAATTCATCAATACCAAACATTCCTAAATTTGAAACCGTAAAGGTTGAACCTTCCCAGTCTTTTGGTTGTAATTTCTTTGCCTTCGCTTTTTGAGCAAAATCTTTTACTTCTGCCGAGATGTGAGAAAGGCTTTTACCGTCAGCAAAACGCACTACAGGAACCAATAAACCATCTTCTACCGCCATGGCCACGCCAATATTGGTATGCTCATTGAAACGGATCTTATCTCCTCTGAAAGAAGAGTTTACTGCTGGATGTTGTTTTAGTGCGATAGCTACCGCTTTAATCACAATATCATTAAAAGAAACTTTTACTGAAGCTACTGTATTAATCTGCGTACGGGCAGCCATTGCTCCATCCATATCAATACTTATGGTGAGGTAAAAATGAGGTGCCGTAAATAAACTTTCAGAAAGGCTACGTGTAATTGCTTTACGCATCTGAGAAACTGGCTTCTCAGTATATTTTTCTTCTCCTATATATTGAGGAATTACTGGCGCAGCTGTTGAAGCTTTTTCACCTGAAGTTGCACTTTCTGCTGAAGATGCCGATTTAGCTTCTGGTTTGAAGGATTCTACATCCTTCTTAACAATCCTTCCGCCTTCAGCACTACCTTTCACATCCTGCAAATTAATTCCTTTTTCCTCTGCTAGTTTTTTAGCTAATGGAGATGCTTTAACTCTGCTGTCATCTGAAGATGATGAAGATTCAGACACTTGTTCCTTTTTAGGAGATGCAACTGCATCAGGGGTAGCCGCTACCGGAGTTTCTTTTGCTTCCTCTTTTTTAGTTTCTTCAGCTTTTGGAGCATCGTTTAATAAAGGGGTAATATCTGTACCTTCTTTACCAACTATAGCAATAATGCCGTTTACCGGAACTGCTTCTCCTTCTTTTACACTTAAGTAAAGCAAAGTTCCTTCTTCATATCCTACTACTTCCATAGTAGCTTTATCTGTTTCAACGTCGGCTAAACTATCATCAGATTTAATTTTATCCCCAACTTTAAAATTCCACTTATTAATCACTCCCTCAGTCATCGTGTCGCTTAATGCCGGCATTCTGATTACCGATGCTGGGATGCTGGAAACGTCTACAGCGGGTGCTTTCTTTTCCTTTGGTTGATCCGCTTTTTCTTTAGGCGTCTCTTCTGCTTTTTCTTCTTCCTTTTTAGGAGCAACATCAGCTCCTTCTTCTAAAGCAGACTTATAATCTTCCCCTTCTTCTCCTATTACCGCAATGATTGTATCAACAGGAACGGCTTTCCCTTCTTCTATCCCGATATACAATAGTGTACCTTCTTGAAAAGATTCGAAATCCATCGTTGCCTTGTCTGTTTCAATTTCAGCAACTACATCTCCTGCTTTAATTTTATCCCCAACTTTTTTATGCCACTTTGTTAAAACACCTTCGGTCATGGTGTCACTCATTTTGGGCATTTTTACTGCTTCGGCCATTATATAAGAATAGTTTTTTCTGTTAAATTTAATATTTTAATCCTTTACAAAAGGATAGTCTTGTTGTGCATAAACATCTTTAAAAAGCTCTGATGGATCTGGATACGGAGACTCTTCAGCAAACTTTACAGCTTCCTCAACTTGCGCTTTTATTTTAGCAGCAATCTCTTCAAACCAGCTTTCTTCAGCCCATTTTTCTTTCTGAATATGCGCTTTTACAATTTCGATTGGATCTTTAGCCTTATACTCCTCTACCTCTTCTTTGGTACGGTATTTTTGAGGATCGGACATAGAGTGACCTTTATATCTGTAAGTTCTTATTTCTAAAAATGTAGGTCCTTCTCCTTTTCTTGCCCGCTGAACAGCTTCATCCATTGCATTGTGAACTGCAACAGGATCCATTCCATCAACCGGCATACAAGGCATCTCGTAACCTAAACCTA
>JBDSHZ010000162.1:0-19169 GCA_039918235.1 Pelobium sp.
ACAAAAAAATAAATAAAAGAGATTATGGATACTCTTGATATACAAGAAAATAAAACTGAAGTACAAAAGCCAAAAGCAGTTTCAACCATCACTGGTTCTCAGATTTTACTAAAAGGATTAATTGCTGAAGGAGTAGATACCATCTTCGGTTATCCCGGAGGCGCCATTATGCCAATTTATGATGCACTTTATGATTTTAAGGAAGAATTGAACCATGTACTGGTACGTCACGAACAAGGAGCAACACATGCGGCCCAAGGTTATGCCCGTTCATCTGGTAAAGTTGGCGTTGTGTTTGCTACCAGCGGCCCTGGTGCAACTAATTTAATTACCGGAATTGCCGATGCACAGATTGACAGTACACCAATGGTTTGTATCACTGGACAGGTATTTGCCCATTTATTAGGTACTGATGCTTTTCAGGAAACGGACGTAATCAACATAACTACTCCGGTTACCAAATGGAACTATCAAGTAACTGATGCCTCTGAAATACCGGAAGTTTTGGCCAAAGCGTTTTATATCGCAAAATCTGGCAGACCAGGACCTGTTTTGATAGACATTACCAAGAATGCGCAGATTCAAAAAGTCGAATTTGAAGGCTATGAAAAATGTAGGCATATCCGTAGCTACCGTCCATATCCTATTATAAGAAATGAATATATTGAACAAGCTGCAGCATTAATCAACAGCGCAAAAAAACCATTCATCCTTTTCGGACAAGGTATACTTTTAGGGAATGCCGAAAAAGAATTTAAAGCTTTTGTGGAGAAGTCTGGAATTCCCGCAGCATGGACCATTATGGGTGCTGGTGCCATTCCAACAGATCACGAATTGAATGTTGGAATGTTGGGAATGCATGGCAATTATGGCCCTAATGTTTTAACCAATGAATGTGATGTTTTAATCGCCATCGGAATGCGTTTTGACGACCGCGTGACTGGCCGTTTAGATAAATATGCGAAACAGGCTAAAGTGATTCATTTAGACATTGACCCGGCTGAAATCGATAAAAACGTAAAAGCGGATGTTCCTGTTTGGGGAGATTGTAAAGAAACTTTACCTCTTTTAACTGCTTTGGTTGATGAGAAAGTTCATACGGAATGGTTGGCTAAATTTAGAGAATACACCAAAGCGGAGATTGACCAAGTAATTGATGCGGAGTGTAACCCAACAAGTGGCGAACTGACCATGGGCGAAGTAATCAATCAATTAAATATCCTGACCAAAGGAGAAGCAATTATTGTAACCGATGTTGGCCAGCACCAAATGGTAGCTTGCCGTTATGCAAAACTGAATAATACGCGTAGCAATATTACCAGTGGAGGTTTAGGGACAATGGGCTTTGCTTTGCCAGCAGCAATTGGTGCTAAGTTTGGTGCGCAGGATAAAACAGTTGTTGCGGTAATTGGTGATGGTGGTTTCCAAATGACTATTCAGGAATTAGGTACCATTATGCAAAGTGGCATTGATGTAAAAATCATGATTTTAAACAATCAGTTTTTAGGAATGGTGCGTCAGTGGCAAGAGCTTTTCAATGATAAAAGATATTCTTTTGTAGACATTACCAGTCCGGATTTTGTGGCCGTGGCCAAAGGTTATTATATAGAAGGGCAAAAAGTTTCAGAAAGAGAAAAATTGGTTGACGCTTTAAAAGCCATGCTGGATCACAAAGGTTCTTACCTTTTAGAGGTAATGGTAAGTAAGGAAAATAATGTTTTCCCAATGGTGCCACAGGGTTGCAGTGTATCAGAAATCAGATTAAAATAACCACCCCAAAATCCCCTCAAGGGGACTTAATATTGATTTAAAATGGAGTCAAATATAGAAAAGAAGGAATTTAACATCACGGTTTATACCGAAAACCATGTTGGTCTTTTAAACAGAATAGCAATTATTTTCAGTAGAAGGAAGCTAAATATAGAAAGTATGAATACTTCTCCTTCTGAAGTAGAAAGCATTCACCGATTTAATATTGTGCTTGAGGAAACGGAAGATGTAGTAAGAAAAGTTGCTCGGCAATTAGAAAAGCAAGTGGAAGTTTTAAAGGTTTATTTTAACACTAACGAAGATGTGATCTGGCAAGAATTAGCGCTTTACAAAGTGCCAACAGAAGTGATTGCAGAACATGTGAGTGTGGAACGCCTGTTACGTCAATATGGCGCCAGAGCGGTAGTAATTCGTAAAGATTATACTGTTTTTGAAACTACCGGACACCGTGAAGAAACCGATGCTTTGGTGAAAGTTTTACAGCCTTACGGACTGATTGAATTTGTGAGAAGTGCAAGAGTCGCAATCATTAAACATTCAGACGGTTTCCACGCAAAAATTCGCGAGTTTGAAAGATTAGAGCCTGGAGAAACAGAAATAGGCAATGAATATTTAAATAAGGGAGAAAAGATTTTTACAATGTAAATTTTAGTCCATGGACCATGGACAATAGACTATAGACGATTTAACAAAAAAAAGCAATGTCAAACTATTTCAACACATTACCATTAAGAGAGAGGTTAAACCAATTAGGTGTTTGCGAATTTATGGACAGCAGCGAATTTGCTGACGGCATAAATGCATTAAAAGGCAAAAAATTGGTAATTATTGGTTGCGGAGCGCAAGGTTTAAATCAAGGTTTAAACTTACGTGATAGTGGCTTAGATGTAAGTTATACCTTACGTAAGGAAGCGATTGAAAGTAAAAGAGATTCTTGGAAAAATGCTACCGAAAACAATTTTAAAGTAGGGACTTACGAAGAATTAATTCCAACAGCAGATATTTTAATCAACTTAACTCCTGACAAACAACATACAGCAGTTGTTAAAGCGGTAATGCCGCTAATGAAAAAAGATGCTACGCTTTCTTATTCTCATGGTTTTAATATTGTAGAAGAAGGGATGCAAATCCGTAAAGACATTACTGTAATTATGGTGGCTCCAAAATGCCCAGGTTCTGAAGTGAGAGCAGAATATGTGAGAGGTTTTGGCGTTCCAACTTTAATTGCCGTTCACCCAGAGAACGATCCTCAAGCAAAAGGTTTGGCACAGGCAAAAGCCTATGCAGTGGGTACGGGCGGACATAAAGCTGGTGTTTTATTATCCTCTTTTGTGGCAGAAGTAAAATCTGATTTAATGGGCGAGCAAACCATTCTTTGTGGTTTATTGCAAACAGGTTCTATTCTTTCTTTCGATAAAATGGTGGAGAAAGGGATTGATGCTGGTTACGCTTCTAAATTGGTTCAATACGGTGTAGAGGTAATTACAGAAGCTTTAAAGCAAGGCGGAATTACGGCCATGATGGATAGATTGAGCAATCCTGCAAAAATCAAAGCTTTTGAAATTTCTGAAGAGTTAAAAGACATTATGCGTCCTTTATTCCAAAAGCATCAAGACGATATCATGAGTGGCGAGTTTAGCAAAACCATGATGGAAGATTGGGCAAATGGCGATAAAAATTTATTAAAATGGAGAGCAGAAACAGGAGAAACTGCTTTTGAGAAAACCCCAGCCGGAGATGTGAAAATTGCAGAACAAGAATATTTTGACAACTATACTTTAATGGTTGCTTTTGTGAGAGCAGGTGTTGAATTGGCTTTTGAAACAATGGTTCAGGCTGGGATCAAACCAGAGTCTGCTTATTACGAATCTCTACACGAGACTCCACTTATAGCAAATACCATCGCTAGAAAAAAATTATTCGAAATGAACCGTGTAATTTCTGATACCGCAGAGTATGGCTGTTATTTATTTGACCAAGCTTGTAAGCCTTTATTAAAAGATTTCATGAAAAAAGTGGATACCGATTTAGTGGGTAAAAACTTTAATGAGGGTAAAGATAACGGTGTGGATAACAGAAAATTAATTGAGGTGAACGAGGCAATCCGTACCCACCAAGTAGAAAAAATTGGAGCAGTTTTGCGTAAAGCAATGACTGCCATGAAAGCGATAAAAACGAATTAAGAGCCTCATCCCCTCAATCCCCTTCTCCGAAAGAGAAGGGGGCAGAATGGAAAGGTAAAACTTAAATTAAATACTAATAACACACAAAACATTCAAGCTCTAATTCCCTCTCCTTTGGAGAGGGTTAGGGTGAGGCGAATCATGCAGAGACCCATCATTCATATCCAAAATTTAAATCTCAAATACCAAAGTAAATTGGTGTTTGATGATTTAAGCTGGACTATCCAAAAAGGAGAGCAATGGGTTTTGTGTGGAAGCAGTGGAAGCGGAAAAACAACTTTAGCAAAAGCGATTGCTGGCGTATTAGATTTTTCAGGTTCTATTGATATTAATTTTAATACTGATGGTAATTTACCTGCAAAAGTTTTATTTGTAGAAAGCTGGTACCAGTTTAAAAATGTGGAAGGGGTTGCCAATTTTTATTATCAACAACGCTATACCAGTCAACAGGCTAAAGAAACTTTAACCGTAAAAGCAGAATTGGCGCATTATGGCAAAGAAAATAATTTGGCTTTCGCCGATGTTGAACCCATTTTAAATGCATTAGGTTTTGCCAGTTTGCAGCAATCTCAATTGATTGAATTATCAAGCGGAGAGCATAAAAAATTGCAGCTGGTAAAAGCATTGTGGTTAAACCCTCAATTACTAATTATTGATCAACCATATACAGGTTTAGATTCTAATTCACGTCAGAATTTAAATCTTTTGTTAGAACAAGCTTGTACCGATGGCATTCAATTGATATTAATTTCTAACGATGATGAATTACCCGCATGTATCAATCGCTTCGCGGCAATAAATGATGGAAAATTACTTGAGCTTAATGCCCAAATAAACTCATCAGTTTTGCCAGAACAAACCATTAGAGAAATTCCTGATTTTTTAAAGTCCTCTCCTATTTATCAATCTCAACAGATTGCAAAAATGGTTGATGTAAATATCAGCTACGGAGAGAAAAAAGTGCTAAAAAACATCAATTGGGAGGTGAATGCAGGTGAGAAATGGTTATTACAAGGACCTAATGGCTCGGGAAAATCTACATTATTAAGTTTAATCAATGGCGACCATCCCCAATCTTATGCAAATGAATTGTATTTGTTTGGTAACCCAAGAGGAAGTGGCGAAAGCGTGTGGGACATCAAGCAACATATTGGTTTAATATCACCAGAGTTTCATTGGTATTTTGATTCAGCTTCAACGGTTTGGCAAAGTGTTGCTTCCGGCTTTTATGATTCTGTAGGCTTATTTCAAGAACTGCCTTATACAAAAAGCACACAAGTTGATCAACTGATTGCCTATTTCGGTTTAACCGAAATAAAAAATGATTTATTGAGCTCGCTTTCATTAGGTAAACAACGTTTGGTTTTACTGGCCAGAACCATTATTAAAAATCCAGAATTATTAATTTTAGATGAACCTTGCCAAGGTTTGGATAAACAACAAACAGCCAATTTCAACCAATTGGTAGATGAGCTTTGTAACAACGGAATGACGGTCATTTATGTCGGCCATTTCGAATCACAATTGCCGAATTGCTTAAATAAACGCATTGTTTTAGAAAACGGAGCAATAAAAACGATTGAAAACATCAATCGGAAAAAAGAGAATATTAAAGTGCAAGCGCACCTAGAATTAATAGATTAATTATGTTACACGATCCAAATAGAATTTACATTTTCGACACCACATTACGTGATGGGGAGCAAGTGCCCGGTTGCCAATTAACTACTTCTGAAAAGATAGAGATTGCACTGCGACTGGAAGCTTTGGGTGTGGATGTAATTGAAGCAGGGTTTCCGGTTTCAAGTCCGGGCGATTTCCAGAGTGTAGTAGCACTTTCAAAAGCAGTAACAGAACCTATTATCTGTGCATTAACCAGGGCCAATAAAAATGATATTGATGTAGCTGCAGATTCTTTGAAATTTGCTAAAAGGCCACGTATCCATACAGGAATTGGCGCATCGGATATGCACATCAAATATAAATTTAACAGCACCCGAGAAGATATTTTACAACGAGGTGTGGATGCCGTAAAATATGCCAAGAAATACGTAGAAGACATTGAGTTTTACGCCGAGGATGCCGGAAGAGCAGACAATGCTTTTTTAGCACAAATGGTAGAAGCAGTAATTGCTGCAGGTGCAACTGTTGTGAATATTCCAGATACTAATGGTTATTGCTTACCCGACCAATATGGTGCGAAAATCAAATATTTGATGGAGCATGTTTCCAATATTGATAAAGCTATTATTTCTGTGCATTGCCATAATGATTTAGGTTTAGCAACGGCAAATACCATTGCCGGGATTCAAAATGGTGCCCGCCAAGCAGAATGTACAATTAACGGAATTGGTGAAAGAGCTGGAAATACTTCTTTAGAGGAGGTTGCCATGATTTTAAGAACTCACCAAACTTTAAATAAGCACACCCATATTAACTCAAAACATTTTTATGAATTGAGCGGAATGGTGAGCCGAATGATGCGTATGCCAGTGCAACCTAATAAAGCAATTGTTGGTAAAAATGCATTTGCACACAGTTCTGGAATTCATCAGGATGGCGTATTGAAACACCGTGAAAATTACGAAATCATCAATCCGGAAGATGTAGGTATTGACCAATCCGAAATTATCCTAACTGCAAGAAGTGGTCGCCATGCTTTAAAGCACCACTTAGAAAGATTGGGTTATGTATTGGAAAAAATTAACCTAGACGATGTTTATGATCGCTTTTTAACTGTTGCAGACCAGAAAAAAGAGATCAAAGACGATGATTTACTTTCATTGATGAGTGATGGAACGGAAAGAAATTACAAAGAAGGAGTTACGGTGAAACTATTACAGGTGATGTGCGGCGATCCTTTAATCCCTACCTCTATTATTAAGCTTGATGTTAATGGAACGTTACATGAGGCGGTTTCATCTGGAAACGGACCTGTAGATGCTACCATCAAAGCCATCAACTCTATTTTGGGAAAAGAAATTTCCATTAAAACTTTCAATATTGAAGCCATTGAAGGTGGAAGTGATGATGTGAGCAAGGTAAATATGAGAATTAAATACTTAGACAAAAACTATAACGGTTACGGTTTCAGTACAGATATTGTTCAGGCATCAGCCAAAGCATATTTAGACGCTGTAAATAAGTTTATATAATTAATTGGCATCAACTTCGGTCTGTGTCCTCACAGAACGAAAAAAAAATGGTCTGTAAAGACATAGACCATTGGACAAAGAAAATCTAACCTCGGTCTGTATCCTCACAGAACGAAACAATAAAAAAAAATGGTCTGTGAGGACACAGACCATGGGACAAAAGAGAAAGAAAAATAAAAAATATAGAGATAACCCTCGGTTTATCTCTTAATAAAACAACAATAAAATGAGCAAAACATTATTTGACAAAGTGTGGGACGGTCACGTAGTCCGCAAGATTGAAGGAGGGCCAGATGTGCTATTTATCGACCGTCATCTGATTCATGAGGTAACCAGTCCGGTTGCGTTTTTGGGTTTAAAAAGTCGTGGGATTAAGGTTTTATATCCAGAGCGCACCTTCGCTACTGCTGATCATAATACCCCAACCATTAACCAACATTTACCAGTTGAAGATCCACTTTCGGCAAATCAGTTGAAAGCTTTGGAGAGCAACAGTAACGAATACGGAATTTCTCACTGGGGTTTAGGTCATCAGAAAAATGGAATTGTGCATGTGGTAGGTCCAGAATATGGAATCACACAACCTGGCGCAACCATTGTTTGTGGCGATTCGCATACTTCTACTCATGGTGCTTTCGGGGCAATTGCTTTCGGAATTGGTACTTCTGAGGTGGAAATGGTTTTGGCTACGCAGTGTATTATGCAACCCAAACCTCGAAAAATGAGAATCAATATCACTGGTTCTTTAGGATTTGGCGTTACGCCAAAAGACGTGGCTTTGTTCATCATTTCTCAGCTCACTACCTCTGGTGCTACGGGTTATTTTGTAGAATATGCCGGTAAAGTTTTTGAGGAAATGACCATGGAAGGCCGTATGACGGTTTGTAATCTTTCGATCGAAATGGGTGCCCGTGGTGGCATGATTGCTCCGGATGAAACCACCATCAACTACGTAAAAGGAAGAGAATTCTCTCCAAAAGGCGAGGCTTGGGATACAGCTTTAGCTTACTATAAAACTTTAAAAACTGATGATGATGCAGTTTTTGATAAAGAATATACTTTCGATGGTGATGCCATTGAACCCATGATCACTTATGGAACCAATCCTGGAATGGGTATCGGAATTTCTAAAGACATTCCGGATGCCGATGCGGTGGAAGGTGGCGTTGCTACTTATGAGAAATCATTGAACTACATGGGCTTTAACCAAGGCGACCATATGATTGGCAAACCTGTTGATTATGTTTTCATTGGAAGTTGTACCAACGGAAGAATAGAAGATTTCAGAGCTTTTGCATCTATTGTAAAAGGCCGCAAAAAAGCTGATAATGTAACGGCTTGGTTGGTTCCGGGTTCTCACATTGTAGAAGCTAAAATCAAAGAAGAAGGTTTATTGGATATTTTCACTGAAGCAGGTTTTGTATTGCGTCAGCCAGGTTGTTCTGCATGTTTAGCCATGAATGATGATAAAATTCCAGCTGGTAAATATGCAGTGAGCACCTCAAATAGAAACTTTGAAGGCAGACAAGGTCCAGGCTCAAGAACTTTATTGGCCAGCCCATTAGTTGCAGCGGCAGCAGCGGTTACCGGAAAAGTTACGGATCCGAGAGAATTAATGGAGGCCGTTGAGGCTTAATGAAAAGGTAGAAGGTTTAAGGCATGAGGTTTAAGGACTTGCAAAGCCTAATAAACTAATGACTAACAAACTAATGAACTAAAAATAATGGCATACGATAAATTCACGATATTGAAAACTACAGCGGTTCCACTTCCTATAGAGAATGTGGATACCGACCAAATCATCCCTGCCCGTTTCTTAAAAGCAACGGAACGTGTAGGTTTTGGAGATAATTTATTCAGAGATTGGAGATACAATACAGACGGTTCTCCAAAAGCAGATTTTGTATTGAACAACCCTATCTATAAAGGAAAAATACTTTTAGGAGGTAAAAACTTTGGTTCTGGTTCATCTAGGGAACATGCGGCTTGGGCAATTTATGATTATGGTTTTAGAGCCGTGGTATCTAGTTTCTTTGCAGATATCTTTAGAGGTAACTGTTTAAATATTGGCGTTTTGCCGGTACAGATCAGTCCTGAATTCATGGAAACTATCTTCTCTGCTGTGCATAAAAATCCGGATACTGAAATTGAAATCAATTTAGCTGAACAAAGCATTACGCTTCTGTCAACTGGAGAAAAGGAAAGTTTTGACATCAGTTCTTACAAAAAAGATAACATGATCAATGGTTTTGATGATATTGATTACCTGCAGAACATCAAATCAGAAATACAGGAATTTGCTACGAAACTGCCACTTTAACATTTACTAAAAGCGCTCATTCAATGAAAATAAGGAAAGTTGAAATCATGGATACCACGCTGAGGGATGGAGAACAGACCTCAGGAGTTTCATTTTCTGTTTCTGAGAAAAAAACCATTTCTCAGTTGCTACTGGAAGAATTGAAAGTTGACCGGATTGAAATTGCTTCTGCAAGAGTATCAGAAGGTGAACTGGAAGCAGTGAAAGCGGTAAGCAAATGGGCTAATAAAAATGGGTATTTAGATAAAATAGAAGTTTTAACTTTTGTAGATAATGGTGTTTCTATTGATTGGATGTTGCAGGCTGGCGTTAAAGTACAGAATTTATTGACCAAAGGATCGCTTAATCATCTTACACATCAACTCAAGAAAACACCAGAACAACATTTTTCTGAGATTAAAACGGTGATTGAACTGGCTGTTAAAGAAGGCATCAAAACCAATGTTTATTTAGAAGATTGGAGCAACGGAATGCGTAATTCTCAAGCTTATGTTTTTCAATACCTTGATTTTTTAGTTACTCAACCCATAGAAAGAATTTTATTACCTGATACGCTCGGAGTTTTAACTCCTGATGAAACTTATATTTTCATAAAGGATATTAAAGACAAATATCCGAATATTCATTTCGATTTTCATGCCCATAACGATTACGATTTGGGTACTGCAAATGCTTTGGAAGCGGTTAAAGCTGGGATTGATGGTTTACACTTGACCGTAAACGGCATGGGAGAAAGAGCGGGAAACGCCCCAATGGCAAGCGTAATTGCGGTGATTAATGACTTTTTACCTGAGGTTGAAATTGGATTAAGAGAATCTTCCATTTATAAAGTGAGTAAATTGGTAGAGACTTTTTCCGGAGTCCGTATTCCTGCAAACAAACCTATCGTTGGTGAAAATGTGTTTACTCAAACTGCAGGCATCCACGCAGATGGAGACAATAAAAAGAATCTTTATTTTAATGATTTATTGCCTGAGCGTTTTGGCAGAAAACGTACTTATGCTTTAGGAAAAACATCAGGCAAAGCCAATATTGAAAAGAATTTACAGGAATTAGGTTTAAAACTTAACGATGCAGATTTAAAGAAAGTGACTCAACGCGTAATTGAATTAGGCGATTTAAAAGAAACCGTTACGCAGGATGATTTGCCTTACATTATATCGGATGTTTTAGATAGCAAAGCATATCAGGATAAAGTGAAGGTAGAATCTTATGTACTTTCCCATTCCAAAGGTTTGCGCCCTTCTGCTACCATTGCCATAAATTTTAATGGGCAAATTTTTGAGGAACACGCACAAGGCGATGGACAGTTTGATGCTTTTATGCTGGCTTTAAGTTACCTATACAAAGCTCAGGGAAAAATATTACCTGCTTTAATTGATTATGTAGTACATATAGCTCCAGGAAGCAGTTCTGACGCACTTTGCGAAACAACCATTACTTGGCAAACAGACAAAAAAACTTTTACCACACGTGGTTTAGATTCTGACCAAACAGTTTGTGCGATAAAAGCAACCGAAAAGATGCTGAATATTATGGAGGGACACATGGAGAAGCAAGTGGGAAGTAGTACAAAAGATTATCAAGACGCAAGTATCAAGAATCAAGAACATATAAAGGTTGGTTAGGTTGATAGATGGTTAAGTTTTTACTTTAAAGGATGCTAAATCCAGAAATGAACGATAAAGAAATTCAGCTTCCCAAAAGTTACTCCTCGATACAAGGAGCTTCCAATGAAATTAATTTTTCTATGCCTTCTGATTTACAAACTGGTAACCTTTTAAGAACATTAGTTGCCAGTAAGCCAAATGGGCAGTTTTTAGAATTGGGTACGGGCACAGGACTTTCATTAGCATGGATAGTGGAAGCTATGAACGCTAAATCTCATGTTTATTCTATTGACAATAGTGAAATTTATTTATCGATTGCAAAGGATCATTTTGGAAGTGATAAAAGAGTAACTTTAATTTGCCAAGATGGCTCAACTTGGATAAAAGAAAATCAGGATAAAAAATTCGATTTGATATTTGCAGATGCTTGGCCGGGTAAATACGAAACATTGGACGAGGCTTTAGATATGCTGCACATTGGTGGGATATATTTGATTGATGATATGCTTCCTCAAGAAAATTGGCCCGATGGACATCAAGAAAATGTAACTAAACTTTTAAAATATTTGGAATCTCGTTCAGATTTTAAAATAACTAAAATGAATTGGTCTACAGGAATTGTAGTGTCCATTAAAACTAAATAAAAAATTAATTTAATACTTAGCAGAGGTCTTTATACTTGATACTCAATACTAATTACTCAATACTAAAAAAATGAAACTAAATATTGCCCTGCTTGCAGGAGACGGAATTGGACCAGAAGTAATTGCACAAGCAGTGAAAGTTTGTGATGCCATTGCGGTAAAATATAAGCATGAAATCAACTGGACAGCTGCACTTACTGGTGCTTGTGCCATTGACGATTGTGGAGAACCTTATCCAGACAGTACCCACGAAGTTTGTATGGCTGCTGATGCGGTTTTATTTGGAGCGATTGGTCATCCAAAATATGATAATGATCCAAAAGCAACGGTTCGTCCGGAGCAGGGATTGTTAAAAATGCGCCAGAAACTAGGTTTGTTTGCCAATGTTCGTCCAACTTTTACTTTCCCTTCTTTAATTGATAATTCTCCTTTAAAAAGAGAAAGAATTGAAGGAACAGATTTAATCATTTTACGAGAATTAACTGGTGGAATTTATTTCGGCGAAAGAGGAAGAAAAGACAACGGTGATACCGCTTTTGATACCTGTACGTACACTCGTTCAGAAATTCAGCGTTTGGCTAAAATGGGATTTGAAATTGCCATGACCCGTGGTAAAAAATTATGCTGCGTTGACAAGGCAAACGTTTTGGAAACTTCCCGTTTATGGAGAGAAACCGTTCAGGATATGGAAAAAGATTATCCTGAAGTAACCGTAAGTTATGAATTTGTTGATGCTGTAGCGATGCGTTTGGTACAATGGCCAAATTCTTATGATGTATTGATTACAGAAAATCTTTTCGGAGATATTTTAACCGATGAGGCTTCTGTAATATCAGGATCCATGGGATTAATGCCTTCTGCTTCCAAAGGTGTTCACACCTCTTTATATGAGCCAATACATGGTTCTTATCCACAAGCTACAGGAAAAGACATTGCCAACCCTTTGGCAACCGTACTTTCTGCAGCCATGATGTTTGAAGATGCTTTTGGTTTACAAGCAGAAGCTGATGACATTAGAGCGGTAGTAAACAAATCTTTAGCAGAAGGAATCATCACGGAAGATTTATCAGGAAAAAACAAAGCCTACGGAACCAACGCAGTTGGCGATTGGTTGGCAAAAAATATTTAAGACTTTTACCAGTGAACCTAAACCGAGAGGCCGGCGATGAATCATCGTCGGTTTTTTTTGTTTAATCATTTTCGTACAATGATTTTGCTAAGATATTACAGCACATTAAACTTTTTAAATAACTTCACCGCATTATATTTTTATTGAAAATTTAGCCTAATTTTTGATAATGCATTTAGCATCATCTTTTTAGAAAATTAAACATGAGTCATTATAAAAAGCACTTTCTACTCCTATTATTATCCATAATTAGCGTAAGTACCTTTGCACAAAACGCTTACAAATTAGAAGATATTCCAGATCCTAAAAATTCAGGTCAAGATTACTTTGTAAGCAATCCGGACGGAGTGCTAACTAATGTGCAGACTTTGAATGCGCTCATTGTTGATATAGAAAAAACAACAAAGATTGAAATTGCGGTGGTAGTGGTTAAAGATTTTGATGCCGATGCAGAAGACTTTCAATTCGCTTTAGATTTATTTAGGAAATGGGGCATAGGAAAAAAAGGTGCGGATAATGGTTTATTGTTATTTGTTGCTACGGATAGACATAAATATCGATTTATTACAGGATATGGTTTAGAGGGAATGCTTACGGATTTAAAGCTAAAAAGAATAGGAGAAACTTATTTGGTGCCGGCATTCAAAAAACAGGCTTACGACGATGGCGTAATGGAGGCCTTAGGTGCAATTGAATCGGAATTGTTAAACCCATCAAATGAATCAGAAATTCAGGGTTTTGCATCAAAAATAGAGACAAAAGTCACCAAATTTGTTTCTGCTCCTTTTATTGCCGTAATCGCGATTTTAGTGATATTTTTCATAGGGTTTAAAAGATTAGCTAACAGTATCCCGAAAGACATAAAATTAGCATTTGATGGCAAAAATCCGGTTAGTAAAAGCACCCAAAAGGGATGCTTAACTACGGTAACGGTGATGTTTTTTATTATCGTTATATCGTTTATAACCGGGATTCTTAAAAATCTTCATTTCATTCATTATGCACTTATCCTCTTCGTACTTTTATCAATAGCGCTTTATTTTACTTATTTGTACGCTTTAGGAAGCATCAAAGAGATACACCCAGATGATGAGAATTTTTTGATTGCCGAAAAAGCATTTAATAGGAAGGTTTGGTGGCTTGCAATTTTGTCTCCCTTTGTTTTGTACAAGTTTATATTGAACCCGAATAAGCGAAGCAAATTATTTGGCGAGCGTTTTGTACCACCTTTAGACAGTAAAAAACAAGTAATGACTCGTGTTAACAGAGACGAAAACGTAGCTGGAAAGCCTTTTTTAAGTAAGGGCCAACTTGCAGAAGAACTTGCCTTTGTATATGATTATGATATTTGGGTAAGCAAGGAAACCAAAGAAAACTTAATCAAAAAGTGGCCTGCAGAATATTTCGATAATTTTAGTGAATGTCCCGAATGTAAATTTAAGACATTGAGTGCCCCATATTTAAACACAATAGTCAGCGCCACTACAAGTAGAGAGGGTTCCGCAGAAAAAGTTAAAACATGTAAGAACTGCAACTTTAAAGAGTTGATTGAAATGGTTGTTTTATCGAAAATATCAAAATCTTCATCAAGTAGTGGAAGTTCATCCGGAGGAAGCAGTAGCAGTAGTAGCAGTAGCAGTGGTGGAAGTTGGGGCGGTGGCAGTAGTGGCGGCGGTGGTTCTGGTGGCAGCTGGTAAGTAGCCTAACCCTTTGAAAAACGATGCCAAAATTAGAGGATGCTTAATAGCAGAATGGGTTTAAAATAACAGAAAAAAATAAAGCTTATAAAACGAGTGAAGTTGGTGACTGGTTGGCTAAAAATATTTAAAACACTTCTACCAATTAATTAACCTAAACCGAGAGGCCGGATATCTATAGTTGTCGGTCTTTTTTGTTTATAAACTATACGTATTAAATATTTTTTATGCGTATATTTAAGTTATGAAAACTAAAGTCAATTTAACTATTGAAAAGGATGTTCTTTTAAGAGCAAAAGAATATGCTTCAGAAATCAATGAAAGCTTATCAGGTTTAGTAGAAGAATACTTGAAAAGTTTAGAAAAATCTAAAAATACTAGAAGTTTCGTGGATTATGTAGAAAACTTAAAAGTTCCCTCAATCCCTTCAGATTTTGATTTCAAAAAAGAATATTATTTGGATAAATCTGAAAAATATGGTCAATAGAGTTTTCGTTGATGCAAATGTGATTTTAGATTTCATATTAAAGAGAGAAAAATTTGAGTCTGCTAAAATTCTGTTTGAATTAGGTGAACGTAATAAAATAAAACTTTTCATAAGTTCTTCTATCCTTCATATCATTGCACATTGGCTTATAAAAAAATTAGGTTCAGATATTACAAAATCAACAATGCTGTATTTACTTGAACATATTAAAGTGATAGAAGGAAGCCATGACTGCTCAGTTAAAGCTTTAGAGTCTAAGTTCAATGATATCGAAGATGCTTTACAATATTATATTGCTTTACAAAATAATATGAATTTTATCATAAGTTTTGACAAAGGTTTCCAAAAGTATAGTTCTACAAAATTACCAATAATTAACGTAGATGATTTTTTAGAAATCATCTAAATGAAATAATCACAGATCTTTTCTTCCCGTATAAAAATACGAAACAATAGGTAGAGCTTATTAAAGCAAGTACCTTTTATAGGAAATAAAACTATCAATAACTCGATAAGGAAAGACCATCAAGGATTAGTGAAAGAAGGACTGGCTTTAAAATAGATGATGCATTTATTTTTTTAATCCTTTTTAGGAAACACCAAAGAAGCAACCACACTTACGGTCAATATTCCTAAGATTACAAAAAGGGAATGAATGGTGGTGAAACCCCATTCGGTAAGCCAGTGATGAGCCAGCATTTTCACACCAATAAACACCAATAATACTGCTAAACCCGTTTTTAAATAATGGAATTTATCAATCACATTCACCAATAAAAAAAACATGGAACGCAGGCCTAATACCGCAAAAATATTGGAGAAGAATACAATATAAGGATCTTTAGTCACGGCAAAAATTGCTGGGATAGAATCTACCGCAAAAATTACATCTGTAAATTCAATAATCAATAACACTAAAAACAAAGGCGTTAAATAGAGTTTACCTTTGGTGCGATGAAAGAATTTTTTTCCTACATATTCTGGATAAACGGAAAAGTATTTGGAAGCAAACTTCACCACTTTATGATTTTCCGGATCAATCGCATCATCTTCCTCTTTGCTGAAAAACATCATGGTTCCAGAGTAAATCAGGAAAGCTCCAAAAACATATAATATCCACTCAAACCTACTGATGAGTGTGGCTCCTAAAAATATAAAGAGGTAGCGCATTAACACTGCGCCAATTATTCCCCAAAAAAGTACCCGGTGATAATACTTTTCTTTAACGCCAAAGGCTGCGAAAATCAGCACCATTACAAAAATATTATCCACCGAAAGGGCATACTCAATGACATAACCTGTAATAAATTCCAGACTTAAATTGTCATTGTAACGATTAAGATTTTCATGGAAATTGGTCGAATTGAACGTAATATTATGCTGATGATCTTTTACAACCTGTTCTAACTGCACCTGTGAAGTGATGTTATGCAACTCCTGCCCTTCTGTTTTTAAAAAGAAATAAAAAGCGATTGCAAAGCTTACCCAAACGGCACTCATGATTGCAGCCTGTGTAAAAGAAACGGGTTTATCTTGTTTATGAAAAAGCCCTAAATCTAAGGCCAACATCAGGATGATGAATAAAGTAAACGACCCGAAAAAAATCAGTTCATGGCTCATCTATTTTTTTCTTTCTGTAGTGTATTTTACCAACTGCTCTAAACTTGTTTTAGATTCACTGGCAGGAAAAGTATCTAATAAATCAAAAGCTTTAGCCTGATAGTGCATCATCTGTTCCTCTGCATAAGCCAAACCCCCGCTTTGCTTAACAAAATCAATAATCTGGTTAATTTTTTCAGGATCTTCTTGATGATTTTTTACCAGATTGATCATTTTCTTTTTATCAGTTTTAGATGCTTTATTTAGAGCATATATCAACGGAAGCGTAACTTTCTTCTCTTTAATATCAATTCCTTTAGGTTTCCCTACATCATCCACGCCAAAATCGAATAAATCATCTTTTATCTGAAAAGCAATTCCAATTTTTTCACCAAAGGAATGCATCAATTTTACAACATCATCAGCAGCACCAGCGGAAGAAGCGCCGGCTGCGCAACAGGAAGCAATTAAAGAAGCTGTTTTCTGGCGAATGACTTCATAGTAAACTTCTTCGCTGATATCCATTCTCCGCACCTTTTCAATCTGCAATAATTCGCCCTCACTCATCTGTTGTACAGCGTCTGATACAATTTTCAGTTGTTTAAATTCATTATTATCTACAGAAAGCTGTAATCCTTTTGCCAAGAGATAATCGCCAACTAAAACGGCAATCTTATTTTTCCATAGCGCATTGATGGAGAAAAAACCCCTACGCTCAAAAGAATTGTCTACCACATCGTCATGCACCAAAGTTGCGGTATGTAAAAGTTCTACTAAAGCCGCCGCCCGATAGGTAGATTCTGTAATGCCTCCACAAATATTGGCTGCAAAAAACACAAACATCGGTCGCATCTGTTTTCCTTTTCTTTTAACGATGTAATGGGTAATCCGATCTAATAAAGGCACAGAACTTTGCATAGAAGTTTTAAACTTCTCCTCAAAGGCATCAATCTCTTTTTCTATGGGTTTCTTAATCTCGTCGAGCTTCAACATTGCAATCCAAACAAGCGTTTGTGGGTTCGGTTTGCAAACATAATGTAAAAAACCCGATTATCAGAACGTAATTTTGAAGGTAAATGCTCCCAATTGTGGGTTTTAACTATATTTACTTCATCAATTTTATACATCTTTTATGAAAACCTTTTTAGCTTTTATCTTTTTATCCCTAATTGGAGCAACACTAACTTTTGCGCAGCAAACCAGTACTGCTAAAAGTAGTTTCAGCCTATTTAATAGAACCAGTTTAAGTTACACTTTTGGGCTTAATGAAACTTTTAATAATGATAAGACCAATGCCCTCCATGTTAAAACTGTTATTGGTTTTGCGCAACCTAAAGTTGGTTTTGGCTTGGGATTAGAAACTGGAAATTTTAGATCAGCAAATAGCAGTAACGGCTTCAATTTTAATACCATTGCTTTTAGTGGAAATCTTCATGTTTTGGCTAAGCCGATAACAGATGAAGGCATTAATTTCTTTGCTAAAGGAGGAGTTGGTTATGCGGTTAAGATTTTTAATGGGTACAACAAAGGCTTTACTTATGAAGCCGCTACTGGATTAATCCTTACTATAAAAAAACGTAGTAGGTACTTTTTAGAAGGTATTTATCATTATCAGGAGATTGATGATTTTCAGGTTAATAATGGAAAGTTGAAAGTAAAATCTATAGGAATAGGTATAGGGACTTGGTTTTAAGATTTTTAATTGTTGTTTTTTTATTTCTCAGCATATTATTGAAAAAACAGGGAATAACTATGGCAGGTTCATCTTCCGAACGCTTGAAAATTATTCCGAAAAACTGGCAATTATCGTTAAAAGTTGTTGCTTAGGAACCACACCCGATTGTCTCCATTTCTGTTCTCCTTTTTTAAACAAAATAAGCGTAGGCACACCCTGAACATTATAAGCTTTTGATGCTTGAGGGTTTTTATCTACATCTATTTTAATGATGGAAATTCCCTCGCCTAATTCCTTTTTTAAATCTGCTAATATTGGGGACATGGCTTTACAAGGACCACACCAAGTAGCAAAAAAATCTACCAAAACTGGTTTATCCTGACTGATGATTTCTTTAAAGTTTCCCATTTTATTTGTTTTTAACCACGGAGGGCACTAAGTTTTCACAGAGACTACAAAGATTCAATTCTGTGCTCTTTGTGGATTTTTCTTTGTGTGCTTTGTGGTTTAATTATTCTTCTTGAAATACTTATTAATAACCCAACTCACTGCATCCATATTTAATGCCAAATAAAGTACAATTACAATAAGCATTCCTCTAACTTTCCCAAATCTTAAACCGAGTAGAATAAGAAAGGTTAAAGCAATGATGTGGCGGTAAAGGTAGTATTTTGTTGGTTTCAATTTTTGATTTATATCAAATGATTAATTTTTCCTGTAAGCTATTAAAAGTTATATTTACTTGAGAAAAGTATCATGAAAAATTCGATTTTATTATTTAACGTGAGTTCGGGATAAGAAATAGTTAACAAAAAGATAGCAAAGGGCATGATTATTGTATTTAATTAACTGACAATCAATTATTTACAATTAAAGCAAAACCCAATGCTAAGAGATAAA
>JBDSHZ010000163.1:0-26535 GCA_039918235.1 Pelobium sp.
TGGTTACATCCCCAATAGTTTAAATTCACAATCCACATACCACCTAACAGCACAGTTAAGCCTGGAAGCTCTATATAATTAGGATTGTCTTTCTGGAAGATCATTTGAAAGTGATCACTGGCCTGCGTGGTCATGAGCGTAAAGCCTTGAACCACTCCAGATTGTCCATAATGTTCGGCAACTAAGTTTAAAGCGAGGTAAGTGGTTGCAAGCCCACCAAGAATCAAAAAGAAAACCTGGATCACATCTGTATAACCGATTACTTTCATCCCACCCAAAGTAATCACAATAGCAAAAACCGCCATTCCTATCATACACACAGTAAAGTTGATCCCTGAAATGCTACTTACGGCAATTGCTCCTAAGAACAATATGGAAGTCAAGTTTACTACTACGTATAACAATAACCAGAAAACAGCCATAATCATGGCTACTGTGTCGTTATAACGTTGACTAAGAAACTGTGGCATGGTAAAAATGCCGTTCTTTAAATAAACCGGAATAAAGAACACTGCAACAATAACCAAAGTGATGGCAGCCATCCATTCATAAGTAGCAATCGCAAGACCCAATTGGAAACCTGAACCGCTCATCCCGATGAACTGCTCTGCCGAAATGTTTGAGGCAATTAAAGATGCTCCAATTGCCCACCAGGTCAACGAGCCTTCTGCTAAGAAATAATCCTTTGAGTCTTTGTTTATGCTCTTTTTCTTATTGTAAATCCATAAGCCGTAGGAAGCCACAATGACAAAGTAAACGAGGAATACGATGTAATCCGCCGTCGATAGAGATTCTGTTTTCATTAATCTGTAAAGTAATTTAGGTGTAAAAATTAATTGTTAAGTTTAACCAATGGCAAAACTCCGGTTCGTTTAGACTGCAATTTATATTCTTAGATTGAATTTCCAAAATAACTTTTCATAAACAGGTGTATTTTTTACAATAAGTGCCAAGAAAAATTAGAAAACTTGATTTATTTATTAGCGCAATCGATTCATTTTTTGCATTAAAAATGATTTTAATAATGCTCTAGGATTAGAAATTTATTGTGTTCCTTTTAAAAAATCAGGATTGGAATTTATTTTATGATTTACAGATTGCTCCTATTTTGGAATTTAAAGCATAAAAAAAGCAGCGTAAAATAACGCTACTTTTTTTTTAAATGTAAATGATGATGGAATTAAACCGCGTCTGATAATGAAGTAAAAGTAAAATCCCTGATTTTTAAAGGAGGCAATAGGTAATTCACACCTGATTCTCCGCTGAGTGTTCTTTCGGAGATCCCCATTTCCTCTAAATTATTCAACATGATGATTGGGCTTTCGTTAAACCTGAAATTCTTTACAGGGAATTTAATTTCTCCGTTTTCTATATAAAAAGTACCATCTCGGGTTAAACCTGTCAATAACAAAGTTTGTGGATCCACTTGACGGATGTACCATAAACGGGTAACCAAAATTCCTTTTTCTGTTCCTTTAATCAGTTCTTCTAAAGTTTTTGTTCCTCCTGCCATAATTGCTCCCTCTGGTTGCGGAATAGCTTTAATTCCTGTTTTTTCGGCCCAATAACGTGAGGTATAAAGATTTTTAATTACACCATTTTCTATCCAATTCACTTTTTCCTGCGGACGGCCGTCACCTGTCCAGGTACTGCCCGGAAGCTCTTTATTATAAGGATCGGAGTAAATGTTTACTTTAGCATCTACCATCTGCTCACCTACTTTTGTTTTTCCACCGGGTTTGCTTAAGAAACTTCTTCCTTCATCCGCTTGACGGGCATCCAATGCAAAAAAGATGTTTTCCAACATCACAGCCACCGCTGTCGGTTCTAAAATAACGGTATATTTCCCTGGTTCAATTGCTTTTGCAGTTGCAGAAAGTGCCGCTTTTTTTGCTGCAATGGTAGTGTCTTTTCCGGTATCTAACTTAGAAAAATCGTTATACCCTCTGGTTGCATAACCTGATCCTTTTCCATCTTCTGTACGCATGGTAATGCTAAAAGCGACATTGGTGGATTGATTGTAAGCAAACAGGCCTTTACTGTTCATCATCGCCGCAAAACCTTTACTGTCTTCCAGAAAACCTGCTGCATTTAGTTTGTTTTCTTTAGATACCGCTAAACTTTTCGCTACAGCATCTGCCCTTTCTTTAGGAGTAACATTTGCAGTATTTTGGGAGAATGTCGGCGTATCTGGTCCGTAAACCTGTGGACCAAGGAAAGACATAAATTCAGGGTTTTCTGGTGCTAATCTCGCCAATTCCTCTGCTCTTTGAACCACCTTCTTTAAAGATTCATCATCAAATTCGTTAATAGTGGCCACGCCTAATTTTTTGCCGAAAGCAACTGAAACCACCAAACTGGTCTGGCTGATGCCACCACTGGTTGAGACAGAATTTCTGGCGTAACGGATATTTCCTCCATCACTTCCGCTAAGGTTAATCTCACATTGATCTGCTTTGGAATAGCTGAGCACTTTTGTTAATAATGCTTTAGCTTCTTCTTTATTTAATATTGCCATTTTCTTTTCGAGTTTAGAGTTGAGCGTAAAAAGTTTAAAGTTCTCTGCTTTTATTATAAAGTAAAGTTTCTTTAATTGTTGATATTGATTACTTTTTACTAATAAATTAAATTTTCCTTGCTGTATTAATCACATTTACTCCATTAAACCTAGTAGTTGAAGAACCGTGTGATACTGCACTTGACTGAGACGGCTGACCTTTTCCATCAAAGAAAGAGCCTCCTAATCTGTAGTCACTTTCATCGCAAATGGCAGCGCAGGAATTCCAGAATTCTTGTGTATTTGACTGATAGGCTACATCATTTAACATTCCAATAATTTTACCTTCTTTAATTTCATAATATAGCTGCCCTCCGAACTGAAAATTATAACGCTGTTGATCTATGGAGAAAGAACCATCTCCAACAATGTAAATTCCTTTTTCCACATTTTTGATCATCTCATTTATTGATAGCGGAGTTTTACCAGGCTGTAAAGAAATATTTGCCATTCTTTGAAACTGTACACTGCTCCAATTATCAGCATAACAACATCCTTGAGAAGCATTTAATCCAACAATATGAGCCTGATCTCTAATGGCCTGATAGTTCACCAAAATACCATCTTTGATTACATCCCATTCTCCACATTTTACGCCTTCATCATCATAACCAACCGCTCCTAAAGAACCTACCTGAGTTTTATCTGCTTTAATATTTACCAGTTTGTTTCCGTAGTTGAATTTTTTTGATTCCCATTTATCTAAAGTCAAGAAACTTGTTCCTGCATAATTGGCTTCATAACCCAATACCCTATCCAGTTCTGTTGGGTGACCGGTAGATTCGTGGATGGTTAACCATAAATGAGATGGGTCTAATACTAAATCGTATTTCCCTGGCTCTACAGATTTTGCTTTTAGTTTCTCACCAGCTTGTGTTGCGGCTTGTTTAGCATCTTCCAGCATATCATACCTGCCTTTATAAAGTATGCCTGCCGGTGTTTTTAATTTATGTTCTGGTTTGGCATCCAAATACTCGTAGCCCATTCCTGTTGGTGCGCTCAACGAGTTACGGGTTTCAAACTTCCCGGTTTCCTTATTAATTTTTGTAATAAAGAAAGTTGGCCAAATACGGTGGATGTCCTGATCAATATATGACCCATCAGTAGAAGCAAAATATTTCTGCTCATTTACTAGAAACATGACTGAATTTACATAATCAGCTCCGCCTTTCATGGCGGCATCATTCACAGAAAGCAAAAGATCTACTTTTTCTTTAATCGGAACTTCAAAAGCATTTTTTTCAATAGGTGCTTTCCAACTTACCTCTCCATATCCTTTTTGTGGCGCTAACTGAACAGGCTCCGTTAATAAACGGGAGTTTTCCTTGGCAATCGCCACAGCTAATTGTGCCACTTTTGCAATGCTGTTATTATCAGTTTTATCAGTAGCTGCAAATCCCCAGCTTCCATTGGCAATCACCCTAATTCCTACTCCGTAAGATTCTGTATTTACAATGTTCTCTACCTTATCTTCTCGGGTAACCACATACTGATTGAGGTATCTGCCAATTCGTACATCAGTATAAGTTGCTCCTTTAGACCTTGCGGCGTTTAAAGCAACATCAGCAATCAATTTCTTGACGGCCGGGTCTACATATTCTAATGCCAATTCAGGCGAAATGGGATTTCCCCATACCGGTATAGCGGGTAGCATAGCCGTGGCTGCGCCCAATCCGGTTAAATAAATAAAGTTTCTACGTTTCAAATTGAATAGTTTTTACGTTTTTGGAATCTTAAAAATATGAAAAATATTCATCAATATTAATATTAATAGGGCTAAAATTTAAAGGCTTGAAACTGAAAGCAAATCACCTTTCTTACCTCATATTTTATTGCTGATTTTTGAGATTGAATTCTGGATTTACTTCATAAATTTCTTTGTTTTTGAAGAAATTCCAGAAAAGGAAAAACATAAGCCTATTTTTGCTACAATGAGCATTAAAAACAGGAACATCATCATTTTTACGTTAGGAGTTTTATCTGCGCTGGGTCCATTTAGTATTGATATGTATCTCCCTGCTTTTCCTGCGATAGCTAAAGATTTGGGAAGTTCTATTTCACAGATTCAGCTTTCCTTAACCAGCTATTTTATTGGAATTTCTTTGGGGCAATTGATTTACGGACCAATCATTGACCGTTTTGGAAGACTTATTCCTTTATTTACTGGATTGGCGATTTACTTTATCACTTGTATTGCCTGTATGTTTGCCCAATCAGCAGATGCGCTGATTTACTTAAGGTTTGCTCAAGCTTTGGGAAGTTGTGCCGGAATGGTAGTGAGCAGGGCAATGGTAAGAGATATCTTTCCGGTAAATGAAAATGCCAAAATATTTTCATTATTGATATTAGTAATTGGGGTTTCCCCGATTTTAGCACCTACACTTGGAGGCTATGTGAGTGTGAATTTTGGCTGGCGAAACATCTTTCTTTTTCTCACCATATTATGTGTAGCTACCATTGTATTGTGTTACCGGTTTTTGCCAGAAAGTAAACCTGCAGATAAAACAATATCGTTAGAACCTAAAGCGGTATTGATTGATTTTTTGGGTGTTGTCGCACAACCACAGTTTTTATTTTACGCCATGGCGGGCGGAATTGCTTCAGCGGGAATGTTTGCTTATATCTCTGGTTCACCTTTTATTTTTATCAATTTATTTGGAGTAGCTGAAGCTCACTTTGGATGGTTCTTTGCTTTTAATGCCACAGGTTTAATCATTGCTAGCCAATTGAATAGTTTTTGGTTGAACAAGAGAAGTAGTGAATCTATTATTTTAAGGGTGAGTATTGTGCAATTGATCGCTGGAATCTTAATCTTTATACTGACTGTTTTTGGAGTAATCCAACTTGCTGGCACAGTAGCTTTACTTTTTATTTATTTAGCCATGCAAGGTTTTTTATTCCCTAACACATCAGCTTTGGCTATGGCTCCTTTTGCAAAAAATGCTGGTGTTGCTTCTGCCCTACTGGGCTGTATTCAAATGTTGTTTAGTGCCTTGGCATCTGGAGCGGTAAGTTTATTGTTTGATGAAACCGCAGTTCCCATGACCGCAGTAATTGCATTTTGTGCGGTAAGTAGTTTTATTTTGATAATTGTTGGGAGAAAGTTTATAGAAAGAAGAGCCGTTTAACAATTACCTAATTCAATAAAGAAGGCATTATCTCCCTGTAAAAATCAGGAGATAATACCCTTAAGAAATTATCCAATTCTTCTACCTGTATTGATCACATTTACCCCATTGAACCGGGTAGTTGCACTTCCGTGGGAAACGGCGCTTACCTGTCCTGGTTGACCTTTTCCATCAGAAAAAGTGCCTCCTAAACGGTAATCATTTTTATCACAACTTTGTACGCAGCTATTCCAGAATTCCTGAGTATTTGCTTGGTAAGCCGCATCTTTTAACATGCCCACAATTTTACCTTCTTTAATCTCGTAGGCTAATTGCGCACTGAACTGGAAATTGTAACGCTGCTGGTCTATAGAATAGGAGTTCCTTCCGAACATATAAATTCCCTTCTCCACGCCCTTCACCATTTCTGCCGCACTCATAGGCAAACTGCCGGGAGCCATAGAAACATTTGGCATTCGCTGGAATTGAATACTGTCCCAACTATCTGCATAGCAACAGCCTTGTGAAGCATTTAAACCTAAAATATGTGCCTGGTCTCTGATGGTTTGGTAGTTCACCAATATTCCATCTTTGATGATGTTCCAATTGCCACATTTCACGCCTTCATCATCATAACCTACTGCACCTAAAGATCCAACTTCAGTTTTATCTGCTAAAATATTTACAGCCTTACTGCCGAAATTGAATTTCTTACTTTCCCACTTATCTAAAGTTAAAAAACTAGTGCCTGCATAGTTTGCTTCATAACCCAATACCCTGTCTAACTCTGTAGGATGCCCAACAGACTCGTGAATAGTGAGGAACAAATGAGTTGGGTCTAACACTAAATCGTATTTCCCTGGTTGTACGGGCTTAGCTTTCAGCTTTTCTTCTACATGTAAACTGGCTTCTTTAACATCCTCTAAAATATCATATCGCTTTTTATACAGCGTTACTGGTCCGCCCTTAATTTTCTCTTCTTCTTTAGGAATGAGGTACTCATAGCCCATACCCATTGGCGCACTTAAAGCATTTCTGGTTTCAAATTTCCCGCTGGTAGCGTCAATTTTAGTGACTGTAAAAGTTGGCCAAATGCGGTGAATATCCTGATCAATGTAAGATCCTTCTGAAGAAGCAAAATACTTCTGCTCGTTAACAGCAAAAATATTGGAGTTTACATATTTGGCTCCCGCAGCCATCGCAACGGCATTAACATTTAATAATAAATCTACTTTCTCTTTAATAGGGACTTCAAAAGCATTTTTTTCAATAGGTGTTTTCCAGCTTACTTCTCCAAAGCCTTTTTGTGGTGCCAGTTGAACAGGTTCTGTCAACAATTTTGCATTTCCTTTGGCTATGGCTACCGCTAAACTTGCTGCTTTGGCAATGCTGTCATTATCTAATAAGTTGGTTGCTGCAAAGCCCCAACATCCATTGGCAATTACACGGATGCCCATGCCATAGGATTCAGTATTGGCAATGTTTTGCACCTGTTTTTCTCTAGTGGCCACTACCTGATTGAGGTAACGTCCGATTCTTACATCGGCATAAGTTGACCCTAAAGATTTTGCAGTATTCAGCGCAATGTCAGCCATTTTTTTCTTTAAGGCTACATCTACTGGGTTTAGTGCTTCTTCCATTTCAATTTCTTTACCAAACAAAGAAAGATTAGGTAAAAAAGTTGCACCTGCACCTAAACCAGTGAGGTATAAAAAGTTTCTTCTTCTCATAATTTAGAATGAATGATAATTATACCGCGTCTGACAAAGAAGAGAAAGTAAAGTCTCTAATTTTCATTGGAGGAACAATCAAATTACCGCTTCTTACAGGCTTACCTAAAGCTTCCACATTATTTAGCATGATCACAGGACTCTCATTAAATCTGAAATTCTTAACAGGGAATTTTATTTCTCCATTTTCGATATAGAAAGTACCATCTCTGGTTAAACCAGTAAGGAGTAAAGTTTGAGGATCTACCGAACGGATATACCAAAAACGGGTCACTAAAATCCCTTTTTCTGTTCCCTTAATTAAATCTTCTAAGGACTGCGTTCCACCTTCCATTACAAAGCTTCTTCCGAATGGAACTGCTTCCACTCCCTTTTGAGCTGCCCAATACCTAGAATAGCCCAAGTTCTTGACTATTCCGTTTTCTACCCATTTGGTTTTCTTTAATAATTGTCCATCTCCGTTCCAAGTTGCTGATGGAAGTTCAGGATTCATAGGATCAGAATAGATATTTACATTTTCTGAGAACAGCTGTTCTCCTAAACGTGTGCCTCCGCCTTTTTTACTCATGAAACTTCTGCCTTCATCTGCGCTACGGGCGTCAAAACCTCTGAACATATTTTCCAGCATATCGGCGGCAGCCAAAGGCTCTAAAATCACCGTGTATTTTCCTGGTTCAATGGCTTTCGCTCCTGCTGAACCATTGGCTTTTGAAGCAGCAATTTTACTCAAAGTCAAGGTATCCATTTTAGATAAATCGTTGAAACTTTGATCTACATATCCAGATCCTGTACCTTCTTGGTTTCTTACCGTAACAGAGAAGGATACATCCGTTCCTGTATTGTATGCAAAAAGACCTTTTGAATTCATCACAGCATTAAAACTAGTTGAATTCTCTAAAAATCCTGCGGCTTCTAGCTTAGCTTCTTTTGAAATTTTTAAACTTTGCGCTACCATTTCTGCCCTTGTATCAGGAGTCATGGCTGCGGTTTTCGCATTATAAGTTGGTGACTCTGGGAATTCTTGAGGACCTAACAAAGGCATAAATTCTGGATTTTCAGGAGCCAGCATCGCCAATTCTTCTGCTCTTCTCACTACTTTTTCAAGTGATGCATCATCAAACTCATTGATAGAGGCGGAACCTGTTTTTTTGCCATAAGTAGAACTTACATTCAAGCTCATGGTGCTGATTTGGCCGGCTGTAGAAACTGCGTTACGGGCATAACGGATATTTCCACCGTCTGAACCTCTTAAACCTGCTTCGCAGAACTCAGCTTTTGAAAAGCCAATTACCTTTTTTAATATATTTTGGGCTTCTTGTTTTGTTAAAATTGCCATTGTTTTTGAGTTAAAAGTTGAGAGTTAAAAGTTGAAAGTTAGTTTAGAAGTCTTTGTCTAAACTTTGGACTTTAAACTTTAAACTTTAATTATCCAATTTTCCTTGCTGTGTTAATTACGTTTACTCCGTTAAACCTAGTTGTTGAACTGCCATGCGAAACCGCACTACTTTGTGCTGGCTGACCTTTTCCATCATTAAAAGATCCCCCTAAACGGTAATCGCTTTCATCACAAATTGCTGTACAAGAATTCCAGAATTCCTGAGTATTGGCCTGATAGGCAACATCGTTTAACATTCCTACAATTTTTCCGTTTTTAATTTCATAAAAAAGCTGTCCGCCAAATTGGAAATTGTAACGTTGCTGATCAATGGAATAACTTCCGTTACCCATAATGTAAATGCCTTTTTCTACATTTTTGATCATATCATCTACACTTAATTTCCCTTTACCCGGTTGTAAAGAAATATTTGGCATACGCTGAAACTGCACATCATCCCATCCTTGAGAGTAGCAACAGCCTTGAGAATGTTCTAAACCTAAAATATGAGCTTGATCTCTGATTGCCTGATAATTAACCAACACACCATCTTTAATAATGTCCCATTTCCCACATTTTACTCCTTCATCATCATAACCTACAGCACCTAAAGATCCTTTTTGAGTCTTATCGGCTACAATATTTACTTTATCACTTCCGAATTTGAAGTTTTTAGATCTCCATTTATCCAAAGTAAGGAAGCTGGTACCTGCATAATTGGCTTCATAACCCAACACACGGTCTAACTCTGTAGGGTGTCCTACCGACTCGTGAATGGTCAACCAAAGATGCGATGGATCTAACACCAAATCGTATTTACCTGGCTCTACAGATTTTGCCGTGATTTTTTCAGTTGCACCTTTTGCTGCAGCTTTAATATCTTCCAACATATCATAACGCTCCTTATATCTTGGTACAATTCCACCAATCTTATCTTCTGGACGGGCATTTAAATACTCGTAACCCATTCCCATTGGTGCACTGAAAGAAGAACGGGTTTGGAATTTACCAGAAGCCTTGTCTATTTTGGTTACCCCAAAACTTGGATAAATCCTATGAATGTCCTGATCGATGTAAGAACCGTCTGTTGATGCAAAATACTTTTGCTCGTTCACTGCAAACATCACCGAGTTTACAAAACTAGCTCCATTCTGCAATGCGATATCATTTACATTTAACAATAAATCAACTTTATCTTTTACCGGTACCTCAAAAGTATTGATTTCAATAGGTGCTTTCCAGCTGACCTCTCCAAAACCTTTTTGTGGTGCCAATTGAACTGGCTCTCCTTGAATTTTAGAGTTTGCTTTTGCAACTGCCACTGCCTGTTCCGCTGCTTTGGCAATGTCATCAGTAGTCATTTTATTAGTAGCTGCAAATCCCCAACATCCGTTGGCAATTACCCTTACGCCAATTCCATATGATTCTGTGTTGGCAACGCCTTGTACCCTTTTTTCTCGGGTAGCCACAAACTGGTTCAAGTATCGGCCAATTCTAACGTCTGCATAAGTAGCACCTTTTGCCTTTGCTGCATTTAGCGCAACATCTGCCAATTGCTTCTTTAGACGAACGTCAACTCCATCTAATGCCTGCAAAGGGTCAATAGGGTTTCCGAAAACAGATAGATTTGGTAGCATTAAAGCACCGGCACCCATTCCGGACAAGTACAAAAAGTCTTTTCTCTTCATTTGATCTCTCCTTATTTAAACGGTTATTTTTTAAAACTCAATTTAATAAATTTTTATCCTCAAAAAACAAATTTCTTTGTAAGATTTATGTTTCATTAACAAGATTCATTGTATGATTGATGTATTCTCAAATTAAAAACGGTTAAAACGATTATTTAGATCAATTTAATTTATAATCCATGGTTAAACAATGGACTATTAATGAATTGCAATTGTTTAAGGGATGTGTCTTTTAAATTCTTCTCGATTCAAACCATAAAAAACCAGCACTCAACATAAAAAGCAAGAAAAACCACCATTTTGAGACTTCGCTCTCCCTCTTTTCTATGATGTTTCCTGAGTTTATAGGTGATTTATCATCAGATTTGCTAAAAGTTGCTGTGTTTTTTATCTTTTCCGAAGTTCTAAATGTTTTCCAACTATCCGTTCCATAAATATAAAACGCTGTGATTTCCTCATTAATTTTCATTTCCTGCCAGCCTTTATATTTAGGCCAAAAAGTTACTTCCCACTCATTTTGATAAATCTGACTTTGCAAAGGAGGTAAATTCACTCCATCAATTTCTACAACTGGCTTTGATTTGCCCAGCTTATTGGTCAGTTGAATGTTGACAGGATAATTTACCTGAGGGAATTGAGGAAATACCTGAATAGCAGAATTTTTATCGTCACTTTGAATGGCATTGCTAATTATTGAAGACCAAAAAGTAGCATAATCTTCCTGATTACCATTTAAAAACAAGGAGTAAGTAGAAGGAATGGCGCTTAGTAATATTTTTCCAGCACCATAAAGCTGACTGTTCACAAAAACTTTACTGTTTTCATCATATACTATTTTCTGATCTCCGGCTTTAGTTATTAAAGCAATTGGATTTTCTATCGAGAGCTTATTTAGTGCTTTTGGATTTCCTAAAATCTGAAACTTCAATTCCGAATTTTTACCCATAGACATAGAATTCAAAAAGAATCTTTTTGCAAATGAAGAATTTAACTTCTCTTCATTCATCCTCACCAATAAGCCCATTCCCTGCTGAATTTGGTTACTTAAAACTGCTTTTTCTGATGCATTTAACGAAGCCAATTCAAGGTCGTCTGCTATTACTAAATCAAATTGCTTTAAAAGAGATTGATTTACGCTTTGCAGGTTCAGTTTTTCGATATTTAAAAATGAAGTACTAAACTTATCTTTACTGATGCGGCTTCTCAATGCCACAGGATATTGATGCCCAGCTAACCAGTTTTTTAAAAATTTATATTCAAAATCAGGGCTAGAAGCCAATAAGAGTATTTTTACTTTTTCAGATTCCTTGACTTCGAAAGGGATGTCTTCCTTTTCTAATGTATCTGTATCTTTAATAGCCATCAACTGATAAACCGATTTCCCCAATTGTTTTGGTGTGGTTTTAAAATCAAAATTCAAATCTGATTGTGGCCTTACAATAATGGAATCTAAAGTATTTCCCAAACCTTTTAATAATAGCTTCACAAAATCATAACTATTATTATGATAAATACCCTGTACTTTTAAAGGTTGAGAATAGCTGACCTGATGTTCCCAATTACAGCTTTGGACGCCTGTTGGTAAAACAGATGGATGATAATTGAGCTGATAGCCTTTAATGGCTTCCAAATCGACTTTAGCCAAACCATCTCCATATAAATTGAGTTGCCTAATCTCTGGATGATTGGCTAGGTAATAAGATAAATCAGGAATGAATTTAATTTTTGAGCTGTAATAGGTTTTAAGAACACTCGAATCTAAAGTATAAAGCACTTTTTTAGCAGGGATACTATCTGGGGGTGCAAGTAGATTAATTAAGGTAAGCTCACCTTTTTTAACTTTCTCAGTAACTTCATAATGAATCGGCAATAGCAAAAACAAAAAGCTAGCCACTGCAATAACCGTACATCCCAATCTTAAGATCAGAAAATTCCTAACAGCTCTTTTCCATTCCTTATAAATTAGGAATACCAGAAATAAAACAGCACAAATCACAGCAATAAGTTGAACCTCCATCTGCTATTGTTTTGATTTTAGGTTGTAAAAATAAGCTTTACCCAAGTCACTACTGAGTGATTCTTTGGCAGCAACTGGAAGCAAAGGCGAGTTATCCATCAATTTTTGCAAGGCATTTTCAGCGATTTCTATATCTTTTAATTTTCTAGAATTACCTTCGATGATGGCAGTCATCAATTTTAAACCATTCAGGTAAGTTGATGGATTTTTAGACGCGGCTTGTGCTAAAGCAATTCTTGCCTTTCCAAAAAATTTCTGATCAGCAATGGTCAAAGTTTTTCCTTGCTTTAATTTCTCTAAAGCGGCAATGCTGTTTTGTAAAGCGATCAATTGATCATTATTTACAATTTCTTTTTCTTTAATGGATGTTTCCAATATTTTGTCCAATTCACCGGTCAATCTTTTTTCTAATTTAAGAGGTGCGGTTTTTATGGTGGTTTTAGCCACGTAAGCTCTAGAACTTTGTTGTAAATCTTTTAAAAGGCGTAAAGCTTTGTATTCAAAAGGCAATGCTTCTTGTGGTTGATAAGTCCTCAGTCTCAATTCAGAATTCCACATTTCTGTTAAAGTTGCTTTTAATTTAGCTTTCAGCTCAGGTTCAAAAAAAGTGGCATCTTCTGCATTATCATGGGCATGACCATATTCTTTCATGATATCTGATACATCTCCAAACTTTTTTTCTTCTCCCATTTTTGCTGGAGCGTGATCATGTCCATCACCTTCAGCGTGTTCTGCTCCTTCCGGTACTTCACCAATAGTTGTTTCCGATTCTTCTCCAAGAAATTTACCGTAGCGTAAACGCAATAATTTCTGGTCTATCCCTAAATTATTACTACGATTTTTAAATTCCTCTACTGAAATAGTAGGCTGTTCCTTTAGCAGCTTTTCGGTATCAATGATGATCTGCCTCTGGCTCCTAAAATATTCAGGCACCAAATTTACGCCTCCCAACATGCCGTTCATGCTCATTAATTCGGCAGTATCTGCAATGGAAACAATATAGATATCCGATCGGCTTTCTTGCCCGTGATTATCCTTTGCCTTTACAAAAAAGTAAAGCTCGTCTCCAGGTTGCATTCCTAAAGCATTCAAATCTAACACCTTATTCAACTGTAAAGACCTGCCAGAAATGTCATCATTAAAATTGATTTTCCGCTCTTTAAAACTTACACTTTCCCCTTTTCCGCTTGCGGTGGTGGCATTGATAAAAGTCTCCGTAATTCCATAGTCATCATTTAATAATACTTGTAAATTCACCTTTCTGGCTTGACCAAAATCTATCACTGTTTGCTGTGCAGGTTTGGCAATTTTGATGTTTACAGGAAGATCTTCAATCACTTCAATTTGATAGAGTTCAGATTTTTTTCCATCAATAATTACCTGATAAAAACCAGACTGCTTGAATTGCCGATTAAAACCCCATTTTGTTTTAGCCTCGTTTTCAACTTTCAGCTCCACCGTTTCCTTTTCATTAAAAACAAATTGAATGGATTTGGCCGCAACATTGGTATTAATATCCCAAATTACCTTTGCTCCTTCCACTACTTTTAAAGAGAATTGTTTTTGATTTACAATGCTTAAGCGGGTATATGAGGGTGCTATTATTTGGACATCAACTTTAGAAATTTCAGCAGGAATTACATCTTTAATTTTTGTTTCCTGAGCAACTTGAGCTAGATCAGAAACCGCATGATTATTTATTAACGGTAAATAGCGAATGCCAAAAGTGACCAATAATGCAAGCAGCAAAACAACACCCGCTTTAATCAGTTTTTGTTGTGCTTGTGGAGGTGTTGGAAGCTGATATAATACCTCGCCAACTTTTTTCGCCTGTAATCTTTGTAAAAAGTTGAGCTTTTCAATCGGAATTAAAACAAGGTTTGTGCTTTCTTCCACTTCTGGAAAATACTGATTGATAAAAATAGCCAAATCTGTAAGTTTTATTCTTATTGCTTTATTGAAAGCTAAAAACAGCAAAAATATGGGAAGGAAAGCACTACAAAACACTTGGAAGAAACCCCAATGCTTTAAATAAATTACGACAGCAGTGAGAGGTAAAGCAATGGAAATAGAAAGCAGGCACAAGGTAATAACCGATAAGGTCACCCATTTTTTCTGAAGAGCGATTAACCATTGTTTACCGTCCATATTGTAAGTTTTTCTGCTGTTTGTAAGTAACTAACCTTTCGATCAGGAATAACACTAAACCGATAAACCAAAACCAATCAGCTATGGACTGTTGTATGGTAGCTTGTTTTTTGATTTTCCCTGAACTTCCTTTTTTATTCACTTTTAGCAAGTTCTCGCTAGAAGCTATTCTTCTTTCATCTTCATTATCCGGATAAAATCCAAATTCTTTGAGATGATTTGGTTTAGCAAACAGTATAGGCATCAATGCTTTTGCAAAACTTTCGCTCCATACAAAATCTGACCATTGTGGATCTAATCTGCTGTAGAAATGGTAAATATTCACTTCATTTTTCTGTTCAAAACCTAAAATAGAATTTCCAAAACCATCGGTCCATATTTTTTCTAAATCGATTGAATCTGATTTAACACGCTGATAAAGTTTTGGTTTAAAAGCCGTACCTAAAATTAAGGAGGTTTGCATGGGTTGCATTTTTCCTTTTTGATAAAGAAAAATACTCGATTTTTTAGTTAAGTGCAATGGAATTGATTTTTCTGAAAGCCAGAAAACCCAATCCTCATTAGACGAAATCGAAGAGGAATTAGCTACAGTCTTTATATTGATTTTTCTTTTGGTAAAACTGCGGATAGCCCGTAAAGCTGCATTTAGATAATTGGCATCTGTGCGATAATCTGAATAGATAGCCACTTCTAAAGGTTTATTATTCACTTTAATCCAATCATTCTGAGTTTTTGTTTTCACAAAGCTTTCCCCATCTTCTGTTTTCATTTCTAAATGAGAATTTTTGGGTGTAAAGTTTTCAAGCTGATAATTTGTCGCATCAGAGGAAGAATTCATCACCAAAACTTTTAAGCTGTCATTAACGCTCCAATAAGCACTTATCGCTTTTTGTAATACTGAATCTTTATTGTTGAGCTGATGAAATTCAAGATCTAAACTTATTGCTGGTAATGCGCCAATAAATGAAGATTGTTTTAGATCTCCATAAACAATGGTTTTAAAATTTGGAGGAAGCTGATTGTTCAATTGTTTAATTAGAGAAGATAAGGGTAACTTTTTACGCTTATTATCTGCTAAATTACTGGTGTCGGACAATTTCAAAAGAGGGAATTCCAAGGCTAATTGATGGAGTTCAAATCCATTTTTTAGTAAAGAATCTATACTTTTTTTGTGTTGTTGATAAACACTATTTAGGTTTTGTGGCTCCACTAAAATCCATCCAGCTTGACCATTTCGGATAAGCTTCTTTTGAATGTAAGGACCTGCAATTAAAAAAGCAATGATCATCACTATTAAACACCTTAATAAAAGCAAAAACCAATCTTTAATTTTTAGACTTTTAGAACTTTGGCTAGAACTTTCCCCCAAGAAAGCAATACTCCCAATTTTTAAAGTTTTTCCCTCTTTCACATTCCATAAATGAATGATTAGCGGAATCACTATTCCGGCTAAAGCCAATAAACCTATGGGATATAAAAAAGACATTTATTATTTACGAATTACAATTTTTGATTTACGATTACTCAACTGATTTTAAATTCAGTCCTCTATTAATCAACTTTAAACTTTTCAATCTCAACTTTTAACTTATTACTTACAACTTATAACTTTCTACCTACACCCTCAACTTCTCCCGTTGCTTCAAAAAATCCCTTAATGCTTGGTCGAGTGGTTCATCAGTGCTTAACATCCGATAAAAAATATTTCGGTCCAATAACTTTATCCTTACTTTCTCTAAATGCTGTGCTAAATTTTCCTGATAGGTTTTACGGGCAGTTGATTGATCAATTTGGAGCGTTTGCCCGGTTTCCAAATCTTCAAAACTGCTGTATCCTTTAAAATCTAGCTCTAATTCATTTCTTGCCATCAAATGAAAAACCACAACTTCATGTTTTAAGGTATTTAGGGTATCTAATAGCTGAAAAATCTCCTGATCCTGCTCATATAAATCGGTTACAAAAATGAGTAATTCTCTTTTTTGCGTCCCGCTATACAACTCTTTATAATGGATAGCTTTTGTGAAATTACCTTCTGGTTTAATCTGCTCTAGTTGATAGAACAACCTCGCCAAATGCTGAAAATCCTGTTTCGCGGCCATGGAGAAAATTCCGCCATCCTTAAAAACATAAAGCCCTACGGCGTCTCCTTGCAGGTTGCCCAAATAAGCCAGAGAAGCTGCCAAGTAACGGGCGTAATCTATTTTCTTAAAATCTCCATCACTGTGATTCATGGAAGCACTGGCATCAACCAGCAAACGAATTCCAATATTGGTCTCCACTTCAGATTCCCTGATATAATAACGGTCTGACCGGGCAAACATCTTCCAATCTAAAGAACGAAGGTCATCTCCTGGCTGGTAGCTTCGGTACTGACTAAATTCTAAACCCGCACCTTTTATGGTGCTTTTATTAATGCCATTCATGAAGCCATCAATGGTGGTTTTTGCCGCCAATGAAAGCTCCTTTATGGCCATTAATATTTTTGGATCTAGTAGTTTGCTCATTTTTTTGATAGGCAGTTGTCGGTGGTCGGTTTTCAGTTTTCAGTTGGTTACGTTTATTTTAAACTTTTTACCTATAACCTATTACTTAAAACTTACCACTTATTTTTAAACCTTAACTTTTACACGCTCTATAACTTTTAGCAACTCTGAGGTGACCATATCAGAACTTACATTTTCTGCATCTGCCTTGAAGTTCATCAAAACCCGATGCCTTAATACAGGAAATGCCATTTCATGAATATCATCCATCACTACCGCATACCTGCCTTGGAAAAGTGCTCTTGCCTTTGCTGTTAGAATTAAAGCTTGCCCAGCCCTTGGACCAGCTCCCCACCTCACCCATTCTTTCACATAAGCTACCGTTGTAGTATCAGGACGTGTAGCTCTGATCACACTGCTCACATAAGAAACCAGCTCCTCGCTAATGCTCACTTCTCTAACCAAAGCCTGTAATTTTTGAATCTCTTCTGCATTGATGACTGGCAGTACTTTTTCCTTTTTAGTACCTGTGGTACTGGTTAAAATGCGTACTTCTTCTTCGGGAGTGGGATAACCAATTTTAATGTAAAGTAAAAACCTATCTAGTTGCGCTTCTGGCAAAGGGTAAGTTCCTGCTTGTTCTATCGGGTTTTGGGTTGCCAAAATAAAAAATGGACAGTCTAAAGGATAAGTCTGCCCACCGTAGGTGACTTCAAATTCCTGCATCGCCTCTAATAAAGCAGCTTGAGTTTTTGGTGGTGTACGGTTGATCTCATCCGCCAATACAATATTGGCAAAGAGCGGACCTTTATTAAACTTAAAAAAACGTTTTCCTGTAACATGGTCTTCTTCCAAAATCTCCGTACCTACAATATCCGTAGGCATTAAATCGGGTGTAAATTGTATCCTTCGGAAAGATAAATGCAATGCCTGAGAAAGAGTTCTCACCATCAGCGTTTTTGCCAAACCAGGCACTCCTTCTAAAAGGCAATGTCCGCCCGCTAATAAGGCTACTAGCATTTCTTCTATAATACTATCCTGCCCTACAATTACTTTCTGGATTTCTTGTTTTAAAGAAGACAGCTTATTAATCAGTATTTTAACATCAGTTTCGGTATGTTCCACAGCTGTATAATTTTAATATTTCACGCTAAATTTGAAATTTCAATATAGGGGCAATCTTTTCAATATTTTAAACTATTCAATAAAATATCAAAAAAATTACAAATAATTTAACACAAAAATCACTTGAGTATGAATTTTGCTTTATTTTAGTAAAATGTTAGGTGCTAAATTTACTTTCGCAAGAATCAAATATACTTCAGGTGACTGGGATACAGACCAACGAATGCCCGCCAATGTGCTAAATTCTTTGTTAGAGTATACCACCGTTCCCTTAGAAGCGCAGGAGAAAGTAATAGATTTATCTTCCAATGAACTTTTTAATTACCCCTTTTGCTATTTAAGTGGCCACAAATTGGTTCAGTTTACGCAACAAGAAGCTAAAAACTTCAAAACTTATGTCCTTAATGGTGGTTTTGTTTTAGTGGATGATTGTAACCATGATATTGATGGCTTGTTTGCCAAATCTTTTGAAGCACAAATGAATACTTTATTTGGACCTCAATCTTTGAAAAAAATCCCTAATGATCACCCAATTTATTCGGCTTTCTTTGAGTTTGAAAAAGGTCCGCCTACTACATCTTTTGAGCTAAATGGCTGGGGAGACGATTTAATTCACGATTATTTGAAAGCGATTGAAGTGCATGGAAGAATAGGCGTTTTATACAGCAATAAAGATTATGGTTGTGAATGGGATTATGATTTTAGAAACAAAAGGTTTTTGGCAGAAGACAATACCAAATTTGCGGTTAATGTGGTGATGTATGCTTTAGGAGTGAACGCTTAACTAATTTTTACTCCGTTTCCGGTACTTTCATTTCCTTTGCTGTTTCAATATATAGCATTACTTGGTTAATACAAGCATCCAGATTCTTCTTTACTTCATGCTCCCAAAAGCGCATCACCGTAAAACCTGCATCTTTTAATTTTCTAGTATTGATTCTATCTCTTTGTTTATTTCTTTCGATTTTTGGTATCCAAAAACCTTGATTGCTTTTTAGCTTTTCTTTTTTTTCTTCCCATTGATAGCCATGCCAAAATGCACCATCTATAAATATCACCAAACGATATTTTCTAATTACAATATCTGGCGTTCCGGGCAATGATTTAACATGCGTTCTGTATCGGACACCCTGTTTCCACAATGCCTTTCTAAAAATAAGCTCCGGCAAACTATTCTTAGCCCTAATTTTACTCATATTATTGCTTCGCTGAGGGCTTGTATAAAACCCTAAACTTTCCTCAAAGCGTGGAACTTGAATAATTTCTTCGCTATCCTGATATTTTTTGATCACATCTACTTTTTCTATTTAATTAGGATTGCAAAAAGCTTTCCAATTGTTTATATGATCAATTTCAGGATATTAACCGTGGCGCTAATTTATTTCTGGCATATTTTCTGTAACTATTTTAACTAAAGGATTAAAAACATGAAAAATAAAAGAATCTCCGATAAAATCGAAAAAGCATTAAATGACCAAATGACCAGAGAAGCTTTTCAGGCACAGGTTTACCTGTCATACGCTTCTTGGGCAGAATGTAACAGTTATGGCGGAGTAGCCAGTTTTCTTTACAAACATGCGAACGAAGAACGTCAACATATGTTTAAATTTATTAAATATATTAATGATAGAGGCGGAAAAACTAAAATTCAAGCAATTGACGCTCCTCCTGCTGACCCAATAAGTATGGAAGATTGTTTAAACAAAGTTTTAAAACACGAGATTGAAAATTCTGCCTGTATTGATGCAATTGTTAACCTCGCACATGAAGAAAAGGATTGGGCAACCTTTAATTTCGGACAGTGGTTTGTAAAAGAACAGATTGAAGAAGAAACATTGATCAATAATTTATTAGATAAATATAGTTTAGCTTCAAAAGAAGTTGGCAACAACAGCAATCTATATGAATTAGATAAAGATATGAACAATGCTTCACAAGAAGCTACCCTTCCACAAGAAGAGAAATTTTAAGGGTTAATTGATCAAATTAGCATAAATAAAAAAGGATGATTAGTTAATCATCCTTTTTTATTGCGTATTAAAATAAGCTGAAACTAGTCCTTTACCTTATCAACCATCATTTTCCTTATTTTAGCTATTTCAAATTTAATTTCTGTAACTGTTTTGCTATACTGATCTAGATGGAATTCGAGCTTGTCCTTTTCTATATCTAAAACACTGGAATATCTTGATCTAATCATCCAAATTTCTTGTATTTCTTCATGATTGAGCAACAAGGGATCTTGATTATTACGTGTAGTAAGAAGAATAGAGTTCACTTCTGGATAAACACAAATTACTTTATTGATATACATAAAACAATTAGCAATCATTAAATATATACCATTATTATTGAGTTTTTTATAATCCTCAACCTTACTACCAATAATAATATCTCCAGGGTAAAAGCCAAATTCTTTGATGACCTCATTAACTTCAAAAGCTCTAATAGGATCCCTAAATTTTTTCATGGGAAAACAAATCTGAGGGAGCTTATTAATAAAATCTAAGTTTCCGTAATTTTTAAGATAATCGCTTTGCGTATGCGAACTCACCAAACTAATAAATGGATGATTGTGATTATTGTTGTTTTTCTTTGTGATACTTGACTTGACTTTTACAGAATGGTCTTGAAACAAGTAACTTTCATCAAGCTTTACTTCCCCATGCAATATCCATTGATAAGATTTATTAAAATACCTCATGATATGATAAAGTGCATCGTAAGTAGGGAACTGTTTGCCCAATTCTATCTGCGAATAATTACTTCTTGAAGTTCCTATAATTTTTGCTGTTTCTTCTTGTGATAGGCTATTCTCCAATCTCAAAGCCTTCAATCTTTTTCCTATTTCTTTTTTTGACGCTATTTCTTGCATAATTATTATTTTATCACGACATTCGGCGACAATATTTCTTGCAAACAATTATAATTTCACAATATAAACACAAAAGAAGTACGAAAAAACATAATTGATAGTTTTTTTAAAAAAACCACCATATGTATATTAAGGAAGTCTTAGTAAATTAAATCTCAGGAATTTCCGCTTATAGCTTGACTATTCTTAAAATGATATGAAATCAAATAATAGTAATCCAAAAACTGTACCAAACGTTAAGGAGTTTAAATTATCAGAAGAAAAACTGAAAGCTATTTTTGACAGTGCTTTTGATGAATATTACATTCTGATTAGTCCCGAATTTCAAACGCTTTTTTTTAATGAAAATAGCAAGCAGGCTTTTAAAAATATGAGTAACATCGTATTGGAAGTTGGCAAAGACATTAGAGATTATATTGCTATAGAGCACAAAAAAGAATTTACAGCTAGCATTAACAAGTGCCTCAATGGAAACTCATTCATAAAAGAGATAGAATTTTTCTCCATCGCTTTAAATAATTCAGTTTGGTTAGAGTTTCATTATAATTTGGTTTACGTAGCGCAAGATTTATTTGGAATTTCCATCATCATAAGGGATATATCCAAAAAGAAAAATAATGAATTTGCATTAATTAACAAGAATAAAACTTTACATGAGTACGCATTTCTTACCTCACATAAATTAAGAGCCCCCTTAAGTAATATTTTAGGACTGTCTAATTTAATTGAGGACATGGACGAGGAGGTAGCTGATGATTATTCTAAAGTGAAGTCCTTATTTAAAAATATACAGTTTCAGGCAGAAACTTTAGACAATATTATACACATCCTTAGTAAACTAATATCCGACAGTCAGAAAATGGAATTTAACACAGAAGATTATAACCAAGAAATTAAACGTATTGTACTTGTAGATGATGAACCTATAGTTACCATGTTGAATAGTAGAATGATTGAAAAGGTAAATAAGAATATTGAAAAACTTTCATTCAACAATCCATTTGATGCTTTAAAATATTTAGAAAAAAATAAAGCTGATTTAATTTTACTAGACATCAACATGCCTGAAATGGATGCATGGGATTTCCTAAATAACATGAAGAATATGTTGTTGACTAACAATGTAATCATAGTTTCCTCTTCTATAGACCCTAATGATCGGAAAAAGGCTTCTGGATTTATGAATGTTAAAGGCTTTTTAAACAAACCATTAAGAGTAGAAGACCTTAAACTTTTTCTATCGGAATAAGAGTGTAGAAATTATACTCCCTTAATAGCTAACACCAAAAAAAACCGGAAGCAAATATTTACTCCCGGTTTAGTTAACAATAAAAAAGATTATTCAGCAGCTGCTTCCTCATTAACAAATGATTCGGCAATTTTAGTTAATGCTACATCAGTTGCTTTTTCATTTTCTAAGGTTTTACTTAGTAAATCATAAACTTCTGAGTTTCCCATGTGCTGTGCAAATATTCTCAATGTCCCATAAGTAGCAATTTCATAATGCTCCACTTTTTGTGCAGCTAAAATTAATCCAGCATCACGTGTCATGGTTTCTTTATCAGTATCTTCAATAATACTTTTACCTTCTTCTAATAAGCCTGCCATAGCCTCACACTTTTTACCTGCAGCTTTCTCACCTAAAACCTCGAAAACTTTTTCCAATGTTTCAATATGAGTTTGAGTTTCTTTCTCATGCTTTGCAAAAGCGTTAGCTAATTCCTTGCTGGTAGCCGCCTTTTGCATTTTAGGCAATGCTTTAATCAAATGAGATTCTGCCCAGTAAATATCCTTTAACTCGTCGATAAAAAATTCATGGAAATCAGAATTTTTCATTCCTGCTTTGTTTGTTTTTGAATCGTTATTCATGATGTATAATTTTAATGGTAAATAATTTTAATAATGTTTTCCATCGGTAGATGTACTTAAACTTTTGCAATTGCAATGCCAATTCCTGATACATCAAAAAAAATAATTCAGAATGTTATGGAAACGCATATTTTTTTCTAAATGGCATTAAAAATTAATCATTTGAGCTAAAAATCAAATATTTAGATTATAATTAGGTATCAGAATTCTGGACAATATTCTATGATCGTGTTCTCGTAAAACAAACATTCATCTCCATTAATTTTACATTAAAAAGAAAATAACAGCTCTTATAAACTTCTCCTAATTTTTATATTTACAAAGATGAAAACAGGTATATATTCACTACAAGTTAAAGACCTCATTAAAATTGAAGCTTTAAAAGAGGTTCCTGAAATGCAACTAAAATGGTTAATTGACGAAAGTGCATATGTTTCAATTTCTGCCGGAGACTTTTTATTTGAACCAGGAGAGGAGTTAAAAGGAATCAGCATCATTATTAAAGGCAGAATAGAGTTGTATTTTTTACAGAAAAACAACAAGAAAGTTATTTCTGAGATGACTGAAGGCACCATTACAGGTCTATTACCTTTCTCTAGAGCAAAAATGACTACTGGATATGGAGAATGTAAAGAACCTACTCAAATTTTATCGTTTCCAAAAGACAAACTCAAAGAACTGATTGTAAACCACTACGAATTAACCGAAGCATTAGTACATGTGATGACTTCTAGGGTTAGGGATTTTACAGCACTACAACAACAGAATGAGAAAATGATGGCTTTAGGAAAGTTGTCTGCGGGATTAGCGCATGAGCTAAACAATCCTGCATCGGCAATTGTGAGAAGTTCTGTATCACTCAAACGACATTTAGAAGTTGCCCCAGATGCCTTTCGGGAGGTGATGGCTTTAAAAATGGAGCCCTCAGAAATTGACGCTGCCTCTGAAATGATGACACAGATGATCTGCAGTATAGAAAAGCCAAAACTCAGTATGATGAAAAGAGCCAGTTTAGAAGATGAAACCTTAGACTGGCTAGATGAAAATCATGTTGCTGAAGTATGTGACATGCCTGAGAACTTTACAGAATTTGGTTTAAGCATTGATCATTTAGAAGATTTGAAAAAGCAGATTAAACCTGAAAATCTATCTGCAATATTAACTTGGATGAACAATAGCTTGACTACCGAAAAAATGGTGAGCGATATTGGAGAAGCTTCTAAAAGAATTGCCGATTTGGTAGGTTCAGTAAAAAATTTCACCCATATGGATAACGGTGGCGATAAGCAATTTGCAGATATGACCATTGGCATTAGAAATACCCTAAAAATGCTGGATCATAAAATAAAAAAAACTGGTATTGCCATTGAAGAAGATTTTGACGAAACCTTACCGCCAGTAAATGCTTTTTTAGGTGAATTAAATCAAGTATGGACCAATTTAATTGATAACGCCACCGATGCAATGGAAGGGGTTCATCAACCAAAACTTATCATCAAAACAAAGAAAGACAGGGAATTTGTAAATGTTTCTATTATAGATAATGGACCTGGCATTCCTGAAGAAAATCAATCTAAAATTTTCGATCCTTTTTATACCACCAAAGAAATGGGGAAAGGCACCGGATTAGGTTTAGACGTAGTGAACAGAATTGTTAAACAACACCATGGAACTGTAAAAGTATCTTCAGAACCAGGAAAAACAGAGTTTTTAGTCTGCTTTCCAATAAACGCTTAATTTTAGACCATGGTTGATAGTTAATGGACCATTGACTTTATTCAATTGACTACATGCAATGAACTATCAACCATAAGCTATCAACCATAAAACCATCAATAAAAAAACCATGAGCTTACCCATCATATTTTCCATAGACGATGACATCCAAGTTCTTCGAGCTTTAGGCAGAGATCTGAAAATGCAATACCGAGATAAATACAGGGTTTTAAATACTTCTTCTGTTGCCGAAGCATTAGAAAGTTTGGTGGAGTTACAAAACAAAGGTGAAGAAATAGCCATCTTTATTTCGGATCAAAGGATGCCAGAAATGCAAGGGGTAGATTTTCTTGAAAAAGCCAGAAAGATTTTCCCAGATGCAAAAAGAGTATTATTGACTGCTTATTCTGATACAGATGCCGCCATCAAAGCCATCAACGAAGTGCAATTAGATTATTATTTAATGAAACCTTGGGATCCGCCCGAAGAAAAGTTATATCCCGCTATTGATGATTTATTGCATGACTGGCAGGCCAATTACCGCCCAGATTTTAAGGGAATCAAAGTATTGGGTTATCAGTTCTCTCCAAAATCTCACCAAATTAAAGATTTTTTAGCCGGAAATTTAATCCCTTACTTGTGGCTCGACGCAGGAAGTAGCGAACAGGCAAAACAAATTTGTAATGCCAATAAGCTAAATGCAGTTGATTTTCCTGTGGTGATTTTTGAAGATGGCGAACTGTTAAAAGCTCCTGAATTGAAGGAAGTGGCTATCAGAATTGGCCTAAATTCGACCGTAAAAAACCAAATTTATGATGTGGTGATTATTGGTGCCGGCCCTGCTGGTTTAGCCGCTTCCGTATATGGCGCATCAGAAGGTTTAAACACGCTATTAATTGAGCGCAAAGCACCAGGCGGACAAGCAGGCACCAGTTCAAGAATTGAAAATTATTTAGGCTTTCCTTCAGGATTAAGCGGTGCTGACCTCACTAGAAGAGCAATTACCCAAGCTACTAGGTTTGGTACCGAATTTCTTTCGCCTCAATCGGTAAAAGAGATCAAAATACGGGACAATTATAAAATTATTGTGCTGGAAGATGATACAGAAATCAATGCAAAAGCAGTAGTGGTTACCACAGGAGTAGATTACAGAAAATTAGAAACAAAAGGAATTGAGCAGTTTACTGGAGCAGGAATTTATTATGGTGCCGCAAGTACGGAGGCAGCTTCTTGTCGGGACAAACAGGTTTATGTTTTGGGCGGAGGAAATTCCGCCGGACAGGCAGCCATGTATCTTTCCAAATTTGCCACAAAGGTTCACATTGTAGTAAGAAAGCCTGATTTAAGTTCATCAATGTCCTCTTACCTTATTGAGCAGATTCAGAATACCCATAACATAGAAATTTTAGGCTGTGTAGAAATTACGGAAGCTTTTGGAGAAAATCATCTACAGGGATTAGAGTTGATTGATTTAAACAGCAATGAGAAAAGCAAAACAGTTGCTGATGCCCTTTATATTTTTATTGGAGCCAGACCTTATACTGATTGGGTTGGTTTAAACATCATTAAGAATGACAAAGGATTTATAGAAACGGGTAGAGAGTTGAACAATTACAAGGATTTTAAGCAAGTTTGGAAAATTAATCGTGATCCTTATCTGTTAGAAACCAGTTCACCGGGCATTTTTGCCGCTGGCGACGTAAGAGCTGGAGCAATGAACAGGGTAGCTTCAGCCGTGGGTGAAGGGTCAATGTCAATTTCTTTTGTACATAAGTATTTAAGTGAGGTTTAGTTCTTATTGAAATTGTTACAGCATAAGAACGCTATCTATTTAAAGAATCAATA
>JBDSHZ010000164.1:0-7704 GCA_039918235.1 Pelobium sp.
ATTGAACTGGCCAAATTAATCCCTACTGATTTGGAAGCCACTTTTTTTACCATCAGCCCCTTGGTTGCATTGGAATTGGCAGAACATAGTAAACTCACTGTTATATTAATTGGGGGTCAACTTTCAAAAAATGCGCAGATCAATATTGGCGCAAGTGTCATTAATGATCTCTCAGAGATTAAAGTGGACATCTGCATTTTGGGTGCAAATGGAATTGATGTTAAAGAAGGAATCACAGATTCTGACTGGGAAGTTGTACAAGTGAAAAAAGCAATGATTAAGTGTGCTGCGAAAGTTGCTATTTTAAGTATTGCAGAAAAATTGAACTCTGTGCAAAAAATGACTGTTTGTAACCTGAACCAAGTCACTCATTTCATCACTGAGCTTGATCCAAAAGATGCAAGCTTAATTCCGTTCAGTAAAGGTAACTTTCAGATCTATTAATTAGGCAAACTGATTTTACCCATACTTTTAACCTCTGCACCAAAAACGGAATAACCCCCAGAAACGGTCTCGTTAGCTAATAAGGCAAATAAAATTGCTTCTTTTGCATCAGGATCAATCCCTAAAGCTGAAGTATCTTTAAATTTTGCATTTGGAATCATTGATTCCAGATTTTTCATTAACAAAGGATTATGGGATCCTCCTCCACTTACGTAGATGACTATTTTTTCATTTATATTGTAAAACTGTTGCACTCCTAAGCTGATACTAGTAGCAGTAAACCTATTCAAGGTTGCCATTACGTTTTCCAGGCTAATTTTATTTGCAGTTCTGTTTAATGAGCGTTCTAAATAAGATATATTGAAAAGTTCTGGCCCGGTTGATTTTGGCAAATCTTGGGTAAAAAACTCATGATTGAGCAACTCGGATAACAATTCATTACATACCACTCCTTTCAAAGCGATATTTGCAAAATCATCAAAGTATTTTCCCTTAAAATTTTGCTGCACAAACTGATCCATCATGGTATTACCCGGACCTAAATCGGTACTTAAAACATCAGAGAACTGAGCTCCTTTAGGAATATTTGTCAAATTTGAAATGCCACCTATGTTAAGCAGTATGCGGTTTTCTGCGCTATTGTTAAATAAAAGATAATCTCCATATAAAGCTAAAGGCGCACCTTCATTTCCTTGAGCGATACTTTTTTGCCGGAAATCACTAATGGTAATGATCCCTGTTTGAGTTGCAATGTAATCTCCATCACCAATCTGTAAGGTTGCATTTCCAAACTCATCTTTAGCTCTTAACCTAGCAGGTGCATGATAAATTGTTTGCCCATGGCTTGCTATTAAATCAATGGCACCTTTATCATAGCCATTTTTTGATAAGAACTGATTGACCAATTGGGCATGAATTTCTGCTATCCCTTTATTCATGAGGCAAACCTGTTCTAAGTCAACTTCTTTTCTAAAGCAGATCTCTTTAATTTTATTTTTAAGATCAGCTTGATAGGGAACTGTTTCAAATGCCAAAAGCTTAACCCGAGTGTCTTTACCGGCGTTTGAAATCTTACAAAGCGCAATATCAAGCCCATCTAAAGAAGTGCCAGACATTAAGCCTATGATTAACCGCTCTTCTTTATTGCAGATCTGATTTAGCTTTGATAAGGAGGTATTCATTTTTTAATTTTTACGCTTACAATATAAGGATTCAAAGATCAGAAATAAAAAACCGCAATAAAATGCAAAATGAAAATATTTTAAATAAAAAACCGCAAAAGAAATTTTCTATATTATATTTGAATAAATAATTGATTTATGGCTCGTTTAAACCTGCTGGAAGCAACCAGATTTGAAAAATTACCAGTAACCGTATTTGATAACGAGCTGGAAGCCTGTAAAAAAGTAGCTTTAAGAATAGCCTCATTAATCAACTCCAAAAATGAGAAAATGGAAAAAACCATTTTAGGATTGGCAACTGGGGCAAGTCCTGTTGGGGTTTATAAGGAACTCATCAGGTTACACCAAGAGGAGGGATTAAGCTTTAAAAATGTAGTCACCTTTAATCTGGATGAATATTTCCCGATGCAACCTCAATCTGAACAGAGCTATGTTAAATTCATGAAAGATCATTTATTTGATCATATTGATATTAATTTTGACAATGTTCATATTCCTGATGGGACACTATCACTTCAAGAAATTCAGCAATTCTGTGTAAACTATGAAAAAAAAATCACCGCATATGGTGGTTTAGATTTACAGGTTTTAGGAATTGGAAGAACAGGACATATCGGTTTTAACGAGCCTGGTTCGGCTCCCAACTCAGGAACCAGATTGGTCACCTTAGATGATTTGACCAGAAAAGACGCAGCAAAAGATTTTGGCAGTAAAGCTAATGTTCCAACTAAAGCCATTACCATGGGAGTGGGAACCATCTTTAAAGCTAAAGAAATAATTTTAATGGCATGGGGAAGTAAGAAAGCCCAAATCATAAAAAAAGCAGTTGAAGGAGAAATATCAAGTGAAGTTCCTGCTACTTACCTTCAGCTTTCAGAAAATGTAGAATTTGTGTTGGATGCGGATGCTGCATCATTATTGACTCGTTTTGATACACCTTGGCTAGTAAAAGACTGTATTTGGAATGATCAAATGATTAAAAAAGCAGTAATCTGGTTGGCTACTACCGTAAAAAAACCAATATTAAAACTAACTGAAGAAGACTACAACAATCACGGTATGGCTCAGTTAGCCACAGAAAAAGGGCCTGTATATCAGATTAATATCCAAATTTTTAACGAGCTACAACATACCATTACTGGATGGCCAGGAGGTAAACCAAATGCCGATGACAGTCAAAGGCCTGAAAGAGCTGAACCTGCCATTAAAAGATCAATTATCTTTTCTCCTCATCCTGATGATGATGTGATATCAATGGGTGGCACTTTTATCCGTTTAGTTGATCAAGGGCATGATGTTCATGTGGCTTATCAAACTTCTGGAAATAATGCAGTTTGGGATGATGATGCTTTAAGATATATGGAATTTGCGATTGATATTTCAGATGCAGTTTCTGATACCCATCAGAAATTGGTGGCCAATTATGAAAAGCTAAAAGCATTTGTAAATAAAAAGAATCCTAACCAGAACGACCCTAATGAACTAAAGCTGATTAAAGGCTTGATTAGAAAAGGAGAAGCTAAAGCAGGTGCAAGATATTGTGGTTTAAAAGATGACCACATTCATTTTATGAATATGCCATTTTATGAAGCAAGAAAGTCAAGCAGAAAAAATGAAATTACCGAAGCTGATGTAAACGTTACGATAGAATTACTACAGAAGATAAAACCGCAACAGGTATTTGCTGCAGGTGATTTCGCTGATCCGCATGGAACACATAAAATTTGCTTTGAAGCTGTAAAACTTGCTATGATTCAGCTAAGAAAAACGGAGAAATGGGCACAGGAATGTTGGATTTGGCTTTATAGAGGAGCTTGGCATGAGTGGGGAACTCATGAAATAGAAATGGCGGTTCCATTATCTCCGGAAGAACTGGAAAGGAAGAAACAAGCTATTTTTAAGCATCAATCTCAAAAAGATAGGCCCGTATTCCCTGGTGACGATTCTAGGGAGTTTTGGGTAAGGGCCGAACAAAGAAACAGAGATACTGCCAAGCAGTACGATGAACTTGGTTTGGCAGATTACGAGGCGATGGAAGCTTTTGTGAAATGGAAATTTTAAAGATTTTGGTTTAGGTTGATTGAAAGAAAGTCGCAAATTTTAGCGGCTTTCTTCTTTTTTAAATCTAAATTCATATTAAATAAGCCAATATGACCAATCAACCAGTCCTTAGCAAAAGATTGCTATCTCTTGATGTATTTAGAGGTTTCACTGTAGCCGCAATGATTTTAGTAAATAACCCAGGCGACTGGGGGCATATTTATAGTCCGCTGGATCATGCAGAATGGAACGGTTGCACACCTACAGATCTCATTTTCCCTTTTTTCCTTTTTATAGTTGGCGTTTCCATTGTTTTTGCATTAGATTCAAAAAGAGCAGATTTAGCAAATCACCGGTCTTTGATATTAACAGCTTTAAAAAGAACGGCCATTTTGTTTGGTTTAGGTTTATTGCTTTCCTTATTTCCTTATTTCAATTTTTCGGTAGTCCGTATTCCCGGCGTGTTACAACGGATTGCAGTGGTTTATTTTATATGTGCCGTACTTTTTATAAAAGTAGACAGGAAAGTGCTTTTTCAAACTTTTATTGCCTTATTACTGCTTTATTGGCTTGCCATGACGTTGATTCCTGTTCCAGGTGTAGGTTATCCTAATTTGGAAAAGGAAACTAATTTAGGTGCCTGGTTTGACCGTTTAATTTTCACTGAAGCTCATCTTTGGAAATCTAGCAAAACTTGGGACCCTGAAGGATTGTTCAGTACCATTCCTGCAATTTCCACAGGCTTGTTTGGCGTTTTAATGGGCCTCACGCTAAAATCAAAAAAGAGAACGGAAGAGAATAAAGTTGCTTGGCTTTTTACTTATGGCTTAATAGCTGTGATTATTGGTCTTGTTTGGGATTTGTTTTTTCCTATTAACAAAGCATTGTGGACCAGCTCATATGTACTGTATGCTGGGGGTTTAGCAAGTATGGGGTTAGGAATGTGCTATTGGTTAATAGATGTGCAGGGTTTCACTAAATTTACCAAACCCTTTGTGATATATGGCGTAAATGCCATTACGGTTTTCTTGCCTCAGGAATTATTGCAAGATCCATGAATATTATTCATGTAAAGTTAAATGGGGAAGAGGTTACTTTAAAAGGCTGGTTTTATGATCAGTTTTTCGCTCCTTATTTCTCTCCATATAATGCCTCTTTAGCCGGAGCCATTACTTTTATTTTGATCTGGTTATTGATATTGTGGCTGATGTACAGAAAGAACATCATTATAAAGGTATAAATCTATTGATTTGGGTTTCCTTTTAATTGAAAATCAGCAGTTCCCTGGTTGATTTCGTAGTAAGAAAAATCCTCATTAGACCAGAAGTTAGGTCCTGAAATAATATCTGTACCGGTATTTATGGTCACTATTTTATTGGAGTAAAATCTTTTCAGATTTTCGTCCCATATGAGCTCTTCAGATTTAAATGTTTTTCCTCCGGCATTGGTGGCCACAACATTTTTCCTCAGCTCTACAATCTTTTCGCTCTCCCTTCTAATGGCATAATCAGAAGTTACCTTGCTGGTCTGCTTTAAATCTTTATCAAAGAAAGTCACTTCAATACCTTTAGGCATTTCCATGTAAGGTTTTGCAGCAGTTTTGTGGTTGTAAAGAATTGGCGTTTTTAACTTGGCTTTAACATGAGCCGAATCACTATAGATAAATTCGGCTCCTTTTGTTATTTCTACATCATTCTGTTTCACCTCCATCTCTTTCACTTTACTTAGGTCATCTTCACAAGCAGTGAAAAATAGTATCCCTAGTAATAGGAAACAGAAATTACGAATGGAAACATTCATTGAAGAAAAGAATTAATCGTACTTATATTTTTGGAACCACCTATCATTAATAGTGAAACCAAGGTGGAAATTGACAAAGTTTTCTTTCACCAAATTATTTTCTAACGTTCCTCTTTTTCCTAATTCAGTGGTAAAATTTATTTTATAAAAAGCACTTCTTGCTGAAATTAAAGGAAATCCTAATCCAAAATTCAGAGATTTCACATCAATATCAGTATTATTTATATTCAGATAAGTTTTATCATAGCTAAAGCCTGCTCTGTAATCAATCAACTTTAAATAATTGGTTACTGCGTTTATATTTGGCGTGATTTGACCACCAACAGAAAAGCCGAATGTATTATTTAAGTTAGGGTTTACACCAGAATTTCTGAACTGTGACCAATTTGCCAATCTAACATCAGCACCAATTAACCACTTATTTAGTCTTTCTATGCTAAAACCAAAGTTATGGTTGGTAGGTAAAATTAGCTTACCAGATACATCGTTTTTAAATAATGTGGTATCAGCGGTGAGTTCAGTATCATTTTGAGTATTTACTTGATACCTAGTTGATAAAGAATTAATGGTAGAATTTAATTTTTTCTCTGCACCTCCGGTATAACCAATGGTTAATCTTGTTTTTTTATTGATAAAAGCAATATACTGTGCTCCAAGATCAAAATATAAACCGCCAACACTATTATTTTCTGTAGTTCTTGAATTTAAGAAGCCAAAATAATATTGATTGAATTCCGTAGACCTAGACTCTTTAAGGTTGCCAAAAATATAGCTCATATTAACACCTAAACTAAGGTGTTTACCTATCCCAATTCCATAACCTAAATAAGCTTTTGATAAACCGCCCTCTCCAGAATAGACTTGATTGACTTTAAAAGTATCAACAGTTGTGGTATTTGTAAACTCATAACCTAAGTTACTATAAGGCAGTAAACCAATGCTAAGCCCTGATTTTTTAGTGATTGGAACCGCAAAAGTTAAATGACTTAGCGAAGAATTAAAGCCCCTCTCTGATAAACTGCCTTTGTTTAAACTTTGCAGATTGGCAGAAGCACCCACATCAAAAACAGTAAGTCTTATCTGGCTGTAGGATGCTGGATTGGATACATTGATGTTTTGATACCCGCCAATAGTACTGATTCCGTAAGCTAAATTTCCAATAGCTCTAAACTGTGGTAAATAGCTTCCTTTTAAATTACCTATCCCAAATTTTGAATAAGGAGAGTTTGTAGTAGATTGTGCGTTAACATTCAAAGCAAGTAGCAGTAAAAATGCAAAGCCTAGAATATATTTTTTATTTATGATCATGCTGATATTTAACAAAGTAATTTAAACCAATAAGAACCAAATTTGGTTCGTGTGAAATTAAGTGCGCAAAGATGCTATTTTTAAACCTCGAATCAAAAAACGTAGCATCACCGCCGCAAAGTATAATCTTAGTATCCTGATGAGCTTTTAATTGTTGCTGAATAAAACCTTCTGCCTCGTATAAAACCCCATTTAAACCTCCTGATAACATTGATTCTTCCGTATTTTCTCCAAAAGCCTTTTCAAAATGCGCATTAAACGCTACTTGAGGTAATTTTGCGGTAAATTGATGCATGGCGTCAAATCTCATTTTAATTCCTGGAGAAATACTACCTCCGTTGTAAACAGCCATTTCGTTAATTGCATCATAAGTGATGCAAGTTCCTGCATCTATTACCAAGCAATTTTCTTTAGGAAATAAATATTTTGCCCCAATAACAGCGGCCAATCTATCTAAACCTAAGGTATCCGGACTTTTATATTTGTTTTTAACGGGCAGGGTTGCCAACCTATTAAATCTAAAATATTCAAACTCTTGTTGAAGAAAGTTCTCAGTTATACCAAAATTTTCTTTTACAGATGAAACAACAGCTTTTTCAACCAGATATTGTTTCTTTAAATTGAGCAAAAATTCTTCTGATAGTGAAGCTAACTTATGTAAAAAAACAATTGTATCGTTTTCAAAAACAGCAACTTTTGTTGATGAATTACCGATATCAACAACCAGATTGCTCATTAGGCATTCACCATCGCTAAAATAGATTCAAACAACACCAATCCATCTTCGTTTCCTAAAATTGGGTCGGCTGCTCTTTCTGGATGCGGCATCATGCCAAAAACATTTCTTTTGGCATTACAAACACCGGCTATATTTTGTATAGATCCATTAGGATTAGCGGCATCAGTTACATTTCCTTGTTCATCACAGTAC
>JBDSHZ010000165.1:0-32462 GCA_039918235.1 Pelobium sp.
TTTTGATTTCGAGGAATTTTCAAACGAGGTGATTGGGAATGAAACTGCAGCTAATTCTTTTAAAAGTATGGTGCAAAATTATGAGCAGGAATTTGACAGTCCGCTGAGCAAAGGTTTTGAGATATCCGGTCAGGCGGTGATGAAACAGAAATCCAGCTATAAATCGGTTTTAAAACTCGATAAAAATTTCCATGTGTACATTCACGGTGACCGTCAGCTCATTGATGGTGGTTTTGATGAAGAAAAAGGAATGAAGTATTATACCTTGTATTATCAGAAAGAGGAGTAGATCTCAATCCGATGTAGGGAGACCGCATTCTATTATCAAAAAAAAGGTGGTTCGACTTGCGAACCACCTTAAATTTTTAGGATTATTAAAACTTATTTCAAATCAAAACGGTCTAAATTCATCACTTTGTCCCAAGCCACAATAAAATCATTTACAAACTGCTCTTTTCCATCGTTACATCCATAAACTTCCGCTAAAGCTCTCAGTTCTGAATTAGAACCGAAGATCAAATCAACCCTTGTGCCGGTCCATTTTACTTCACCTGTTTTACGGTCGCGACCTTTAAAATCAGTTTGCGCATCAGATGTTGAAGCCCAAGTAATGCCGAGGTCTAACAGGTTCACGAAATAATCGTTGCTCAATACTTCTTTATTTTTTGTAAAAACGCCATGAGCAGTATCTCCAAAATTAGCCGTCAATACCCGCATGCCACCAATTAAAACAGTCATTTCTGGAGCGGTTAAAGTCAATAACTGAGATTGATCAATCAGCATTTCCTCAGGCGCTGCACTGTGAATGCTTTTCACATAATTGCGGAAAGCATCTGCTTTTGGCTCTAACGCCGCAAAAGAATCTACATCTGTCATCTCTTGAGAAGCATCAGCTCTTCCTGGTGTAAAAGGAACTTTCACGTTAAAACCTGCATTTTCAACCGCTTTTTCTACGGCAGCAACACCTCCCAATACAATTAAATCGGCCATGGAAACTTGTTTGTTGCCTCCATTTGCATTAAATTCTTTCTGTATATCTTCTAATTTCGCCAATACCTTAGCCAATTGTGCAGGTTGGTTCACCTCCCAATTTTTTTGAGGAGCTAAACGGATCCGACCACCATTTGCACCGCCACGCTTGTCGGAGCCACGGAAAGTAGATGCGGAAGCCCAAGCGGTAGAGACCAATTGTGAGATCGTTAATCCTGAATCCTGAATTTTGGTTTTTAAAGTTGCGATATTATTTTCATTGAGCAATTCATGATTGATCGCTGGAATAGGATCTTGCCAGATCAGGTCTTCTGCTGGAACTTCTGGACCTAAATACCTTGATTTTGGACCCATATCCCGGTGTACCAATTTAAACCAAGCTTTGGCAAAAGCATCCGCAAATTGATCAGGATTTTCAAAGAAACGCTTTGAAATAGGACCATAAATTGGATCTACCCTTAAAGCTAAATCCGTAGTCAGCATAAATGGGGCATGACTTTTTGAAGGATCGTGTGCATCTGGAACAGTTCCTGCGCCACCATTGTCAACAGGTTTCCATTGGTGTGCGCCACCTGGGCCTTTGGTTAATACCCACTCAAATCCGAATAAGTTCTCGAAAAAGTTATTGCTCCATTGCGTAGGCGTGGTAGTCCATGCGCCTTCTAAACCACTGGTAATGGTATCTCCAGCATTTCCTGTGCCGTGAGAATTTTTCCAGCCCATGCTCTGTTCTTCTATCCCAGCACCTGCAGGTTCTTTGCCAATATGCTCTCCTGGATCAGCCGCTCCGTGGGTTTTTCCAAAAGAGTGACCACCAGCAATCAATGCCACGGTTTCCTCATCATTCATCGCCATACGGCCAAAAGTCTCACGGATATCTTTAGCAGCCGCCAAAGGATCTGGGTTTCCATTAGGTCCTTCCGGATTTACATAGATTAAACCCATCTGCACTGCGCCTAAAGGATTTTCTAATTCGCGGTCATTTGTATATCGCTTATCGCCCAACCATTCCCCTTCAGATCCCCAATAAATATCTTCTGCTGGCTCCCAAACATCTTCTCGTCCGCCTGCAAAACCGAAAGTTTCAAATCCCATAGATTCCAATGCACAGTTGCCTGTCAGGATCATTAAATCAGCCCAAGATATTTTCTTTCCATATTTCTGTTTAATGGGCCAAAGCAATAAACGAGCTTTATCTAAATTGGCATTATCTGGCCAGCTGTTCAATGGCGCAAAACGTTGTGTTCCAAAACCACCGCCACCTCTACCGTCAGAAATACGGTAAGTACCAGCACTGTGCCAAGCCATACGGATAAAGAAAGGTCCGTAATGACCATAATCTGCTGGCCACCAATCTTGTGAGGTGGTCATCAGTTCAAAAATATCCTGTTTAACAGCTTTTAAATCCAATGAATTAAAAGCTTCCTTATAATTAAAGTCTTTATTCATTGGGTTAGACAGTTCAGAATACTGACGAAGAATGTTAAGCTTTAATTGATTAGGCCACCAATCTCTGTTTCTGGTGCCCATTCCTGCACTGCTTTTTAAAGCACCACTAGAAAAAGGGCATTTTGCCGCACTATTTTCATTGTTCACTTCTGACAGTACTGAACCGTCTGGTGAATCTGAATTTCTATGATTATCCATCTAACTAAATTTTATTGATTTAAAGACGGTAATTTACGATAAAGCATTCGCAAATAACATCTCTAATGTTGATAGCCTTATCAATAAAAGCTATGAGAGGAGGGAGGAGTTATTAAATTATTTGAAGATGAGGTGTTTGAAATTGAATTAAAATCTAAATCAACAAAAAAAGGAGCATTATGATTTGCTCCTTTTTTGTTCATTCAATATTATTAAAATATAATGGAAGTTTCCAAATTATTCAGCTAAGCCATATCATATAATTTAGAATGATATAGAAATTTATCTAAAAGGTAACTTTTTAAAGCAATTACTTTATTCCTACGGTAATCGTAAGATTCTTCTACCAAAAAATCAAATACGTGATATATATTAATAATCAGTCCTTTATCAATTCTGCTGGTCAGGTACTTTCCGTCAAGCACTTTTCTAAGTTGCTCTCTAAATGGCAATCTGTTGAACTCGTTAATTTTCATGACTTTATGATTTAATATAACTTTCATCAGCTATCATTATTCATAAGCCATGCCAAAATACTATGCTAGCATAGTAAAATATGAATGCTGATAGGTTCAACATAGTTAATGATAGCTAAAATGAAATGATGAAAAAAATGATGAAAAGGAGAAATAAAGAGTAATTGTACTTAATTAAGGTCAATAAAAGGATTTATTGAATGAGGGAAATTTGGGAAGAATCATTATAATTACGTTAAAAAAGTTAATTATAGCCTATCTAAAACCAGTTTGATCATATTTTCAACAATCTTTTCAGGGTTTGGAGCAAATTGTAATTTTAAACGGTTGGCTAATATCGCATTTACTGAAAGCGCTTGATGCCCTAAAGTATTGGCTAATGCGTAAATCCCTGCGGTCTCCATTTCTAGGTTCGTAATTTGATGATGTTTAGATTGAAAACTCCCTAATTTCTCAATCAAATCAGGAATTTGAACAGATACTCTTACTTTTCTGCCTTGTGGCGCATAAAAACCTGGGGCAGTAGCAGTAATTCCTTGTGGTAAATCATGAGCGATTTGTTTTAGCAAAGAAGGAGCGCCTGCAGTGAGGTAGGGTTGTGATTTTAAGATGGGCAAATGAGCAGTAATCTGCTGTAAAAGGTAAGTTTCTTCTATGCTAATATTTGATTCATAGTAAGACATTAAGGCATCTAAACCTAAGCCATGACTTGAAGCTAAGATGCTTCCAACTTCTATATCTTCCCTGATGCTTCCGGAAGTGCCTACCCTAATGATATTTAAGCTTTTCAGTTCTTTATTTATCATTCTGGTCTTAAAATCAATATTTACCAGCGCATCCAATTCGTTAAAAACGATGTCAATATTATCGGTTCCAATTCCAGTAGAGATCACGGTAATTCTTTTGTTGCCTAATCTTCCGGTATGGGTCTTAAATTCTCTTTTCCCTTTTTTAAATTCTATGCTATCAAAATGCTTGCTCACTTCACCCACACGGTCGGGATCACCTACCGTAATCACGGTGTCGGCAACATCTTCTGGCAATAAATTCAGGTGATAAATGCTACCGTCAGGGTTAATGATCAAATCGGCTTCGGAAATCTTATTCATATCGTTTTAAGGTATATAGCTTTTAATCCTTCTATTAGCGCAATTCTATTCATCAACCTGTTTACTTCTGATTGGTTGATGTGTACTTTCAACTGGCAATTTAAATCAAATTCCTGATCAAAGCTATCCAATTGTTCCTCTTTTAAAAGTTTCATCACCTCGTTCAGTTGCAAGTAATCAAAACTGAATTGATAAATATCCTGCACTGTTTGCTCCAATATAATCGCTTGTGATATAGCATCTTCTGTTGCTGCTTTATAAGCATTGATTAAACCTGGAACGCCCAATAAAGTTCCTCCAAAATAACGGACAACTACCACTAAAATATTGGTGAGTTCTTTAGAAAGTAAGGTGTTCAATATCGGTCTTCCTGCGGTACCTGATGGCTCTCCGTCATCATTTATTCTGAAAATAGAACGGTCTGGCGTTAAACGGTAAGCGTAACAGAAATGACGGGCTTTAGGGTGCTGATTTTTTAAACCTGCTATGAGTTCTTTTAACTTATCTTCACTCTTAAATGGATAAGCAAAAGACAAGAACTTACTTCCTTTATCCCTATAAATGCCTTCGCTCGTTTGCTTAATAGTCTGGTATTGGTCGCTAAACAGCATCCGGTAAGTTAAGAATAACGATAGCAATTAGCGCTAGAAAAAGGCCAATGAAGTTCAATTTGCTCAATTTTTCTTTAAAAAGAATAATTCCTACCAAAGACCCTAAAGTAATGACTCCAATATCAAGGGAAGAAAACACTACAGAAGGCTGATTACTTTCTATCTGTAAGGCTTTGATGTAGAAATAGATTGAGCCAAAATTAAAAATACCTAATACTATCCCTGCCAATGCCGCTTTAGGTTGAAATTTTAAAGTCCCCGTTATTTTTTGATAGAGCAGGCTTCCTAAACCATAAAGTGATGCAATAACAAAAATATAAACTAAAGATGCGGTAAAAGAGAGCTGATCAAGCTTTGTAAGGTAGTTTAAAAGGATATCAATAATTCCTGTACCTAAAAAAACGATGATTGGATACCAGTTGATGATATTTCTCAAATCTGCTTTACCTTTTGGCTTAGAGGCATAAATGGCGATTAAACCAATGAGCAGTCCAATTATTTTTAATGTGGTGGTAGTCTCCTCAAAAATGAGAAATGCGGCCAGTACGGGTATAATTAAAGAAAGCCTTTGTGCGATAGCTGTTAATACAATCCCAGATGTGGCAATGCTTTTGCCAATGAAGTAAAAAATGGAGATTAGCAGCAAAGCTAGAATAGCGAACAAGAGCCATTCGTTGGTAGATGGCTTGATGCTTAAATCAGGTTTAAAAAAGAAATAACAGCCTATTGCTGCCGTTGGATAATTGAATACGATAGCCTGATAAGCATCTGTATAATACCTTTTAAAAAGTTTGAAATTAATGCTCACTACTACACTGCACAAAATGGCAATGACTATGTAAATCATGATTTGTAAGGCTTAATAATCGTTAATTTATCTTTTCCAATGTTTTGCTCTGTCACCAATTCCCCTTTAATTGTTGGGGATTTATTTCCTTCGCCCCACTTTATATCTCCGGTAAAAATCCTTGCTTCGTCCCAAAGTGCTGCATCAATAAAAGTTTGCAGTGTTTTACGGCCTCCTTCTATCATCACTGATTGAATATCCTGCAAATAAAGCTGAAATAGAACATATTGAGGCATAAAAAGTTCAAAATCTTCAATTCCAATATATAAGGTGTTTCCTTCTATCGCTGTTTTGTGCTCATTAAACACAAAAGTAAATTGGCTTTGGTCAAACAGGTGAAGTGATTTATCCAGTTCAAGATGCCGGTCTATCACTGCTCTTTTAGGGTTTCTACCAGCTACCAAACGCACATTAAGCTGTGGATCATCTGCCTTTGCCGTATCTTTCCCTATCAAAATGCAATCTTCCTGAGTGCGCCAAAGATGTACCAATCTTTTACTTTCTTTTTGGGTAATCCATTTTTGTTTCCCATCAAGTGGGGAGAAGTAACCGTCAGTAGTTTCGGCCCATTTTAAGATTACATAAGGCCGCTGTTTTTTTAATCGGGTAAAGAATCTTTTATTTAAAGCAACGCATTCTGGTTCTAAAACCCCAACAGTTACTTTAATCCCGGCAGCTTCCAATTTAGCTACTCCTTTACCATTTACGCTTTCAAATGGATCTAAAGTGCCGATAATTACCTCTGGAATCTGATATTTGATGATCAGATCGGCACATGGAGGGGTTTTTCCAAAATGGGAGCAGGGTTCTAAAGTGACGTAAATGGTAGCCTGTTTTAATATTTCTAATGCATCTGGAAATTGATCCAATACTTGTTGCACTGCATTTACTTCGGCATGCGCTTTGCCATAAGCCTCATGGTAGCCTTCACCTATGATTTTGTTTTTATAAACAATCACAGCGCCTACCATTGGATTAGGGCTTACATGACCCAAACCCAATTTGGCTAACTCTATAGCTCTTGCTATAACTATTTCATGTGATGACACGTAACAAAGGTAATAAATAGCTTGAGGCTATTGTAAAATACAATTAATGATTGGAACAACTTTTTTAATTTCTTTAATAGGGATATTACCTTTTAAAGCTGATTCTATGGTTTTCAAGAATCAGGGAAGCATTAATAAGGATTCCATTATTGCAGTTTACAAAAGTGTGAGCGAAAGTGGAGTAAATATTAAAGTTATTGATAAAATCAACCTTCTGGCTTATGAAATTCATCCTGAAGATTATTTAAAATCTTTTGAGTTTGCGAAAAAGTCATTGCAATTAGCTCAGAAAATAAATTATTTGAGGGGAAAGGCTGAAGCCATGCATATTTTGGGAATTGCTTACAGCTATAGTGAAAATTACACTATCGCTTCAGAATATCAAGATAAATGCATCGCCATTGGCGAAAAAATTAAAGACAATGCTTTGCTCGCCAGGGCCTATAATGCTAAAGGATTAGCCAAATACAGACAAAATTATTTTGAAGAAGCTCATACCTTTTTTACAGATGCTATCGGGTTTAGTGAAAAATCAAAGGATAAGTATTTTATTAGTGCCATTATCCATAACATAGCTGCGTTACTAGACAAAGAAGGGAAAAGCCAAGCTTCTATTTCTTATTTCAACCAGGCCATCAAGCTGAATGAGGATAATAATAATCAATTATGGCTCAGTCAGGATTATTATGAGTTGGCTATTGCACAGCTACATCTTTCTGATTATCAGCAGGCTATTGTTACCTCCCAAAAATCCTTAACCATAGCTGAAAAAATTGGGAATTACCGTTTGGTGGTAAGCAATATGAATTTAATGGCTAGCATAGCGATCAATTTTGATGAATATGAAAAGGCTGAGCATTTATTAGATGAGGCTATTGTGATTGCTGAGAAAAAGAAGTTTAGTAAAATTAGGCTCGAGGTTTTAGGTTATTTATCTTCTCTCTATGAAAAGCAAAATGACTTTAAAAGTGCTTTTAAAAATGAGAAAAAATACAATAGACTATATGATAGCATTTATAATGTAGACCGATTTAAACAGCTTGACGAGTTTAGAACTTATTACGAAACGGAGCAGAAACAAAAGGAAAACATTGATCTTAAAAAGGAAAACTTAAGCAACGAGATCATTATTCAAAACAAGAACTACCTGATTTTTGCATTCTGCGTCCTTATTATTCTTACTATCTATCTCCTCTGGTTAACCTTGAAGAACAATAAAAGAATTGATAGGAGTAATTTAGGATTGATTAAACAGAATGAAGCCATCAATAAACAAAAAGAAGAACTGCAAGATTTAAATGAGCTGAAAAATAAGTTTTTTTCCATTATTGCGCATGATTTAAGAGGGCCACTTTCTTCGTTAAAAGGAATGTTTGGAATTTACAATAATGAGCAATTGGATGAAAAGGAGCTTAAAACGTTTATGAATGAGCTGGAAAAAAATGTAAACAACTCCGCTAGTTTAGTGGAGAATCTATTGATGTGGGGTAAAAGTCAGATGGGAGGAGAAATACTCAAAATACAAAAAATCAATATCTGTAAATTGGTTGATGAGACCAATAGCTTATTAAATGAGCAATACAAAGATAAAAAGATTGTTCTTTCTAACCATCTTCAGTTTTGTTATGCTTACGCAGATGAGGAAAGCATTAGAATGGTGATCAGGAATTTATTGAGCAATGCTGCCAAGTTTTCACCAGAAGGGGGAGAAATTTTCATCAACTCAAAAAATGAAGGTCAAAAACTAATTGTTTCTATAAAAGATCAAGGGATGGGGATGGATGAATTTCAGGTAAAAGAAATATTTAAGCATCAATTTTATAGTACCAATGGAACAAAAAACGAAAAGGGAAGCGGTTTAGGATTAATGTTATGCGAAGAGTTTATCAAAAAGAATAAAGGTGAATTTTGGGTGGAAAGTAAAAAAGGGGAGGGCAGTTCTTTTTTCTTTAGCTTACCTTTGAAGAAAGAATAAATTCGGATTGAAAGCACTAAAGCAACATTTTCATACTCAACTAAGTCATCTGTATCCTGAAACAGAGGTTGCTATTTTCTATAAAATGATATTAGAAAAGCTGGAGATGAGCACTTTAATGGATTTTACACCTATTGATAAAGAAGTAGCTTTCCAAAATTATCTTCAGCAACTGCAAAAGCACATTCCAATTCAATATGTTTTAGAAGAAGCCTATTTTTACGGAAAATTGTTTAAAGTGAGCCCGGCGGTTTTAATTCCGCGGCCGGAGACCGAAGAATTGGTGCATTTGATTATTCAGGAGCAAAAAAATAAAACAATCCACATTTTAGACATTGGCACAGGCAGTGGCTGTATTCCCATTAGCTTAAAAATTAATTTGCCAAATGCCACCATTGATGCCATAGATATTAGCCATGATGCTTTAACAATTGCTAAAGAAAATGCTTTTAAACTAGCTGTAACTGTTAATTTTGAACAGAAAGATGCTTTAAATCTTAAAGCTGATGAGTTTCCATTATATGACGTAATCGTCAGCAATCCACCTTACATCGCTGAAAAAGAAAAGCTGGAAATGGATAAAGGAGTACTAGATTACGAACCTCATTTGGCACTTTTTGTAGCTAATGAAAATCCATTACTATTTTATGATAAAATCTCAGACTTCGCCTTGAGCAATTTAAAGAAAGAAGGCGTTTTGTATTTTGAAATTAATCAGTCTCTGGGTAAAGAAACCCAAGAATTACTTTATAAAAAAGGTTTTGATGCGGTGATCATCAAAGATATTAACCAGAATGACCGTATCATAAAAGCTCAGCTTCGGGGGTGAAAAGCTTGAATAGTCTGTTTCAGGAAGTCACGGTCTAAATGCGTATAAATCTCTGTTGTAGTAATGCTTTCATGTCCAAGCATTTCCTGTACAGCTCTTAAATCGGCTCCGCCTTCAATTAAATGAGTAGCAAAAGAATGCCTAAAAGTATGCGGACTGATATTCTTTGTCAAGCCTATTTTTAAGGCTAAATCTTTAATCAGCATAAACACCATTACCCGGCTAAGTTTAGTGCCTCTTCTGTTTAGGAATAAAAAATCTTCATTTCCTTTTTTGATTGCTATATGGCTCCTTACCGTATCTTTATAAATTGCAATATGCTTAATGGCCGAGCTTCCAACAGGAACTAAACGTTCTTTGTTACCCTTGCCCGTTATTTTAACAAACTCTACTTCTGGGAAATAATTAGATATTTTTAGTTCTGTTAACTCACTTACTCTTAATCCAGAACCATACAAGACTTCTAGCATTGCTTTATTTCTAATATTTTCTGGTTTGCTCAAATCTAAAGCACTGATCAATGCTTCAATCTCATTAACGGTAAGTACATCAGGAAGTTTTCTTCTGGTTTTAGGGGCTTCAATTAATTCAGAAGGATCACTTTTAAGGTAATCTTCTAGTATCAGGTATTTATAAAAGGCTTTAATCCCGCTGATTAATCTGGCTTGGCTAGTCGCCAGCATTCCCAGCTCGTTCACCCACTCAATCAGATCTTTTAAATCTTTTGCAGTGATCTGAATCGGAGTGCTGATTTTTCCTTCAACCTCTAAAAACTGAGTTATTTTATCAATATCCCTAAGATAGGCGGCTATAGAATTGCTAGAAAGCGAGCGTTCCAATTTTAAGTAATTCTTAAATCCTTTTTTAGCAGTTAACCAATCCACTTTATGTTATGAAAATTTTAATTTATGTTTGAGTGCATGAAGATACAAATTATCAACGGTCCAAATTTGAATTTACTGGGAAAGCGTGAACCCGGTATTTATGGGAGTGAAGGTTTTGAAAGCTATTTTGAAAGTTTAAAATCTAAATATCCACAAGTGGAGCTTCATTATTTCCAAAGTAATGTGGAGGGAGAAATCATCAATAAACTGCATGAAGTTGGTTTTTCTTTTGACGGAGTGGTGATGAATGCCGGAGCTTATACGCATACTTCTGTTGCCATTGCAGATGCCATTGCAGGAATAAAAACCCCCGTTATTGAAGTACATATCTCCAATGTTTATGCTAGAGAGGAATTTAGACATCAAAGTATGATAGCTAAAAACTGTAAAGGGATTGTCACTGGTTTTGGTTTGATGTCTTATGAGCTGGCTGTCTTGAGCTTTTTGCAATAAAGATCAGTTGCGTTAAAGTTTGTTAAACCTAAGCCTGCAATTTAAATCTTAACAAAACCTTTTATTTCTTTGTAGGATGATACGTTCCTTTATTATTGTCTTATTTAGTTTTTTCTCCTTCTTTAATTCACAAGCTCAGAGCATTAAGCTTTCAGGTAAAGTTTCTGATGTTGATCATCATGTTGCAGTTGCATTTGCCAATATTGGCATTAAAGATCAGAAGGTTGGCACACTGAGTGACGAACACGGTTATTTTAACATCACCATTCCTGATTCTTTAAAAAATGAATTACTCACTTTTTCATGTGTAGGTTTTGAAACTGTCACAAAGAAAATCAGCGATCTTAAAAAAGTCAAGGAGCTAAACATCCAACTCGCTCAAAAAGCAATTGCCTTACCAGAGTTTGTGGTGAGCAATAAACCAGTTAAACCTTATAGAATTGGTATTAGAGGAAGAACACCTTTAGTTTCTGTACCTGCAACTAGCTATAATAAGCATGATATTATTGAACAGGCAAGGAGCTTTAAAATTAAAGAATTTATAAAAGTTTTGAATGCAAATATTTACTATGTTGGCGGTAGAAGTGATTCAATACGATTGAGACTTAATTTTTATAGTTTGCACAATGGATTCCCTGGTGAAAGATTGATTAATAACAGTATTATAAAAACATTCAAATCAGATAAAGGATGGTTCAGTTTCGATTTAAGTGACGAGAAAATTTATGTGAGTGAGGATTTTGCGGTTTCATTTGAATATTTACCAGACTCAAATTCTGAAATAAAACCTTTAGCTTTTGGGGCAAAGTTAGGTGCAGCGGATAGTTTTGTTCGGTTAAACAGTCAAGGGAAATGGCAAAAGAACGAGCTAGGTGGTGCTACTATTTATTTGACTGTCAAATAATAAAATCACTAAATTGTTTATCAGCGATTAGAAAAGGTCACTAAATTTCTTTTTACCCAAAGCAAAATAATTCCATACTACACTTTTTGGGTATAAACCTGTTAAGTTAGGGTTCTCTGACACATCTTCATTATAGCTCACTTTTTTATTTCTAAAAGCAGTAATCACGTGGCGGTGTGCCTTAGAAATTGCCATTGCATTTTGCCATTTTCCATTTGCAATAAATTTAATCAAGGCTAAAAAATCTAAGCAGAACCTTAATGGAATTAACCAGCTTGAAGTAGCTAATGGGAAATTCTTTTTAATGAGGTAATGGTTATTTCTGAAATTGAGGTAGGTTTTAAAAGAACTTTCCGCATTTAAAGTACCTCCACCAACATGATAAACGGTAGAACTACCACAATACATTACTTTGTAACCTAGGTTTTTGATGCGCCAGCAAAGGTCTATTTCTTCCATATGCGCAAAAAAGCATTCGTCTAAACCATTCACTCTTTTCCATATAGAAGATTTGATAAATAAAGCACAGCCTGCGGCCCAAAAAATCTCCTGATCATTATCATATTGGCCTTTATCCTCTTCCACAGTGTCGAAAATTCTCCCTCTACAGAACGGATAAGCCCATTTATCAATGAAACAACCTGCTGCTCCGGCATACTCAAACTGCTTCCTATTTAAAATAGATTTGATTTTAGGCTGTGCAACCGCAATGTTATCGTCACTTTCCATCAAATCAATCACTGGCTTTATCCAGTCTGGCGTAACTTCAACATCCGAATTTAATAAAATGAAATAGTCGGCTTCAACCTGACTCAAAACCTTATTATAGCCTTCTGCAAAACCAAAGTTCTTTTCGTTCCTGATTACTTTTACCAAAGGAAAGTTTTCAGATAAAAACTCCCTGGATTTATCCGTTGAATCATTATCTCCAACAATAATCTGCAGGTTAGGATATGGACAGTTGAAAACAGAAGGCAGGAACTGCTCCAGATATTTTTGTCCGTTCCAATTTAAAATTACAATGGCAACCTTTGGGCTATTCATTTGCATTTGTTGGTTTATATTTCCACCTTCTGTGAGACCATAGCCAGTAGGCAGGCTCTTCCTTTATTCTGTTTTCGAGTAATTTAACATGTTTTTTTGTAATTTCTAATGTAGTAGTTTCCTTAGAATTTTCAGAAACCAGCTTGAAATCACAAGAATAATATCCTCTTCTTACTCTTTGCATATCACAAAAAACTACAGGATAGTTGGTTGATTGTGCAATTTTCTCTAAACCTACAAATACAGCTGTGGGCTGATTTAGGAAAGTTACCCAATCTTGGGAATCACCTTGTGCCGGGGTTTGATCAGATGCAAAAACAGTTGCAGTTAATTCATTTTTACGTCTGATAATTTCTCTCAAAGCAACTTTCATTCTTATCATTAAAGCACCACTTTTCTCTCTGGCATTTTTAAAAACCTCATCAAAAACTTCGTTGTTTAATGGTTTGTAGATGATTAGAGGTTTTGCTTTGAGCATTTTAGAAATCACAACCGTATTCCATTCCCAGTTACAATAATGACCTACTGCAATTAAATAACTCTGCTGCTTATCTTCGTATTTTTTAACCACCTGTGTGTTGGTCAACTGATAGCGTATCATTAATTCATCTGCAGAGATGCTTAACATTTTAATGGTTTCTACTATCATATCTGAAAAATGGGAAAAGAATTTTTTCTCAATCTGATGTATTTCTGCCATGGATTTCTCCGGAAATGAATTTATCAAATTTTCTGTCACCACCTTTCTCCTATACTTTATTAAACGGTACAAAATGAAGAAGATAAAATCTGCCAGAATGTAAAGCACAGCTAAAGGAAGTAGGGACAAGAGGTATAAAAAAAATGCAGCTACTTTAGAAAGCCCTTTATTTATCATTAATTTCGTGTGATTAATTGCAAACATAAAAATTTTGAAATGGAAAAAGGAGCAGTATTCCCATTGTTTTATCTACCCAATGTAGAATTCTTCAGTAAGTTGAAAAAATTTAAAGAAGAAGGCATTTTGCTTGAGCAAATGGAGCACTTCCCAAAACAGACTTATCGTAACAGAACTTCTATATCCGGACCTAACGGCATATTAGATTTAACCGTTCCTATTTTAAAGGGACCGGTGAGCAACAGGCATACTTTATATAAAGACATTAAAATTGCCAATCAGGATAACTGGCAACGCATCCACTGGTTAAGTTTGGGCACCAGTTACCGCAGTTCTTCTTATTTTGAGTTTTATGAAGATGATTTTGCACCTTTTTACGAGAAAAAATATGAGTTTCTTCTTGATTATAATATGGAATTATTATCGCTATTGCTTAAACAATTGAAAATGCCCTTAAATTATCAATTGACGGAAAGTTTTGAGAAAAACTATGCTGGTTTAGTTGATTTAAGAGGGGAGATGCAGGCCAGAAAACCATCTAACTACTTAAATAAACCTTATTTTCAGGTTTTTGAAGATAGAGTTAGCTACCAAAATAATTTAAGTGTAATTGACTTATTGTTTAGTCAAGGGCCACAGGCAAGCAAATATTTCTAATTCTTAATTTTTATTTAGCATTAAAAACGATGCTTCTACGTTAGGTAAATTCAATAATTTTCTTGAATTTGTAAACATGATATTTAACCTTAAAAAGAACCTATTAATTATCTGTGTTATAATATGCTTGAGTTTAACTAGCATTTCAAATCTAGTTGAAGCACAAAGTCTGAATATCACTAATGATACTTTTTGGAATACCCAAGACGGACAACCTATTTATAGCCAGGGTGGTGGTATCTTTAAGTTTCAGGATCCTATTACCAAAACAGAAAAATATTATTGGTACGGTGTACATTACAAACAGGCAGATGCTTACCGGGCTGATCCATCTGTTACACAGCAAGGAAGCACTTTTGAATCGGTTACCTGTTACAGTTCTACTGATTTGGTCAACTGGCATTCTGAAGGAGATGTACTCACTAAAAGTGAGCTGATGAAAAGAGATACCAGACCAACTTGGGTAGGCAGGTTAGGAGTTGCTTATATTAAAGAATTAAAGTTGTACGCACTTTTTGTGCAACATGGTAGTCAAGTGTTAGTTGCAACCGCTACAAGTCCAACCTCCGCTTTTACTTGGCATCAACAGCTCAATATGATGGAGATGATTGGCACTGCTAATACTGGTGATCAAACTGTTTTTACTGATGAGGATAGCGGAAAATCATACCTCATTTATTCTTACGGAAGAGGAAGGAACAAAATTTATGTGTCTGAAATTGGCGTGAAAGATGGCATGGTGAATCTCCTTGACTGCACTAAGGTTTTTGAAGGTGAGGGCCGTGAAGGCAATTGTTTGTTTAAATACAAAGGGAAATATTACATGTGTGCTTCCAATTTATATGGTTGGGATTCATCACTAGCTTATTATTTAGTTGCAGATGATATTAGAGGTCCATATCTCCCAAAAAACAAAATGCTGGTGATGGACGGTGCAGAAGCCGATTATGCCCATATTACACAGACAGGATTTTTTTATACCGTAAAAGGGAGCAAACAAGAAACTGTTATATATTGCGGAGACCGATGGGCAGATTTTGCAGGAAACGGATTAGGGTATAATCAATGGTTTCCTTTATCATTTACTGAGAATAAGCCTTATTTTAATTCTCTCCATTCTTGGGATTTTAATATTAAAACGGGTGAATGGAAAGTGGGAAAAGCTAATAATTACATTAAAAATGGCAGTTTTGAAGCAGACAGAAAAGCTATTCCCAGTACTGTAAAACCTGTTCAAACTCAATTGACAGGTTGGCTATCTACAGTAATTAAAGGTAATCCAATCTCTTTAGATCCAAGTTCCCCGATATTAAATCACGACAATAGTACAATGGAAAGAAAAACAGTGATTGGGGAGAAAAGCCTTCATATGAGTGATGTGGTAGCTTTTGATCGAAAAGTTCAGCAGTTCATTAATAGCACTTCTAACGTAAAACTAGCCGACGGTGATTATGCATTAACAGCCAAAATTAAAAACAGTAATGGTTTTTCCAAACTCGCACTTTATGCCAATAGCCATGGGAAAACGTTTAGTTTAAATGTTAAAGAAGCCAATGAATCTTGGAAAACCATTCAGTTAGACCACATTAAAATAGTGGATGGAAAAGTAGAAATAGGTTTTATAGCTAAAGGCGAGGCGAATGCTTTTTGTGATGTTGATGACATTACGCTGGTAAGTAGCTCATATACTCCATAACATAAAATATCTTTACCATTTCAGAATTTAAAATACCTAAATTCACCCTAAAGAAGAACATCTCATTTTATAAACAATGGAGTTAAAAGATCAAATCTCTAAAATAAAAATCCCCTTACCCAAACTTAGCTTTTCCCGTATCAACATTATTCAGCCTAAAAGAAGGACAAGTCCGGGAGAGGTGCCTGGTACGTTTAATATCAATGATAGTTCTTACCCAAGTAAGCTTTTCGTTTATTCATATGATGATGATCATTTAGATGAGTTTGAAACTGGAAACATTAAAGAAGCGGTTGCCTTTATGGCTAAATTCCCTGATAAAACGCATTGGTTGGACGTAAAAGGATTAGGTTCACAAGACACATTAGACTTTTTGCAATCCCATTATAAAATCAATTCTTTGGTCATGGAGGATGTGGTAAACACCTACCAGCGTCCAAAAAATGAAGAATATGACAATTATATTTTTGTGGTGAGTAGGATGTTGGAAATGGATAAAGGCCTGCAGCTTAAAAATGAACAGGTGAGTTTTCTACTTTTCAATAACCTGCTGATCAGCTTTCAGGAAGATTATGATGATGTGCTGGATCCGGTAAGAAATAGACTCCGGAAAAATGTGAACCAGAACATTCGTAAAATGGGGCCATCTTATATGCTTTATGCTTTAATGGACACAGTTATTGATCATTATTTCACCATTATCAATAGGCTAGGAGACGAGCTGGAAACTGTAGAGGATCATCTTTACCAAAAACCTAGAAGATTGCTCATGTTCCGTATTCAAGGTGTAAAAAAGCTAATCATCACCATGAGGAGGGCTGCCTGGCCAGAGCGGGATAAACTCAATGATCTACTTCGTTCTACCAATCCGCTGATTAATGAAGAGGTGAAAGTTTTTTTGCGTGATGCTTATGATCATGCTATCCAAATTATGGATTTGATTGAAAGCATGAAAGAAACAGCTTCTAGTTTATTGGATTTGTACCTTTCTCTCATGAGCAATAAAATGAATGAGGTGATGAAAACATTGACCATCATTTCAGCCATTTTTATTCCTTTAACCTTTATAGCGGGTATTTATGGTATGAATTTCGCCCATCAAGATCCTCAAACCGGAAGAATTTTAGAAGATAATATGCCAGAATTATATGCTGCAAATGGTTATGTGTATGTTTTAGGAATCATGTTAGTAATTGCCCTTGCTCAAATATGGTATTTTGCCAAAAGAGGCTGGTTTAGAGACTGATTAAAAAATCTAACCAACTAAAAAACGAGCAAACCAACAAACTAAAATAAATATTCTCAACAAAAATCATAAAATTAAACCTTTAACCTTATTTTAGCTCACGATGCAATCTTTTGAGCTAGACAAAACCGATATCCTAAAAATCAAGCAGGCACTTGAAGGAGAAGAACATGATTTATTGTTACTCCTTGAGGATTATCATGCTTCAGAAATTGCCATTCTATTTGAAACCATCACCTTAGAAGATCAAAAAAGGATCATCCATCTTTTACCTGTCGAACTGGCTTCAGAAATTATTTCTGAAATGAGCCATGAAGCACATCCAGAAGAATTACTGATTGAAATTGATCCAGAAAAACGTCAGGAGATTGTAGAGGAGCTGGATTATGATGATGCGACGGATATCATCTCTTTGATGGGTGCAGAGGATCAGCATGAGATTTTAGCGGAAATGGATAAAGAGGACGCGGTAAACATCCGTAACCTGATGACCTATCCGGAAGATACTGCTGGCGGGCTGATGAACACCCAAGTGATTAAGGTGAACGCAGAAATGTCCAAGAAGCAAGCCATTGATCAGATCATTATTCAAAGTGAAGAAATAGAAGAGTTTTATACCATTTATGTCGTTGATCGTGATGATGCTTTGCAGGGTATAGTATCTTTAAAGGACATCATTAAAGCAAAAGCCAATGCAAAAGTAGCAGATTTGGTAAATGTAGATTTTGTTTTTGTGAGAGCAGATGTGGATCAGGAAGAAGTAGCTGATTTGATTTCTCAATACAATTTAACCAGTATTCCGGTGGTCGACATCAATATGCGATTATTAGGGAGGGTTACTTTTGATGATGTGATAGATGTAATGCAAGAGGAGAATACCGAGGATATGCTGAAAATTTCCGGAGTATCAGAAGATGAGGAGTTGAGCGGTAACTGGATTGAAGCCGTAAAGTCACGTCTGCCTTGGCTCATCCTGAATTTAGGCACTGCTTTTCTAGCTTCTTCTGTGATTAGATACTTTGAACCTACCGTTACTAAAATTGTGGTACTGGCCGGTTACATGACCATTATTGCAGGGATGGGAGGAAACGCTGCAACACAAGCTTTAGCGGTAACAGTCCGTAGAATTACCTTAAGTGATTTATCAGATAACCAAGCGTACAGAACTGTTATAAAGGAGCTTACTGTAGGAATTATCAATGGTGCTGTTTGTGGATTTATCGTATTCTTATTTGCTTTTTTATACGATGATAATTTAATTTTAGGATTGGTGATTTTTACCGCCATGACAGGTAATTTACTCATTGCAGGAATCACAGGCGCAGGAATTCCATTGATCTTAAAAAGAGTAGGGATTGATCCAGCTATTGCATCCTCTATCATCATTACTACTTTTACTGATGTGTTTGGATTCTTACTTTTATTGGGCTTGGCCTCTAAATTATTGCTATAATTGCACTTAGTTTATCGCCTATGGTCCATGGCCCATGGTCAAATTATCTAATTTAAACTTATCAAATGACAACAAAACACAATTGGACAAACGAAGAGATATCAGATATATACAATAAACCATTTTTAGACTTGGTTTATGAGGCAGCAAGCATCCACCGTGAAAACAAAGATTATAGTGAAGTACAGATCAGCTCCTTGATTTCAATCAAGACAGGCGGTTGTCCGGAAGATTGTGCTTATTGCCCACAGGCGGCCCGCTACCATACAGATGTAGAAGTACAGGCCATGATGAAAGTGGAGGAAGTGATTGATGTTGCCCAAAAAGCTAAAGACGGCGGTGCTTCCAGGTTATGTATGGGTGCAGCATGGCGTGAAGTACGTGATAACCGTGATTTTGATAAGGTGATTGATATGGTAAAAGCCGTGAATGCTATGGATATGGAGGTTTGCTGTACTTTAGGAATGCTGAACGCCCACCAAGCCCAACGTTTGGCTGATGCTGGCTTATATGCTTATAACCACAACTTAGATACCTCGGAAGAGGATTATAAAAGAATTATTTCTACCCGCACTTATGACGATCGTTTAAAAACAATTGAGAATGTGCGCAAAGCCAAATTGACTGTTTGCAGCGGTGGTATTATCGGATTAGGAGAATCAGTTAATGACCGTGTAGCGATGCTCCGTGTTTTAGCCAACATGCCCCAGCATCCAGAATCTGTTCCTGTAAATGCATTGGTACCTGTGAAAGGCACACCACTTGGAGATCAACCACGTGTACCCATTTGGGATATGGTAAGAATGATTGCTACTGCAAGAATTGTAATGCCTAAAACCGTAGTCCGTTTGTCAGCAGGAAGAAACGAAATGAGCACATTGGAACAAGCTTTCTGTTTTATGGCAGGTGCCAATTCCATCTTTGCTGGTGATAAATTGTTGACCACTCCAAATCCTGAGTTTAAAGATGATATGGCCATGTTTGAACTTTTAGGATTAACTACCCGTAAGGCTTTCAAAAACGGAAGACCACAGGATAAAGCGATGGAAGTAGAAGCGTAAGGCTCAAGAGATAGAAGAATCAAGATACAAGACAAAAGACACGAACGTAAATAGAAGTTTTAGAAATCAAAGACAAGGTTTAATACTTATTGCAATTTATCTTGATACTTACTACTTGATACTAAAAAAAAGACTTGATGATTCCATTGGGTCTTTTTTATTTAATCAATCCTTCTTATCCGTAATTTATGAATATTAGAGAATGAAGCTCATCAAATTTGAAAAACACCATTACCAAATTTTAATCGATTGGATAAAAGATGAAGAAACATTATTCCTATTTGCTGGTATTGGGATGTCTTACCCGCTGACCATTGATCAATTGAAGCAGTATTTTTTAATGTATCCAGATCGGAAACCTTTTTTAGGTTTGAACACTGATGGATTTCCGATCGCTTTTGGAGAAATTATTCCTCAGGATGAGTTATCCTCTCGATTAGGTCATTTACTCATCGGCGAAAGCCAACAAAGGGGCAAAGGAATTGGCGAAAAATTTATTAAAGCTTTAAATCAGGAAGCTAAAGCAATAGCTGCCATCAAAAAAATGGAACTTTATGTTTTAGAAGGGAACGCTTTGGCCATCAATTGTTATCAGAAATCTGGCTTTCAATTTATACCTAACGATTTTAAAATTATTTACAAAGAAAAGGTTTACAACATCTTAAAAATGACATTGATTTTGTAAACACCTTCCTAATTTGACCATCTCTCAACAATTTTAAAAAAGCTAACTTTTAGCTTTGTACCATGGAAAATGGTAAATTCAGTTTGATTTATGTTTACGATGCGCTTTGTGGCTGGTGTTATGGTTTTAGCGACGTAATGAAAACTATTTATGAGAACCATAAAGATGATTTCAACTTTGAAGTGATATCTGGAGGTATGGTTTTGGGAGAAAGAGAAGGTCCAATTACCAACATGTCAGCATTGATCAAAAGTCATTATCCAAGAGTAGAGGAGACCTCAGGAGTGAAGTTTGGTGAACCCTTTATCAAAGCTTTGGACGAGGGAGGAATTTACCTCAGTTCAGAAAAACCTTCCATCGCATTGGCTGTTTTCAAAAGTTACCATCCAGAAAAAGCGGTATTATTTGCACATTCCTTACAAAAGACACTGAATTTTGAAGGAAAAGATTTAACGGTGGATGAAACTTATAGAGATTTAGCAATTAATTTCGGCATCGATCCTGATGAATTTGTTTTAAAATTAAACAGCGAGGAATTCAAACAAGCTGCTTATTATGATTTTGCTTTAGCTAAGCAATTGCAGGTAACCGGTTATCCCGCTGCTTTTATTAAAACAGGTGACCGAAATTTTCACATGATTGCCAAAGGTTATGCTGATTTAGAAACAATGGAATTACGTATTGAAAATGTACTAAAGCAGGTGAACTTATGAAAAGGGTAGCCGTAATTGGAGCAACAGGATTAGTAGGAAAACCCGTAACAAAAGCATTAATTGCTAAAGGTTTTGATGTTACCATTATTGCCCGAGACATTGAAAAAGCAAGAAATATATTCCCTAATACTCATATCATTTATGGTGATTTAGAAGATAAAGTCAGTTTGTTTGAAGCACTGAAAGGTCAGGAGATTGTTTACTTAAGTCTGCACATTTCTCAAACAACAAAAAAGACTGATTTTATGCCCGAAACTGATGGTTTACTTCATTTATTTGAAGCTGCTAAAGTGAATGAAATCCAACGTATTGCTTATTTATCCTCATTGGTGAAAGATTATGAGGGACAAAACTGCTTCAACTGGTGGGTATTTAAGGTGAAGCAACATGCGGTACAGCTTTTAAAAGGTTCTGGAATTCCATATACCATTTTTTATCCTTCCAACTTTATGGAAAATTTTGATAAAGGTGATTTTAAATCAGGTAAGAGAATGAATTTAGCTGGACATTCTAAAATTAAGCAATATTGGATCAGCGGTGACGATTATGGAAAACAGGTTTGCAAATCATTTGAAATTTTAACAGACGAGAATAGGGAATATGTCATCCAAGGTCCGGAAGCGCATAATATGAAGAATGCCGTAAAAGTTTTCATTAAAAACTACAAATCAGAAAACTTAAAAATAACCCGTATTCCTATTGGAATATTAAAGTTTATGGGTTTATTTTCACCTAAAGTAAATTACATTTATCATATTCTGGAGGCATTAAACAACTATCCGGAAAAATTTCAGGCGCAGTTAAGCTGGGATGAATTGGGTAAACCCAATGAAACTATTGAGAAATATACTTTGAGAATACAGGATGAAAAATAATCATCGATCATTCCAATCTTATTACTAAGTATTTCCATTACAGCTATTTGAAAATTCATATCTCCCTTTAATTTAATATCAATTTTGTTCCGATAAAAGCCTGCAATCGATTTCATCATCACTCTTCATTGTCATTTTCGGATGATTCATTTTGAATCAATATAAATAGCTATTAAAAAATTTCTATCCCTCTGAAATATGTATTTTCGGTGAAAATCAAAAAATATGTCAGGAACAAAAATTACCGTAAATAGCAACGGATCATTAAAAGTACAAGGGGATTTTGAAGTGGTGGATAAAGAAGGGAATGTTTACAATTTGCAGGGAAGAGAAATTGTTTCTTTCTGCCGTTGTGGCCTATCTCAGAATAAACCTTTTTGCGATGGTGCACATAAAGGTCATTTTGAGCATGATGCAGTAGCATTTGACCTTCCCCCTAAAAAGGTTTAATTCAATTATCCCACAGATTAAAATTCATTCTTTAGCCACGAATGCACTAATTTTCACGAATAATTAGTGTATTCGTGGCTAATATTTTTTAGTGATAGGTGTGCTCATTGTTGAGTTTTTAACCCTTTCATTTTCATTGATAATCTTTCAGGAACGTCTTCTTTATATTTAAAATACTAAATATTTTAGTATTTTTGTTTTATGAATTTTGACAGAATCAATGAAAAACTGGCTATCCTAGCCGATGCCGCTAAATACGATGTTTCCTGTTCTTCCAGCGGAAGCAAAAGAAAAAACGACACCAAGGGTTTGGGCAATGCTACCGGAATGGGAATTTGTCATTCCTACACAGAAGATGGGCGTTGTGTTTCATTGCTTAAAATCTTGCTCACCAACCATTGCATTTATGATTGTGCCTATTGCGTAACCCGTAAAAGTAATGACATTAAAAGAGCTGCTTTTACCATTGACGAAGTGGTGGATTTGACCATTAACTTTTATAGAAGAAATTACATTGAAGGCTTATTCTTAAGCTCGGGCATTTTTAAAAATGCCGATTATACCATGGAACGTTTGGTTCGCATTGCAAAAAAGCTTCGTTTAGAACACAATTTTAATGGTTACATCCATTTAAAAAGCATTCCGGGCGCTTCTAATGAATTAATGAAAGAAGCTGGCTTATACGCCGATAGATTGAGTATTAACCTAGAACTGCCTACAGAAGAAGGATTGAAATTATTAGCGCCAGAGAAAAATAGAGCAGATATGATTCAGCCGATGAATTATGTAAAAAATGAGATTATAGTTTATAAAGAAGAAAAGAAATTATTTAAAAGCACCCCGAAATTTGCTCCGGCTGGGCAAAGCACTCAACTCATTATCGGCGCTACGCCAGAATCTGATTTGCAGATTATTAAAACTGCCGATACTTTTTACAAGGAGTATAATCTTAAAAGGGTTTACTATTCTGGATATATTCCTGTTGTGGCAAATGATGTGCGTCTTCCATCTTTAGAAACTCAAGTTCCGGTATTAAGGGAAAACAGGTTATATCAGGCAGACTGGCTCATGCGGTTTTATGGTTTTAAAGCCGATGAAATATTGAACACTCAAAATCCAAATCTGGATTTAGAAGTAGATCCAAAATTGGGATGGGCACTTAGGAATCTCCAATTTTTTCCAGTGAATATTCAAATTGCAAGTATAGAAATGTTATTAAGGATTCCTGGAGTAGGAGTAAAATCTGCTTGGAAAATTGTGAATGCCCGTAAATTTACGCAGTTGAAAGAAGAGCATTTGAAAAAGTTGGGAATAGCTTTTAATAGGGCTAAATATTTTATGTTTTTTAATAATCAATTTAAATTTATTAATCATTTGAACAGTAGTGATTTAAAATCAATTATCGTAAATGATACTAAAAGTAAATTTAAAGATTTATATAGCCCTCAATTACAATTGTTCTAATGAAAACATGGACTTATGACCACAGTTTTGAGGGCTTTTTAACTGCTGTTTTTGAAGTTTACGAGTACCGTGAATTGCAGGTAAGGATTAGAAAAGAAGGAATTGCTATGCCCGAACTTTTTGAAGGTTTGAGAAGGGTGATCACCAATTCTAAAAAAGCAGATCGGGTTTATCAAAAACTTAAAGTTTTATTAGGTGATGTTGGGATGCATAGGATCTTGTATTCGCTTTTATCAGAAGATGAGGAATGTGAGGTGCATATTTTAAATGTGATTAGAGAGGCTATTGCACACCCAGAACACAAAATTATGCAGAATTTTGCGGATCCTTCCGCATTAAAGCTTTCTCAATTTACGCAGATGGTAGGAAGAGAAAAACATAGAATGGAAGCTTTTGTCCGCTTTAAATTGACTTGTGATGAGATTTATTTTGCGGAAATTGAACCTGATTTTAATGTTATCCCCATCATTGCCAAACATTTTAGAGATCGCTATCAAGATCAAAAATGGTTGATATTTGATAATAAGAGACATTATGGGATTTTTTACAACCTCGTTCAGGTGGAAACTGTAGAAATGAAATTTAACAATCAACAACAGGTTGGGATGGAAATGCTGGTAAAGGATGAATATTTATATCAATCCCTTTGGCGCAATTATTTTAGCAGTACTAATATTAAAGCCAGAAAGAATAACAGATTACACAGACAGCATGTTCCTAAAAGGTACTGGAAATATTTAGTGGAAAAATCTTTTTAATGATATCAATAGATTTATAGTTTTTCAGCAATCTTTGAAATATCAGCAGCCAATTTTTGAATTACATCTAACTGCTCTGAAATTTGAGCATCTGATTTCGTTTCAGAAAGGTGAATATGAAGTTTGTTCTTACTATTTTCCGCTTCGTTTCCGCTTACTTTTTTAATAGCCTCTTCCAAATAAAACCGGCATTTCCTAATCAGTTTCAATTGCTCCCCATTAATACTTATTTTTTTTTCAGCAAAACTTGCTGATAAATTTGCTAGGTAGGAAGATAGAATATGATTGAGCACTACAAATTTATGTACTTCCTTTATGCGGTGTTGTTTATTTTTAGGTTCGTTCATCATCCGCTGAAAAGCGGAGGCTAAGTTTGCCGTATCTACATACACTTCTTTTCTGGCCAATTTATATTCCGTTTCACTAATTGGAAACAGAGATTCTTTTAAGATGATGTGCTCGAAATAATTCAAGTTAGCTTTTAATATCCCTGATAAGTAAGGCTTAAACTGATAGGATTCCCACCCAGGAAGGATAAAATAGCTAAAGGCAATGGCCAAAAAAGACCCAATTAAGGTATCAATGATTCTTTCACTTGCGATGGTGGTTGTATTGTTTGCGCTGTTGATAAAGCTGAAAAGGATCAAAATAAAAGGAGTCATAAAAATGACACTCACGATGTACTTAACCCTAATAAAGCTGTAGGTAATCAGCATAAAAAGTAGCAAAATAATAAACCTAGAAGTTTCATCATGCACAAACATGAGGATGAAACCACCCATCACACCACCAACAATGGTCCCAATTACACGCTCGTAATTTCTTTGCTTGGTATTACTAAAACCAGGTTTCATAATCACTAGAATGGTCAGTAAAATCCAATAGCTATGATTGCCAAGCGAAAAGAGTTTACCTACATAAAAACCCACCAAGCAAACAATAGCCAAACGCAGGGAAAACCTAAACACATTGGATTTGAGATTGAGGTTGTTTCGCAGAATTTTCCAATCGAAACTTTGATGGCTGACGAATTTAGACAGTTCGGAAGGAGAGGAGCCACCCTGTAATTCTTTGGTCTGTTTACCAAAATAGGTGAAAATATGAGCTGTTCTAATGAAGATATTCCTTAAATTGATGAGGATTTTTTTTAAGATCAAGGTATTGATACCAGATTTTTCCAATTCATCTATTTTCCGCTTTAAGTCATCCAGCTCACTTAGCTGCATCCTGTTTGATTTAGGTTTTTCCTGATGGATAAGGCAAAACCCAATATATTCTATCTCTTCAGATAATTTCTCTATAATTTCTTTAAAATCTGGAAGAATTTCCGAGGTTTTATATTTCTTTCTGATGGTTTCATAATCGTTGTTGGTAGCCATGGTTTGCTCAAAAAGATCCACCATATCTACAAAAATCATAATCATCAACCTACCGGCATTGGTAGATTCGTTCATTAATTTTCGGGTTTTAAATAAAGCATCCCTAACATTGTCTAATTGCTCATTTACTTTCACCTGCTGATTGACTAAATGTTTGAAATTGTCTTCTACAGTGATGTTTTCAGTGTAAAAACGAGCTCTTAAACGCATATAGCCTGCAATTTCAGCAATACATTCCCCTAAAGTTTGCTGAGCATAACGATAGGGCCTTAAGGTTGAAAAAAGCGTACTCAATAAAAAATACCAAATTCCTCCACCTAAAATCAGAAAAGCATGATCAAAGAGCTGTAAAGAAGTTTTATTAGGATTAATGTTTAACACCATCACCAATAATGCCGCTGTACCAACGGAAGCTGCCCTGGGTCCGTATACATTAAACATGGAAAAAAGGAAGCAAAAACCAAATATTTCTATGGCCAATAAATAGCTGTTGGTATTAATTAAGGCCGTTAGCAGTGCGGTTAAAAATATAAAGATATTGGTGTACAACATCCCGTTTTTACGGTGCAACCAAGGTCCTGGGCTATCGGCAATGCTTACACATAATGCGCCCAATGACAAGGTGATTCCTAATTCTAACTGGTCAAACTGAAAGGATATTAAAGAAGGAAGAAGCACTCCTAAGGTAATTTTTATACCATCAGAGAAATACTGTGTGTAAACAAAATTCCTAAAATCTTTAAGGGGCTGTTTCATATGTAATATCCGCTATAAAAATAGTGGTTTTGAATTTTGTTTAGCAATCTGCTTTAAATTTTAGTTAATTTAGATCATAAATTTTAAATCTCATAAATAATGAAAAAGAACCTATTGCTATTCATTTGCTTATTAATCTTACCAGGAGTTTATTCTTGTAAGTCATTATTTAATAGCGATAAACCTAGCAAAAATCAGATTTTGGTTTATTCAAGAACCAAAGGATATAGGCATAAAAGCATTGAAAAAGGAATTGAAGCCATCAAAAAATTAGGATTGAGTCAACATTTTCAAGTAATTGCTACAGAAGATTCTTCCATGTTTAATGATCAGGAACTTAAAAAATATAAAGCAATTGTATTTTTAAGCCCTACAGGCAGTAATCTTTTTAATGAGCAACAGAAGGAAGCTTTAAAAAACTATATCCATAATGGAGGCGGTTTTGTAGGTATCCATGCCGCAACAGATTGTAATTATGAATGGGAATGGTACGGAAAGATGATTGGAGGATTTTTTATGAGTCATCCAAAAATTCAGGAAGCTAAATTAGAGGTATTGGATGAGAAATTTATAGCAAATAAAGGTATCCCTAAAATATGGATGCATACTGAAGAATGGTATAATTTTAAGAATTTTAATCCCGATGTTAAAGTAGTGCTTAGTGTAGATGAAAAAAGCTATACCGGAGGTAAAATGCCAGATTTTCATCCCATTTCTTGGTATCATCAATTTGAAGGTGGGAAGGTGTTTTATACTGCATTAGGACATACCGATGAAGATTATACCGATGAATTGTTTCTAAAACACATCAGTGGTGGAATTAAATATGCAATGAAATAAATAAGGCTTGTGGTTTAATCCTATCTTTGCGTTTCATTAATACATTACGTTTTGAATACTTTTCAGGATTTAGGCATTTCCCCACAATTTATACCCGCATTAGAAGAAAACCAGATATTTTCTCCTACAGAAATTCAGCAAAAAGCGATTCCATTTTTGTTAAAAGAAGGAACTGATTTTATTGGGCAGGCACAAACAGGAACCGGAAAAACCGCTGCTTTTGGCTTGCCTATATTGCAACGGGTTGATCCCAATAGTCGCCATATACAGGCTTTAGTGGTTTGCCCCACCAGAGAGTTAGCGCAACAGATTGCAAAACAACTCTTTAAATTTACCAAATATGCTGATTTCAAGATATTTACCGAAGCTGTTTATGGTGGAGAGAAAATTGATATCCAGATTGGGAAATTGAAACGCCCTACGCAAATAGTTGTTTCTACACCGGGAAGGTTGATTGACCTTTTAGAAAGAAACGTCATTAATCTAGAACATGTTAAAACAGTAGTGTTAGATGAGGCCGACGAAATGCTGAGCATGGGTTTTAAAGCTGATATTGATAAAATTCTAACATTTACCAATAAGAAAAGTAATACTTGGCTGTTTTCTGCTACCATTCCGGGTTCTTTAAAGCAGATTATTGATGAATTTATGTCTCCCGACGCCTTTAGGATTGAAGTGGAGAAAGAAGACGTCATGAACCAATCTATTTCCCATCAATACCTCATCTGTGATGTGAAAGACAAGGTGAATGTGCTGAGCAGATTTTTAAAGTTACACGAAGAAGAACGAGGCATTATTTTTTGCAGAACTAAAGCCATTGCACAAACATTAGCGAAGCAATTGATTGCTAAAAACATATCTGCTGAGGCAATTCACGGCGATTTAGGACAACGTGACCGTGATAAAGTGATGCGTTTATTTAAGAGTAAACGGCTGCAATTGTTAATAGCTACAGATATTTCTGCCCGTGGAATTGATGTGGATAATTTAGCCTATGTATTACATTATCAGCTTCCTGATCAGCTGGAATATTATACCCATAGGAGCGGCCGAACCGCCAGGGCAGGAAAAGAAGGTTATTCTATAGCTTTTGTTGCACCTTCTGAATTGGATAAAGTGAAAGAGATTGAAAAGGAGCTCCATATTTCATTTGAAAAATTAGATGCTTTATAAAAGGGTAGGGGCAGTTCAAAAATGAAAAATTAGTATTTTTTATACCTATGAGAGATAAATTGGCATTTCTACTTCCAAGTAAAATCAGGAAATTTTATCTCCAGAATATAAATGACAGTACGTTAACTCCTCATTTCACTACAATTTTTGTTGCAATCATCATCATGGTGATTGGAATAGTATTGTTTCTATTAGTCACCAATAAAATGAGAGATAATGAAATGCAAGGTTTTGATGATTTCATTGTTTCTTCGATTATAAAATACCGTAGTGAGCGCTTGACCATCCTAATGAAAACGGTTACTACTATTGGAGACATTTTTGGTTACCTTTTTTTAGTCACCATGATGGCATTGTTCTTCTACCTACGTAAACGCTGGCGTACAGCACTTCAAGTTGCTTTGGTTTTAGTGCTTGCCTCGGGACTAAATGTATTCTTAAAATTCATTATTAGCAGACCAAGGCCTATCATTAACAGAATTGCGAATGCTGGTTTTTACAGTTTCCCAAGTGGCCATGCCATGAGTGCAATTGTTTTTTATGGCTTTATTGCATATTTAAGTATTGCATTGATCAAAAAAAGAGGCGTAAAATCATTGATTATTATGCTTTGTGCAAGTATGGTTGCTATCATTGGCATCAGTAGAATTTATCTCGGAGTTCATTTCCCTTCTGATATATTGGCAGGTTACTTAGCTGGAATTTCTTGGTTGATGTTCTGCATTATTATCCTAAATGTAATTACGCTAAAAAAACTGCACCGTTTGAATCTTAATGGGATAGCAATTGAAAATGCAGAAAATAAAGATTCATAAAAATAATATTCATCTCATTTTTTGCTTAAAGAATGTTATATTTGCAATTATTCGATTTCAGATCCTTTCAAAGATTATAGCATCAGCAAAATCCAGGTTGTTAAACAACCAAGAATATCGCGAACTTTTTCCATCAATAGCTCATGCTTTTGTGAATTTCAGACAAGCGTAAATTCCTTATTAAACGGAATTAGCTTCAATGATTTTTTGGAACTGAAAAAGAATTTCACTTTAAAAAATTAAATAACACGAATGGGTAGATCACAGGAAACCTTTAGTAAAAAGGAGAATGAAAAAAAACGATTAAAGAAGAGACAAGAGAAGCAGCAGAAGAAAGAAGAGCGTAAAGAAAGTTCTCCGGGCGGAGATCTTGAAAATATGATGGCTTATGTGGATGAGTATGGAAACATTACAGATACTCCACCAGATCCAATCAAGAAAAAGAAAGCTTTAGAAGAAGATGTCAGTTTCATAGAAATTGGTGTGCCTAAACAAGAGGAAGAAGATTTAACATTACCTAAAAAAGGTAAAGTAGATTTCTTTAATGATCAAAAAGGATTTGGCTTTATCAAAGAAATTGGAACTCAGGAAAAATACTTTGTTCATGTTAATGGTTTGATTGACGATATCCGTGAAGGCGACTCTGTAACCTTTGAATTGGAAAAAGGAATGAAAGGCTTAAACGCCGTAAAAGTAAAGAGGGTTTAATTCTCTTTACTTTTTTTATGTTTTATAACCCCTTGTAAAACAGATTAAAATCTTCCCTCATCAAAAGTGATGAATGAATAAGATTCACTAAAATTACAAACATTAATATTTGTCTTATAATTAATATTATGTTAAGTAGGTATTTCTGTACATCTCCTATTTTCTAACCTAAGTGGCTTAATGCTTTCTTAATATCAAGCTTTACTTTCTTAATATCCTTCCAGGGATCATCTCTGTTTCCCAAAATTTCAGGAACCGTAAAAATGGTATATTCATTCATATCTAAATCTTCATTGACTTTGTCCCAACTTAACGGCATGGATACAGTTGCACCTGGCTTCGGTCTGGCAGAGAACGGAGCTGCAATAGTTTGGCCTCTGCGATTCTGTAAAAAATCGATATAAATTAATCCTTTACGTTTTGATGGACTTCTTTCTATACTGGTGATTCCCGGAATTAATTCATGGGTTTTATGAGCAATAAACGATGCAAAATCTTTCACAAAATCATAATCATATTTGGTGGCAACATATATAAAAATATGTAAACCGGTAGAACCAGAAGTTTTTACAAATGAAGTTATTTTCATACTTTCTAGCACTTCTCTCACTTTTAAAGCAACTTTCACCACTTCCTTAAATGGATTGCCATCAGGATCTAAATCAATGACCAAAAATTCTGGATTTTCAGGTTTTTTATAGGTGCTTAACCAAGGATTGATCTCGATACAGCCTAAATTAGCCATATAAATCAAAGAAGCTTTATCGTTGCAGATTAAATAATCAATCTCTTTATTGTTGCTTTCAGAGTGAATTTGAGCAGTTTTTGCCCAGCTTGGCAAATGTGAAATATCCACATCTTTTTGATAAAACCCTTCCTGATAAGCCCCATTTGGATGTCTGTTTAACGATAAAGGTTTATCTTTTAAATACGGCAACATATAGCTTGAAACATTGTCGTAATATTGAATTAGATCTCCTTTGGTATAGCCTTCTTTGTCCCAATATAATTTGGTTAAATTGCTCAGCTTAACCTTTTTTCCGTTAAATGAAAGTTCTTTTTCTTTAACTTCCTCAGCTATAGGAAGTTCATCAGAAGTCTCTTTAATTATTTCATCCTGATTTTTATCATCTCTCAAACCTTTAAAAACAGGATGTCTTAAATGTTTGTCTTCGGTCCATTCGGTAAAATTTACTTCACAAACCAATTCCGGTCTTACCCAAGTCACGTTTTTCTCTTGGTTCACCTTCCCTATTACTGGTTTTTTCACCAAAATCATAGCACCTAGCTTTTCATAAAGCTCTTTTAAGGATTGGTCATTGAAACCTGTACCACAATTGCCAATGTATTTAATTGTGTTATTTTTATCATTGATCCCCAATACCAATGCTCCAAAATAATTTCTGCTTCCCGCCGGCTTAGTGTAACCGCAAATAATTGCTTCCTGACTGTTAACTAATTTGAATTTCAACCAAGAATCACTTCTTTTACCGCCATAATATTCGTCTGATGCCCTTTTACCAATAATTCCTTCCCAATTTTCATTCTTAGCCTTTTTAAAAAGTTTTTGCCCCTCTCCTAGTATATGTTTATTAAAAATGATATTTTCTGACGGATATTTTAGTAAGAGTTGAGCTAACAGTTTTTTACGTTGTAGCAGTGGAAGTTCTGTAAGATCATGCCCGTCTAAACTGAGTAGGTCAAATACATAATATTTTAAGTTGATGGCGGTGTCCCCATTTTCATAGTGTTGTAAAAGCTGAAATTTCTGGATTCCATCCTTGTTTTCTGCCACAACTTCCCCATCTAAAACTGCCTGTTTTTTAATTACCCCTAATTCCTTTGAAATGCTGGCAAAGTTTTCTGTATAATCTAAATTATTCCTTGAAACCAATTTAGGCTTCTTATCCAAATGTGCAATTATCCTATAGCCATCAATTTTACGTTCATAAATCCATTCTTGATCATCAAAAACTGAACTGGCCAATTTTGCCAGCATAGGCTGATAGGTAAATTCTTCTTTTTCCTGATGTTTAGC
>JBDSHZ010000166.1:0-20140 GCA_039918235.1 Pelobium sp.
CGCTTTGTGCGCATACCATTTCTTCCCTAAAAAACCTTCCCTTAACATCAAATTTCAGGATAAGGATAGTCAACTCTTTTTGGCCGCTTAACCCGAACTCACGTTATTTAGCTTATTTATTATACCCTTCTTATCCTGCAAGAAAACAGACAATGCTGATCTTGTTTGTGGAGTTAAAGATCCCATAAAAGATTTAAGCTGGTTGAATAAGGAGTATAAATCATTGTTAGGCGGACCTGATATAAATGGTATTCTGCTATACAAATATAATGAGCAATATGTGGTTGAGATTCAAGGATCTGTTTTTAGTTCTACTAATATCCATCAATACTATTGCACCGGAACTAAGCTTGACTTAATTAATCCTGATGATTTCCTTAAATTTATAAAACTACGACGTGAAATTAAAGTGCTGTATGGGACTAAAATTTGGAACTAATGCGGTAAGCTATCTTTAAACTTCCCATAAACCCAAGTTCCGGCAATTGCACTTAGTAAAGTAACTATTACAGCCAAAAAGCCACTGCCAATCTGAGCGAATAAAGGCCCGGGGCAAGCACCAGTAATGGCCCAACCTAAGCCAAAAATTAATCCTCCATAAATTTGTCCTTTGTTAAATGTTTTAGGGTGAAAAACTACTTTTTCCCCTTCTATGGTTTTGATGTTGAATTTTTTGATCAAGAAAACTGAAATGGCGCCAACTATTATAGCCGTTCCAATTACGCCGTACATGTAGAAAGCGGCCAACCTAAACATTTCCTGAATCCTGAACCAGGATATAATTTCGGCCTTCACAAATACAATTCCGAATGCTGTTCCTAAAACCAGGTATTTAAGATTAGAGAATAATCTCTCCTTTTTGATTTGGTCGTTTGTTGCTTCGCTTCTCATTGGGTTTTCAATCACAAATTCTTCTACTTTGGCCATTATGCTATTAATTTAAAAATGAAGGGTAAAAAAATCAATGTGGAAATGAAACCGCCAACCATAAAGCTGATGGTGGCAATTAAAGATGGGATTTGCAAATTTGATAAACCCATGATGGCATGTCCGGAAGTACAACCACCGGCATAACGCGTTCCAAAACCCACCATAAATCCACCGAAAACCATAAATATCAATCCTTTTAAAGTAAATATTTGATCGATACCGAAAATATCATTTGGCATTAAACCGCTAAAATCTTTTACGCCCAAAGTGGATAGTTGTGCCTTTGTACTTACCGCAATTTGGATAGGTGCTGGGTTAGCTAATAACTGAACAGCAATGAATCCTCCAATCAAAATTCCGCCAACGAAAAACAGATTCCAGATTTCTTTTTTCCAGTTGTAACTGAAAAAAGGGATTTTTGCAGGCAAACAAGCTGCACAAATATGCCTCAATGAGGAGGATATGCCGAATGATTTATTTCCAATCAGCAATAAAGCCGGAACGGTTAATCCTATTAATATACCTGCCACATACCAAGGCCAAGGTTGTTTTATGATTTCTAACATCTTTAATAATTAAGCGGTTTGTATTAAATCCCAAAGATTCCCATACAAATCAGCAAAGACAGCAACTTTACCATACTTTTGAACTACCGGTTCTCTAATAATTTTCACCTCTTGAGCTATTAAATCTTGATAAAACCCATCAAAGTCATCTGTATAAAGGAAAAGAAAAACACGACCTCCGCTTTGGTTGCCCACATATTTCATCTGTTCTTCTCCATCAGCTTTAGCCAACAAAAGCGCAAATGCAGCATCCGCATTTGGTGATACTTTAACCCATCGCTTGGTCTCACTTAAATACGTATCCTCTAATAAATGGAATTTCAATTTATCCACATAAAAACTGATGGCTTCATCATAATCTTTCACTAACAAAGAAATTTGAGCTATTGAATTCTTCATTACACCCTCATCTTTTTAGATTGACAAACAAAATCTGTAGTTTCAAATCCAGCAGTTTTTAATGCCTCAAAACCTCCATTTACATTAATTATATCTTCATAACCACGGGCTTTTAAAATTGAAGAAGTAATCATAGAACGGTAACCACCGGCACAATGTAAATAGTAAGGCTTTTGCTTATCAAATTCATTGGTCCAATCGTTAATGAAATCCAACGGACGGCTTAGCGTAAATTCTAAGTGCTCGGCATCGTATTCGCCCGGCTTTCTCACATCTAAAACTTCCGGAGTTTCTTCTTCCATTAAACTTTTCAGTTCTTCAGGAGCTATTGTTTTTACAGCATCCACCTCTTTCCCTGCTGCTTTCCATGCCGGAATTCCACCTTTTAAATAACCAATGGTATAATCATAACCTACACGGGCCAATCTCTTTACTGCTTCCTCTTCTCTTCCTTCGTCCACAACCAATAATAAAGGTTGCTTTAAATCGGTAATTAAGGCGCCCACCCAAGGTGCAAATTGTCCATCCAAACCAATAAAAATTGCATTTGGAATAAATGACTCCGCAAAAGCTTGTGGAGAACGAACGTCTAAAACCAAAGCTCCGGTAGCGTTGGCAATTTCCTCGAATTTATCAGGCTCCCATGCATTCAATCCCCTTTCGTAAATCTCGTCTATCGCATCAATTCCCTCCTTATTCATCTTCGCATTTTTAGGGAAGTATTGTGGCGGAGGCAAAATTCCTGTTGTCAATTCTTTAATGAAAGCTTCTCTGGAAATATCGCTCAAAGCATAATTGGTTTCCTTTTGATTTCCCAAAGTATCAAAAGTCTCCTTACTCATATTCTTACCACAGGCCGAACCAGCACCATGAGCCGGATAAACAATCACATCATTTGGTAATGGCATAATTTTCTCCCTTAAAGAATCGTACAAGTTTCCAGCCATGGCCTCTTCTGTAGTTTCGGCAGATTTCTGTGCCAAATCTGGCCTGCCCACATCGCCTATAAAAAGTGTGTCGCCAGTAAAGATGCAATATGGTTTTCCATTTTCATCTGAACATAGGTAAGTGGTAGATTCTGGCGTATGACCGGGGGTGTGCAATACTTTTATCGTAATTTTCCCGATTTTAAACTCCTCATGATCATGAGCGATGTAAGCAGTAAAACCTGTTACCGCAGTTGGGCCATAAATAATTTTTGCTCCGGTTTTCTTAGCCAAATCAACATGACCAGAAACAAAATCGGCGTGGAAATGGGTTTCAAAAACGTATTTAATTTTTACACCTGCCAGCTCTGCTTTTTGAATATAGGGCTGTATTTCCCTTAACGGATCTACAATTGCCGCTTCTCCATCGCTCTCTATATAGTAAGCTCCCTGAGCCAAACATCCTGTATATAATTGTTCTATTTTCATTTTATTTAGATTTTAGAATGAAGATGTGATTATTGAGACACCTGTCAAACTTTATACTTTTAACCTATAACTTTAAACTTTAAGAAGGTCTTGTTACTTGATACTAAAATCTTGCTATTAATACTGCAAACAACTCCGAACCCTCTCTTGGGGCTATAGAATTATAAGCTGTTTCCATCACATCAATTCTTTAAAAATAATCACTACTGCCATTAGCAACACAAAATATCCGAAAACTTTTTTCAGCTTCTCGCTATTTAAAAACTGGTTTAAATAAATCCCTAAGAAAATGCCCGCTGAGGCGATGGAGGAAAAAATCAATAAGAACCGCCAATCTATTTGAGGTAAATTCAACACATCTCCAGTAAAACCAATTAATGAATTAATGGAAATAATTAATAGTGAAGTGCCTACAGCTTTGTGCATGGGCAAACTCATAAAAAAAACTAAAGCAGGCACAATTAAAAACCCGCCACCAGCACCTACCAAACCAGATAAAACCCCTACGATGATTCCATTTAACAATACCAATCCGTATTTAATCTCTTGCTTTTCCTGGATTTCCTTCTCTACCCCAAATACCATTTTAGCTCCCGAAATCAACATAATTAAAGCAAAAAACAGCATTAAAAATAAATCTTTGGTGAGGGTGAAATCTCCAATTTTCAGTAAGCTATCAGGCATAGCATGAATCACAAATTTACGCATCAACCAAACAGTAATAAAAGCCGGTACAGCAAAAATGATGGCCATCCTTACATTTACTAATTTCTTTTGATAATAATTTCCAGCACCTACTAAAGATGTTAATCCAACAATAAAAAGAGAATAAGCAGTAGCTACCACAGGTTCAATTTTTGCCGAATAAACTAATACTGGAACTGTTAAAATAGAACCGCCCCCACCGGTTAAGCCTAAAGAAATCCCAATAAAAAGGGCCAAAAAATAAGTGAGATAAAGATGTAACTCCATTACATATTGCAGTTACAATTTTCCATACAATCCAAAAGCTTAATCAAATCCTTCTCCTTTAAAGAATAAAAAACTTGTACGCCTTGCTTATCCGCTTTTAACAAGCCTTTAATTTTCATGTTTGTTAAATGATGAGATATTAGAGATTGTTCACTGTTTAACTGTTCGCAAATTTGGTTCACGCTCATTTGATGATGAATATCCAGCATATTGATAATTGCTAATCTGATTGGATGGGCAACTGTTTTTAAAATAAAAGCTGCTTTTTCTAATTTATCAGACGTTAGATTTCTTTTTTTTGTCTCTGTCATAAAGCACAAATATATGAACATATTATCATATAAACATGTATCAACATCATATTAATGTCAAACAACTTTCTAACTTATTTGTAAGGTTATAAATCTTTAATAGACTTACTTTCGTAAAGTATTTATAAATTAAGCATTGAATGATTAAAACCGCTATCATACTTTTTGCCCACCTTCCTGATTTTGAAGCGAGAGCTAAAAGTTTATCCGGTTTTTCATCTCAAAAATCTACCCAACGAATTTCCAGCATATTAACTCAACATTTTTATCAACTTTCCCAACAAACCTCAGCAGAAACCTTTCTAATTGATTCTTTTCATCAAAAAGGAAAAACTTTTGGGGAAAGGATTACCAATGCTTTTGTATCGATATACGCGAAAGGATACGAAAATGTAATTTGTATTGGTAACGATTGTCCCGAATTAAACTTACAGCAGTTACAAAACTCCATAGTAGAAATTGAAAAAGGAAATGTTGTTTTAGGCCCAACAGTTGACGGTGGTGCTTATTTAATAGGAATTCCAAAAAATCATTTCAATAAAGAAGCGTTTTTAAAAATTAAGTGGCAAACCAGAAAGACTTATAAAGATATTTTAAAGTCTTACCAAGTTGCTGAAGCCAACATTATTGAAAACAAATTATTAGCTGACATTGATAAAGCAAATGATGTTTATACTCATCATCATCAGCTTATTTATGTGCTTTTAAACGAAATAAGAAATTTTATTTTAGCGTTCAATACAAAAAATAAAACATCATTAGTCCCTACATCTATCTGCCAAGATCTTTTTTTTAGAGGGCCTCCAGCTTTCATTATATAGTATTCCCAACAACAATTACATTTTTATTTATTTATTCCCTAATTCATGAAAAGAATTATACTTTCTATTGTCGCTCTATTTTTAGCGATTTTTACTTATGCACAGTCCGCATTGAATGTCAATGTGAAAAATATAGACGGTGAAGGCGTACCAAGTATCGAAGTGATACTCCTCAACACTGACAATAACACCACCAAAAAAGCACTAACAGATGTATTGGGTTTTGTGAAATTTTCAAATCTTACCTCAGGAAAATATGATGTTAAGGTAAGATCAAGCATTAATTACAATGCCGGCAATGCAAGCATCATCATTAGTGATAATGATTCAGAAAAAGCAGTTGCTATTAATTTAATTAAAAAAAGCAGTTATGAATTACAAGAGGTATCTGTTGTAGAAAACAAGAACAAATCAGTAACTATTAACAAAACTGATGCTGCTGTAGTGCAGTATATTTCAAAGTCTCAAATCCAAACTTTACCAATTGAAGGTAGAGATGTCACAAAAAGTTTATACCGCTTGCCTAACATTACCATTTCTTCCTTAGGATATAATGAAGCCCCTTCCATTGCTATAAATGGCTTAAGTGGCGTTTATACTAATTATTTGATTGATGGGATGGACAATAATGAGCGCTTTTTAGGAAATTCAAAATTTAATACGCCATTTGGTTTTACTGAAAGTGTGAGTGTATTAACCAATAATTATTCGGTAGAATATGGCAACACTAGTAACGGTATTGTGAATGTAGAGACCCGTTCTGGAACCAATGATTTCACTGGTGAAGTGTTCTATTTAACCCGCCCTGGTTCAATTGTTGACAGTAAATCAGCTTTTGCATCGCTAGATTTATATGGCAACCCTGTAAAAGACGGTTTTCAGAGACAGCAATTAGGTGTTGGAATTGGCGGAGCAATAAAGAAAGACAAAACATTCTTTTATTTCAACTTAGAGCAAACCAACGACATTAAAGACAACTTACTGAATGTACCTCAGTTGGGTGTAAACGAAGCAGTTAGAGGGAAAAATTATTTTACTTATGCCTCTGCTAAATTAGACCAATATTGGAATAAAAACTTTCACAATAGTTTAAGAGTAAACGTAGGTTCATTTGATGTTGATGCACAAGGTGGCGGTTTAACTGGAGGTAATAATTTTCCATCTTCGGGTTCAACACAGAAAAACAGAACTTATCTAATTGCTTTAAAAAATGATTACAGCTTGGGCACAAAACTAAAAGCTGAAACCAATTTCCAAACTTCATATTTTAGGTGGAATTACAGAGACCGACCAAACATTGGCAAACCTGGCGTTTCTGTTCAAGATCCATCTGGTGTAACCATTGCAAACATTGGTTCAATAGATTATATTTTTGATGATGATGAATACACCAACCAATTACAACAGAAATTTAGATACACGGCTGGTAAACATCATTTATTGGGCGGAGCAGAATTCACTACTTCTGATTTCAGTTTGTTAGGAGCAGGAAACTCTTATGGATTTTATACGGTAAGATTAAATGCGGCGCAATTGGCTGATTTGAAGACTAAAAATATTGGTGCCGCTTTAGATATCAATGATATCCCATCAAATGTTGAAGTAAGACAATATAAGGTTGATTTGGATCAATCTAGATATGGAGTACGTCAGAATGTGTTTAACCTATATGCAGAAGATAATTTTAAAGCTACAGACAAATTAGACATCAATTTGGGTGTGAGGTTTGATTATGATAACCTTTCTAAAGCAGGGAGTACAAAAGGGGATTGGAACAACATTGCCCCACGTACCAGTTTCAATTATAAAATAGATGATAAAAATGTGATTAGAGGTGGCTACGGAAGATTTTATGATAAAATAAAATATTCTGTGACTAGTGACAATTTACAATTTAGCGGGAACTCTCCAAACTTTAAAAAACAGTTGGCAGAATTACAAAAACTGGGTCTTTTAGACAAAAATGCTGATTTGAATAGGATCACCAGTCCAGGAAATATTAGGGCTATTTTTGAGCAAGGTTCAACACCAGCTTATTTACAAGGCCCGTCTGCTGCACAGTCTCAAGGGAACAGAGATCTCCAATCAAATTCAAATTTCAGAATCAAGAATCCAAACGGATATCAAAATCCATATTCTGATCAGTTTACTTTAGGCTATCAAAGAAAAGTAGCTGAAAACATCCTGTTTTATGTTGATTTAGTAGCTTCAAATACAAATGACTTGTATAGGATAACCAATTTAAATACCCCTCCAGAACATATCCCTTCTCAAACAGGTGCCGTTAGAACTACTGCAAATGCGAATAGCCTCCGTCCGGTACCCATAAAAACAGTGAACGGCCAGTTTGTTGCAACCATTAGCGGACAAGATTTAAGTGGGATTGCCAGAGATGTGTATATGACTGAAACCAAAGGAAAAGCAAGATATGCAGCCGCTAACTTTTCTATGGTAAAAACAAAAGGTGAAGGAGAAAAATTTTCTTACCGTTTCTCTTATTCGCTATCAAAAATTAAAGATGATACAGAAGGGATTAATAACAGAGCACAAGATGCTAACAATTGGGATGCAGAATATGCCTACGGAGATAATGATAGAACGCATGTAATTAATGCCTTATTTACGTATTACCCAATTAAAAATTTAACCTTAACACCTGCAATGCTTTTCCAAAGTGGCCAACCTATTACTAGGTATGCTATTGCAAGTATGTATGGTGGGGTAACAGATTTAAATGGAAACGGCGAAAGCCAAGGTTTGCCAGCAGATATCCAACCTGGAGAAACCAGAAATAATGATCGTTTGCCAAATGCTACTTCATTTGATTTTTCTGCCAAATACAGATTTGAGCTAAAAAACAAATCAGGTATTGAATTTTCAGCTGATATTTACAATTTGTTAAACAGCACTAATTTAACCGGTTTTGCCTCTACAAGGTCTGCAAGTAATCAAATTCAGGCTGGGCCAAAAAGTAACAATACATTAGTAATAAGAGCTGCAGCTCCTCCACGTCAGTTCCAGTTTGGAATTAGATATGTATTTGGTAATTTTTAAAATTGAATATGAATTTAGATCAGAACAATCTTTCTGAAATCAGTAATTATTTACAAGCGAAGAAGATTTTAAAAGCTCCTTCGTTTATTTCTGCTGCAGAAAAGCCCGGGGAAGGAAATATGAATTATACTTTAAGGTTATTTGTTGATGATAAAACTTTTATCATTAAGCAAGCCAGACCTTATGTAGAGAAATATCCAACTATTGCTGCTCCGGAAGAAAGAATTTTAGTAGAAAGCGAGTTTTATCACCTCATCTCTACCAATGATTTCCTGAGGCAACACATGCCTAAAATTTTGTTGGCCGATGCAGAAAATCATATCCTTTTAATGGAGGATTTAGGAGAAGCAAACGATTTCAGTTCGCTGTATAAAAAAGGGAATTCACTAAGTACTGATGATACAAAAATGTGTTTTGCTTTTTTGAATGAGTTGCATACCGAATTTAAAGTAAAAGCGAAAAATGATTTAATGGCGAACCATAAACTGAAAGCTTTAAATCATGAGCATATTTTTGTTTATCCTTTTTTAGAAGACAACGGTTTTGACCTAGATTCAGTCACTCCTGGTTTACAGCAAGTTGCCATTAAATATAAGTCAGATGAAAATTTAAAAGAGATTACCAAAGAATTAGGCAAAGCTTATTTAGCCGAAGGCGATATTTTGCTCCACGGAGATTATTATCCTGGAAGCTGGTTAAATACCAAAGAAGGTTTAATGGTGATTGACCCAGAATTTGCTTTTTATGGCAAAGCCGAGTTTGATTTAAGCGTATTATATGCGCATTTATATATGGCACAACAACCAGAAAGTGTTTTCGAAAATGTAAGAACATTCTATAAAAAGTCTGTCGATTTTAACGAGCGCCTTTTTAATCAGTTTATTGGAATTGAAATGATGAGAAGAATTATTGGCTTGGCACAGTTACCTTTAGATTTAGATCTTAAAGAGAAAGAAGCATTGCTGGATAAAGCGTTTGGTTTAATAGTTGGTTAGACTTTTAGAAATAACATTTTTAAGTTCAAAAGACCCCTTAAATATAAAAAATGGGAAACATAAAAAGAATTTGGGTGGATACCGACATCATGATTGGGTTGCAGGAAAGAGCGCCAAGAGAAGTGGATGACGGAATTACTTTAATGATGGCGCTCCGTCAAAAAAATATTGAAATGGTAGGCATTAGTATCATTACCAATGCTAATTACGGTTATGAGGTTACCCAAAAAATGCTAAAATGGTATAATGAAACCGGAAAAACGATTCCAGTTTACAAAGGTTCTGACTTAGCGGATGATTTAGGGATAGAAAATGATGCTACCATCGCTTTAGCTGATGCTTTACGTAAAGAAAAACTGAGTATTTTAGCTTTAGGACCAAATACAAATATTGCCACTGTTTTAAAAAACCACCCTGAATTGGCGAGCCAGATAGAAGAAATTTCTTTTTGTTTAGGCCGACAGCCGGGTGATGAATTTAGGCCTGGATTAGGGTATCATCCGGTGCTGGATTATAACTTTGAAAAGGATGTAGCATCTATGAAAGTGATTTTAGATACTGAAATTCCTTTACTGTTTTCAGGTTTTGAGTATAGCTACTCTTTGCTATTGGGCACTGTAGATGTTGATCGATTGAACGCTAACGGACACGAGGGCGACCAATGGGTTTATGACCAGTTAGTCCCTTGGATTGCAAGAGCAAAAAGTGCTTTTGGTGTAGATGGTTTTATCCCTTACGATTGTACACCTTTAGGTTATTTTACCCATCCAGAATATTTTAAATATTACGAGGATATACCGGTAGAGATTAACATCAGAAAAAATGATTCTGATTTTTTTGGCAGAGATCCCAGAAAAGAAAAAGAATTTTTAGAAGTTTCTTATGATTTTAAATCGACTAGAAAAGTAAAATACGCTTACAAAACTTTGCCAGGTTTTGAGGAGAAAATTATTGAGAGTTTGTTGAGGAAAGACTAGAAGTTGTAGGTATTAAGTTTTAAGTATTAAAATTATATCTCATCTGCAAATTACTTACAACTTATAACCTTAAACTTATAACTTATCTCCCGTTTAAAGCGCAATTATAAGGCAAGTATTCAATTTCAGATAGTGGGTTGAGTGTTGTTTTACTGTACCGATTCATCCAATTAATAAGTGATGGAACATCATGAAACTGATTGGCAAAATCGGCCCAATACCATTGAAACAGACTAGAAACACCAATTGGTGTTTGGTCTAAAGAATTTTTATCCGGATCATTAATAAAATCACTGGTTTGATCCTCCAGTTGTTCTTCTAATTTATCGGCTGTAAAGGCTTCGTTTCTGAATTTCGGACAGGAGAATGAGGCACAAACAATAGAAAAATGGATTCGGGGTTCCTGAAACTGTTTTCTCAAAATTTCATGTTCAATTTTATCAAGCGTAAAATCTTGTGCTCCTATTTTGAAAAATGGAATTTTCCATGGAGATAATTGTTCCTCGGTTTTAATGTCTTTAATAGAGGAGACTCCATAATTTTTGAGGATCAGCTTTACGGTAAACGCATTATAAGCATTTATCCAGAAAGAAATTTTTTGAGAGTCGGTCCAATTATTTTGTGGAGGATGAGCAGACAATAAATCTAAATAAGCATCTAATTTAGTTTCATTGTTTTTGAATCCTTTATAATCAACAAAGCCTTTTTCATCAACAAATTGAAAAACTAACGTGTGCCATTTTTGATGTTGATGAAAATGTTGGAATTCGGCTTTTGTAAGCATAATTTTCAAAGCTATTAAATTAATTTTTAGGTTATTAAATAATTAAAAATGTTAAAACTAAAATCATTGGTATCAGTACTTGCAATCCTAAGTTTGTTTGCTTGTAACAACGATAAAAAAACGGTAACCGGTTCTTCCGAAGAAAATAATGACCCAATGATGCAGCAATCTTGGGAACAAATAACAGAAAAAGCAAAAGGCACTACCGTGAGCTGGCTTAAATATACTGGTGATAAAAAATCTAATAAATATATTGATGATGTTTTAGTGCCAAGGATGAAAGAGAAATTTGGCATTACCTTAAAAATAATTCCTGGGCAAGGTCCAACTATTGTCAGTAGTTTAATGAGTGAAAAGGAAGCCAATTTAGAAACTGGGCAATCTGATATGGTTTGGATCAACGGTGAAACTTTTTTTCAGATACAGCAGTTTCAAGGTTTATTTGGACCAATAGATTATAAACTTCCTAATTCTGTATTTATCAATTATGAAGATCCTATCATTAAATATGATTTTCAGCAAGATATAAAAGGCTATGAAGCACCATGGGGAAAAGCCTCTTTTATTGCCTTAACTGACGGGGCAAAAGTTAAAAACCCACCAGTAAGTATGCAAGATTTTGAAGCTTATTGGAAATCAAATCCAGGTAAGTTTACCTTGTCTTTGGATTTTACGGGGTACACGCTTTTAAAAACTTGGTTAATAGAATTAGCCGGCGGAAGCGCTAATTTGCAGGGAGATTTTGACCAAAAAAAGTATGACCTATACGGAAATCAACTTTGGGATTTCATTAATAAAAATAAAAAATATTTTTGGAAAAAAGGAGAAACTTTCCCAGAAAGTGCGGTTACAATTTCTCAATTATATGCCACAGGTGAAATTAATTTTGGGTTTTCATTTGGCTTTACTGCTGTTGATAAAGGGATAAAAGAAGGATTGTTCCCTAAAACAACCATTGCTTATGTTTTAAAACCTGGCAGCATTCATAATTCAAGTTATTTAGCTATTCCTTATAATGCCCCAAATAAAGAAGGTGCGTTGGTAGTCATAAATTATCTGATTTCTCCAGAAGCACAAATAGAAAAAAGCGACATTAAAAACAGCGGTGGTACTCCAATTTTTGATGTTGCTAAGCTTACACCAGAATTAAAAGCAAAATATGAAGCCTTAGAAAAACCAAAATATGGGATGACGGAAGAAGAAGCATTATCGAAAGCGATTGTTGAACCCCATTCCTTATACATGATTAAAGTAGCACAAGATTTTAGAAAGAAAGTGATTGAAGGGAAGTAAGTTTAAGTTATAGGTTTAAAGTAGAAAGTTAAAAGTGGAAAGTTAAAAGTAAAACGTTTAAAGTGGGTCTCAATACAAAATACGCTATATTCAATACTAGTAAAATAAATATCATCTCATTTCTGCTGTTGCTTGTATTTGCAATACTTCCTTTAATTTTGGGTTTCGGTTTTGCTGTAAGCTACAGTTTTGGATTGATTGGAGTTTTAAATAAAGGCTTTACTTTAGAAAACTGGTCGGCACTATTTGAAAACAATGATGTAATTGTTTCTTTCCTTTATAGTGGGTGGTTGGCCATTGCATCTTTAACTTTAAGCGTTGTTATGGCTATGGCAATCGCAATTTTTTTTCATAAAAAATTCAGCAAAGGTATTTACTCTTATTTGGTTTACATGCCTTTAGCCTTCCCATCCATAGTTGCGGCATTCTTTTTTGCTCAATTTTTAGGCAATGCAGGCATTTTATCAAGGATTTGTTATCAATTGGGAATTATTGATCACATACAATCATTCCCTAATTTAATTAACGACAGATTTAGTTTCGGGATCATTATTGCCCAATTATTTTTGAGCCTACCTTTTTTTATTTTACTTTATACCGGCTTATATCAAACAGAAAGAATTGATGACTATACACAATTGGCGAACTCTTTGGGTGCAAAAAACAAACAATCAATTTTTAGAATTTCGATTCCAATTTTATTAAAAAAGAGTTTCCCAAATATTGTAATGTACTTTATTTTCAAGATAGGTACTTATGAAGTTCCGCTACTTTTAGGCAGGTCAAGCCCAGAAACCATCTCCGTTTTAGCGGTGAGAAAGTTGCAGAAATTTAACCTTTATGATATCCCGCAAGGCTATGCCATCGCAGTTATTTACACTATATTTATCATAAGTTTATTAATGATTGTACTAAAAATCAATAAGAATGAGTACGACATTTAAGAAACGAAATATCTTTTTATGGTTGCTGGCGGTAGCTTTTCTTACGCCAATAATCATTCTGTTTTTTCTTTCATTTAGTAAAAATTGGCGCTTCCCTGCAATTTTACCAGAACAATTTACCACCGAAAACTGGAGTTACTTATTTTTTTCTAGTGGAAATATTGGGCAAAGTTTTATAGTTTCTTTAACCATTGCTTTATCCGTAGCTTGTTTTGCCACTCTGTTAGGCTTTATTACTAGCAAGTATATCGCTTACCATAAATACCGAAAAAAATTGCTATTGCTCACTTACTTCCCTTTTGCGCTATCGCCTGTGATTTTTGCGCTCTGTCTTAAATTTTATTTCATTAAAATGAGTTTAATAGGGAATGTGCAGGGAATTATTTTAGCGCAATTAATGATTGCTTTTCCTTATAGCGTCATATTTTTTACAGGTTTTTGGAGTCAACGAATCAAACAATTCGAAGATTTAGTTGCTACTTTAGGAGGCACAACAGCTTACGCTTTTCGTAAAATTGTAATGCCTATTGCTAAAAGTTTAATAATGATTTGCTTTTTTCAATGCTTTTTAATCTCCTGGTTTGAATTTGGTTTAACAAGTGTGATTGGTTACGGAAAAGTAGAAACCCTAACCATAAAAGTTTTTCAATTTGTAACAGAAGCCAATATTTTTTATGCGGCACTCAGCTGTTGTTTATTGATTTTGCCACCGGTAATTTTATTATGGTTCAACAAAAAATTCATCGTTCAAACTTCTAAATAATGTTTTTACAAATCAATCATATCGCCAAAAAATATAAAGATAAACAGGTATTAAATGATGCGAATCTGAATTTAGAAGCACATCAAACTTTAAGTATTTTAGGTAAAAGTGGTTGTGGAAAATCAACCCTATTGAAAATAATTGCCGGTATAGAAGATGCAGATGATGGGGAAATAATTTTGAGTGGCAGTAACATCAGCCAGGTTAAATCAAACGAGAGAAATATTGTTTACCTTTTTCAGGAACCATTATTATTTCCAAATCTAAACGTTTTTGAAAATATCGCATTCGGTTTAAGAATCAGAAATTTAGCTCACGCCGATGTAAAAATTAAAGTAGAAGAAATGCTACAAAGTTTAGAATTAACAGCGCATAGCCAAAAAATGCCTCACCAGATTTCTGGTGGTCAAAAACAGCGTGTTGCTTTTGGTAGGGCATTAATCATTAACCCGCCGCTCATCCTTTTAGATGAGCCCTTTAGTAGCTTGGATGTAGAAACAAGGGCAAACATGCAACAGCTTTATAAAACCATTGCAAAGAAATTTAACATCACTGCACTATTTGTAACACATGATTTAAAAGAAGCTTTACTCATGGGGGATAAAATCTCGTATATGGAGAAAGGAATCTTAGAGGTTTTTGATGCTAAACAAGATTTTATCAATGCTGATAAAACAGGAGTGAAAAACGAAATTGATTTTTGGAATAATTTGTAAATGATGAGAGAAGATTACAACGATTACGGAACCATTTATTGGGTTTTTACCCAACTTTGTAATGACGAATGTGACCATTGTTATAATGATTCTGGACCGAAAGGTAAAAGAATGACCGATGAGGAATGTTTGCAGATCATATCAAATTTACCTGAAAGATTAGGCAGAATTATATTGAGCGGTGGTGAGCCTTTGGCTGATAAAAAGCAATTGTATCTGATTTTAGATAAGCTCGTTGATAAATACGGAAAGGATTTCAACATTGCTTTACAAACAAACGGCGATTTATTAAAACCTAAAATTTTAGATGAGCTGTTAAAAAAAGGAGTAAAAAGTTTCAGCATTGCCAGTTTGGATAGATTCCATAAACATGCTGGCGCAAAATTAGCACCGCTGAAAGAATTGTTTGATAGCCGTGGTTTAGTAGATATTATGCCATACATCACTGTTGGTGTTTATGAAGGCGAGCAAAGGCAAAAAATTGACCCGAGCTGGAAAACCTATTCCTACTTTGGGGCAAATGAAGAGATGTGGTTAGGCGGAAACTGGGCTAGAGGCAGGGCTTATGAAAAAGACCTTTGGATGCAAGATCCACTTCATAACTTCTGCAAGATACAATCTGGGGCAAAAAACTTTTTAGGTGGCCATACCGATGTTATTGAAGAATTGAGCATTCAACTTTGGGCAATAAACCCCTGTTGCCCGGGCACTAAAAAAGCCATGGGCGATGCCAGAAAAGATAAGGTAGTTGATGTACTATTGAGGGTGAAAACATCGCCTGTTTTTCAGGCTTTAAATAATGGGACACCTTATAAAATGGGAGAAAGTATTGGTGTTACCGAAGAATACGCTTTAGAACGAGGCAAAGCCACTCAAAATATTTGCTTGTGGTGCGATGAATTTTTTGAAAGGCATTATGATATTGATGAGTTAAGAGCCAAAACCGATAATGAGGTGGAAGGCGAGCTTGATAGTTTTATTAAACTTCCTGTGATAAATTCTTAAAAGGGTTAAAATAACGCTAACCCCTTATAATCACCTATAAATTTCAATACATTATCGGTGATCTGAAATTCATCGGGAGTATGCAGAGTAGTGAGCGCAATGGCTTTCATTCCTGCATTTTTAGCAGCCTCCACCCCTTTTGGCGCATCTTCAAAAACCAAACATTTATGGTATGCTACTCCTAAAATATCCGCACCTTTGGTAAAAGTCTCCGGATCTGGTTTGCTCAGCGTTACGTCATCTGCACTTACCACTACAGGGAAATATTTTCTTAAATTCAGGCTATCTAAGATAAAATCAATATTGAAAGGAATTGCTGCAGAGCCAATGGCCATTTTTATACCAGCTTGATGCGCCTTCTCTAAAAAATCGTCCAAACCATCAATCAATTTCATATGGGGTTTAAATGCAGCTTGGTATCTTCTTTCTTTTTCCATGGAATAATCATCCATCTGTTTTTGTGTAAAATGACCTCTTCCAAAAACTCTTTCTAACAATTCCTGGTTTTTCCCATACATCTGCAAAACAGTATCCTCATAAGAAATAGTTGCCTTTAAATCATTGGTAAGGATATGATGCCATGCTCTGGCATGGAAGTGCATATCGTCTATGATGGTTCCGTTAAGATCAAATAAATAAGCTTCGTACATGTATTTTTTTTCGCTAAAATAACCAACAAAGGTTAATAGCATAGTATTTTTTAAAGATATTGGTTCAGGTATTTAGCACTTTCAGTGATACTTTCAAAGGGATCCGCGGTAAACGTTTCCTGCTCCATAATCGCATATTTTAATCCAGATAATTTAGCAGCTTTAAAAATAGGCAGATAATCAATGGTTCCTTTACCAATGATTTCATTAATTTTTGGATCATTCTTATTCATATCTTTAATATGCCATAGCTTAAATCTGTTAGGATATTTTTTGAACAGGTCCAAAGGATCTTTTTTTGCGACATATATCCAATAAATATCCATTTCAAAATCTACCAATTCAGGATCGGTGCCGTTTAATAAAATTTCATAAGCTGTTTGATTATTAGGCAACGGATAAAATTCAATATCATGGTTATGGTATGCCAATTTCAAACCTGCATCTTTCAACATTTTTGCAGCATCATTCAATTGCTTTAACCATGCCCTAGTTTTATCCTCATCTTTATAAATTTCTGGATTTAGGTGGGGAACAGTGATGTATTGACTGCCTAAAACATTTGCAGCATCAATATATTCCTGAATAATTTTTAAATCTCCAGATTCCTGATAATTTGCGAAATTATAATGACCTGATGGACAAGTTAACTGATATTTATCTAATAGTTTTCTAAACTCTTTTGAAGTAAGACCCCAAAAACCATCTTTAACGGTATAGCCATAAGGTTCTACAAAAGAATATCCTGCTTTAGCTACTTTGGCAATCACTTCCTCAACTCCAATATTAAAATGTTCTCTTAAGGAATACAATTGAATTCCAAATTTTTTATTCTTAGGCATAGCTGTACAGCCTAAAGATGGCGCAATAGCCACGCCTGCAGCCAGCACTCCCAGTTGGGCAATAAATTCTCTACGTTTATTCATTTTTTAAATATTAGATATCACAAATTTTAACAGCTTCTGCCAATGAAGCTTTTTTATCCTCATTTTTTGGAACGAATTCCTGTGCCACATATCCTTTAAACCCAGTTTCATGAATTGCTTTCATAATTGCAGGATAAAATAGTTCCTGCGAATCATTGATCTCATTTCTTCCTGGAACACCGCCGGTATGATAGTGGGCAATATAAGGATGAGAGGATTGCAGGGTACGAATCACATCGCCTTCATCAATTTGCATATGATAGATGTCATATAAAAGTTTAAAGTTATCAGACCCTACACTCTTGCACAACGCTACACCGAAGGCAGTGTGGTCAGCTAAATAGTCTTGATGGTTAATTTTACTATTGAGCAACTCCATTACTATTTTAACACCATGCTTTTCTGCCAGAGGCATGATTTGTTTCAATCCTTTTGTGCAATTGATCAGGCCTTCTTCATCAGTCATTCCTCTTCGGTTGCCACTAAAACAAATCAGGTTTTTATACCCAGCTTTAGCAACCAGCGGAATCATCTTGGTATAATTTTCAATCAATTGCTCATGGAATTTGATTTCTCCAAAGCCATCAACCAAACTGATTTCTGCTCCATTACACATACTGGAATAGATATTATATTTCTTTAAAGTTCCCCAATCTGAGGGACCAACAAGATCTATTGCTTTTATTCCAATTTGTTGACAGAGCTGGCAAAGTTCATCTAAACTTAAGAAACTATAAGTCCAACGGCAAACGGAGTGATTGATGTTGCCTTTTAAGTTATTTTTGTTAAATGGCATAAATTCTTTGAAAGAGCTAAAAAGTGTTGAAGCACTAGCCAGCGCCGAACCAGCAACTATAGTTTTAATTACATCTCTTCTTTTTGTCATTACAATTATTTTATTTTAATCAATTTATTCTCTTTGAAAAACAGGGCAAAAAGAATCATTACAGAGGCCGCAATTCCAGCAGGAATAAGCCAAACCATTTTCCAATCTACCAAATTTTCTGCTGTTTTATAAGTATCGGTAATGATGCCGGCGATGTAGAAACCCATTAACATTCCAATACCGTAAGTTGCGAGCGTAATTAATCCCTGAGCCGCACTTCTGTTTTTTCCACCTGCCCTGGCATTGGTATAAATCTGTCCGGATACAAAAAAGAAATCGTAACAAATACCATGTAAAGCGATACCGGTGATGAGCATAAAAGTTAATTCCCCCGCATTGCCGTAGGCAAAAAGCACATATCGCAATACCCAAGCCAACATCCCTAAAAATAAAGTTGTTTTAAACCCGAATTTTTTGAAGAATACAGGAAGCAGGAGCATAAATAATACTTCAGACACTTGACCTATTGTCATTTTCCCAGTTGGGTTTTCTAATCCTATTCCAGACAAGAATGGGTTGGCATTTTGATAATAAAAAGCCAATGGAATACAGATCAAAATAGAGGAGATGAAAAAAATCAAAAAGTCTTTACTCTTCAATAATTTCAAAGCATCTAAACCTAATATATCAGAAACAGTAACCTTTTCATTTTTATCTGATTTGGGAGGAGTTAACGGTAAAATAAAACTAAACAACCCTAAAATTACAGAAGCAATACCAGCCATTAAAAAAGTATTGCGCAAAAAGCCTCCAGTAATATTTGCTACAGAATCCCAATGAAAAACATAGCTGATCATTAAGCCAGCCACAATCCAACCTATGGTTCCCCATACCCTGATGGTAGAAAACTCTTTTTCAGGATCTTTCATCTGATTAAAAGCAACCGAATTCACCAATGCCAACGTAGGCATATAAACAATCATATAGCCCAATACATAGGGATAAAATGTTTCGAAATTAGCGGATTGATACATAAGATAAAGCAACAATGCACCAATTAAATGCAATACAGCTAAAATTTTCTCCGCGTTAAAATAACGATCAGCAATAAGACCAATAATAAATGGCGCAATGATTGCCCCAAAAGATTGAGTAGAAAATGCCGCTGCAGATTGAGTGCCATTGGCATTCAGGTTTCCACCTAGGAAAGTCCCTAATGTTACAAACCATGCTCCCCAAATAAAAAATTCGAGGAACATCATTAAAGATAATTTAAAACGGATGCTGGTATTCATGTATAAAGTTTAAGGTTGAGATTTAAGCTTTTATAATTTTTTGATCATGATATTTTTGAACCATACCTCATTTCCATGGTCTTGAAAAGCAATTTTACCGCTCTTTTCTTTCCCAAAATCTGGCATATCCTTAAACTTACTTCCAGCCACCATTTTATTCCAATCATCTGTCCACATTGTGGTAGAAATAACCGTTTCTCCATTAAGTATGAATTCTAATTTTCCATTATCTGAAATAATTTCAGCATGATTCCATTCTCCGGCAGGTTTTACTGTTTCCTTGCTAGAAGTAATTAAATCGTATAAATCTCCAGCCCTATGTTTGATAATTTTAGCATCTGGATGTCCATTATTATCTAACACCTGCATTTCTGGACCCGTGAAATAGGATTGGGCATATTTACTAAAGTCATCATTTACATGAAAAATCACCCCCGAATTTCCATCTTTAGCTATTTTCCAATCGTACATCAGGTGAAAATTAGCAAAATCTTCATT
>JBDSHZ010000167.1:0-3728 GCA_039918235.1 Pelobium sp.
TTAAAGCAGCTTAACCGCGGTTGTTCCCATGATGAACTTGTAAATGTGATGGGCTTGCTGACAAATTCTAAGCTGGACATCTGTGTACATACCATCTTCGGTTTGCCCGGAGAAACCCATGAAATGATGTTAGCTTACGCCGATGAGATCAACCGTTTTCCGCAGATTAATTTTGTAAAATTCCATCATTTACATATTGTGGAAGGCTCTATTATGGGCGCTAAATACAAAAAAGATCCATTTAAACTTTTCTCCTTACAGGAATACTCCGATTTTCTTTGCGAACTATTGCCTCGTTTACGTCCTGATGTGGTGATCCAACGCCTGTTCGGGATTTCTGATCTGGAAATGCTCATCGCTCCGAAATGGGGATTAAGAAAATCTGAAATCCAGACTTTTATTGATAACGAGATTGAAAGAAAAGGTGTGGTGCAAGGTAGTCAGTTCAAAAGTTCATTAGTTGAAATAGTTAGTTAGAAAAAAAAGTTCATTAAGTACTAATGAGCCATCGACTATCAACAATTGACTATCCACCAACCAACCGCTACCAAACAGTGATCCTATCTTTTACTGGTACAAACATTTTATCAGTAGCTTGAATATTAAACGCTTTATAAAATGCAGGTGTGTTCATTAATGGGCCATTAACACGCCACATTGGTGGAGAATGAGGATTGTTGTTGATCCATAAACGCAAAAATTCATCCTTCATTTTTACTCTCCATATTTTTGCTACGGAAAAGAAGAAACGTTGGTCCGGCGTGAAGCCTCCAATTTTGGTGGTATCTTGTCCTTCAGGCGTCATTTTAAAAGCATCATAAGCAACAGCTACTCCGCTTACATCAGCAGTGTTTTCGCCTACAGTCATATCACCTTTAATGTGCAGGCTATCTAAAACAGTAAATTTGCTATATAAATTTATTACCTGCTGGGTTTTAGCATTAAACTTTTTATAATCTTTATCAGTCCACCAGTTTTTAACATTGCCATTTTTATCAAACTGTGCACCTTGATCGTCAAATGTATGGGTGAGCTCATGTCCAATCACCATTCCTATTCCACCATAATTAAGGGCATCATCTGCTTCATTATCAAAATAAGGAGGCTGTAAAATTCCTGCCGGGAATACAATTTCATTAGCTGAAGGATTATTGTAGGCAGTTACAGTAGAAGGAGTTGTAAACCATTCTTTTTTATCAACCGGCTTACCCAATTTAGCCAATACATAATTATAATCAGCGGCAGTAGCAGATACAATGTTTTCAAAATAATTATTTCTTGAAATTTTCACTTTGCTGTAATCTCTCCATTGATCTGGGAAGCCGATTTTTTTTGTAATTGCAGCTAATTTTTCTTTAGCTTTTAGTTTGGTACTGTCACTCATCCAATCTAGTTTATCAATTCTTGCAGCATAAGCCTTTTGCAAGTTGTTCACCAATTCCAACATCCGCTTTTTAGCAGATTCTGGAAAATACTTTTTAACATACAGTTCTCCTAAAGCCTCGCCAAGTAATTGATCTACGGCACTGGCCATCATCTCTCCACGTGGTTTTTGTACTGCCTGGCCTGATAAAATTTTGGTAAATTCAAATTGCGCATCTGCAAAAGGTTTACTCAGGTTATCAGCATAATTCCTAAGCGTATAAGCTTCTAAATAAATCTTCCAGCTATCAATAGGAATAGATTTTAGTAGTTTATTCAATTGATCATAATAGGCAGGTTGCATTACATTGATAGAATCTGTATTTGCACCTAAATTATTGAGTAATTGTTGCCAGTTGATGTTTGTTTGTTTTTTATCAAGATCGGCTACAGCCATTTTATGATAATTAGCCTTAACATCCCGAAGTTCAACTCTTGTTTTATGTGAAGCTGCAATTTGTTTATCAATATTGTAAACTACAACAGCATTTTTAGTCGCTACTTCAGTATCATTTCCTACCAACTTAAATAAGGTAATCATGTATTTTTTGTACGCTTCCTGAATGCTAATGGTAGAAGAATCAGTTTTAAAATAATAATCCCTATCTGGTAATCCTATACCTGTTTGATTAGCCAAAGCAATATTAAGACTACTGTTTTTATCATCAGGACCAACTCCAAAGCCAATAATAGAATTATTGTAGAACTTGGTTTGGCTTGCAACAAATTTCATTAATGAGGACACATCTTTTATAGCCTCAATTTGTGTAATTATAGGTTTTACAGGAGTATAACCTTTATTGTTGATTGTGGTAGTATCCATTCCTGAGGCATAAAAATCTCCTACTTTTTGGGCTATGCTGCCATTTGGATTTTCGCTTTTAGCTAAACTATCTAATATCCCTTGTAATCTTATTCTTTGAGGATAATTCATGAACATATAAGCGCCTACCCCGGTTTGTGTAGAAGGTATTTTAGCAGAATCGAGCCAAATACCATTTGCAAACCTGAAAAAATCATCTCCTGCTTTAACTGTAGAATCTATGCCTTCTATGGTAACATATTTTTTTTCTGAGTTGGAAGTGCAGGATGCGAATGCAATAAGTGCAACAAGTAAGATTAAAAAATTCTTCATTTAAAGTGATTTTAAAATAAATATCGATTGTGAAAATAGGTATTTAAAAATCTAAAATCATAAAGTTTTGGAAGAAAATTATTTAGTATTTTCCAAACATTTCCTCCACTACTTTCTCCCTGTATTCAAATATTTCTTTAGTCTGCTTTCCTACCACTAAACTATTCGCTATAGTGCCAATAAAGCCAAAAGGAATGGCATAGCTCAATTGATCGGTCATCAATACACCTCCTTCAATTTCTTCGAAATGATGTTCGTGATGCCAGAATTTAAATGGACCGAAACGCTGCTCATCTATAAAATATTCATTTTCTTTTACTGCAGTAATTTCTGTCATCCAATCCATTTTAATTCCTAATAATGGCGAAACTTTATACGTGATGATCATTCCTTCATACATTTTAGTTTCTTCCGTAAAATGAGAAGTAATATTAAAGTTCATGCTTTTTGGGGTAATCTTAGCCAGATTTAAAGGGGAAGAGAAAAAGTCCCAAGCCTCAGTAAGACTGATAGGCAATTTTTGGGAAATATTCAGTGTGTAAATTTTCATGTTTTCTTAACATCGAAATCTTTCAAAAGTTTTATTTCATTTTTTAAGTTATTTATCTATTTATATCTGTGTTTTTAGATTATTGATGAATAAATATCATTTAAATCATATTATTTTTAATAAATATTGTGATTTATGATTAAAAAATCAGATAATTACATCAAATTAATAAGAATTATTAAAAAAATGAAAACTTCTTTATTTAAAAGGACTTTGCCTTTTGCGATTTTAAGCTTAATTGCCATCCTTACTTTGTTTGTTGAGGTGCAACCTAATTTTGCTGATGAAACTAAGTATAATGCTGCAGATATCACATGGATTTTAGTGGCCACAGCATTAGTGTTCATCATGACACCGGGATTGGCCTTCTTTTATGGCGGAATGGTGCACCGCAAAAATGTACTCTCCACCATGATTAAAAGTGTGGTTGCCGCCGGAGTGGTGGGTGTTTTATGGATTGTAGTAGGTTATAGTCTTTGTTTTGGAGAATCCATCCATGGTTTTATTGGCAATCCCTTCACCCATTTGTTTTTTAAAGATGTGACCAATGCAGCGCCATGGCCCTTAGCGCCAACCATTCCCCGTTCTTTATTTGCGTTCTTTCAATTGATGTTTGCCGTA